>DATENA010000137.1:0-13241 GCA_035275285.1 Fibrobacteria bacterium | reverse complement strand
AAAAAAAACCGCCCTTTGTCAACTCTTGCGGGTCCGAAAAGCAGGATGCGGTGCCGGCATGCGCCCGCAGTCGGGTTGATCGGCCTAAAATCGCAGATATGCCAGGGCGCCCGCCCGCACTCCGCCGTTCGGGTTCGGAGTCACGGTTGGCGTCCAGCCGAAGTTCCGGGCTCGCCTGTGCGCCAGGTCCCGCTTGACGGCGAATCGGGTATCGACCAGGCTGTAGAGCAGTCCGCCGGCGTAAAAGGCCGCACCGGATCGCCGGAATGTATCGCGCCGACGGCCTTTTCAGCGCCTGGAGCCCGCGGCCCGGTCCTGCAAGGCCCGGAACAGCCGGGACGCGAAATCCCCCAGGGACGGATCCCTTGCCCCCATGGACACCACCCAGTCTCCGGGTCGCGCTTCCCGGGCGACCGCGGTGAGGACTTCTTCCTTGGTGGGGAAGAAGCGGGCGAATCCATTCCCGCCGGCGTCCGTCGCGCCATGGCCGCCGAGTCCGCCGGAACGGGGCTTGGCGGCCATGGCCTCATTGGCCGCGCGGATCAGATCGGCCGAGGAAATGCTTTTGTCCGCCGTGCCGCCCGCATAATAGATCTCCGGCATGTAGAGGACGTCCGAAGCGTCCAGCGCCTCCACCGCGCCTTGCACCAGGTCCCGGCCCATCAGTTTCATGGGCGCGAAGCCGTGGGGGTGGAAGATCGCCAGGATGCGCCGCTTCGATCCGTCCGCCGCGCGTTTCACGGTTTCCAGGCAGGCTTTCACCTTGGCCGGGTTGTGCGCGAAATCGTCCACCACGGTGACGCCGCCTGCGTCGCCCACGCGCACGTGGCGCCGCTCCACGCCCCGGTAGCTCTCCAGGCCGCGCGCGCAGTCCCGCAAGGCGATGCCGAGCTCGCGCCCGATGGCGAGGGCGGCCATGGCGTTCGCCAGGTTGTGGCGGCCGGGAACGTTGAGATGGAAAGCCGTTCCCGCCAAGGTGAAGCGCGTGTCCCAATCCCCCAGGACGATGTCCGCGGCCGCCCCGTCGGCCACGGAACCCGGACGGAACAGGAGATCGCCCGGCCGCGCCAGCGCCGCGCAATGCTCGTCGTCCGCGTTCAGGATCACGCGGCGCGCGGTCTGATCGCGGAAGCGCTTGAAGAGGGGGAGCAATTCCCCCACTTCCTTGTGATCCTTTTCCACGTTGAGGATGACGCCCAGTTCCGGGGCGTATCGGATCAGGCTGCCGTCGGATTCATCCGCTTCGATCAAGAGCCATTCGCCCGCGCCGGCCTTGGCGTTCCCCAGCAGGCCTTCGTCCACCAGGGACGCCAGGTTGGCACCGGTGATCAGGGAGGGCTGCAGGCCGCCCGCTTCCAGCACGTGGAAGGCCATGCCCGTCACCGTGGACTTGCCCGAAGTGCCGGAAATGGCGATGGTCTTGCGCCTCCGCGCCAGCTCGGCCAGGAGGTCCGCGCGGTGGACGACCGGAAGGCCCAAGGCCTGCGCTCTCCGGACTTCCGGGTTCCGGGCCTCGATGGCGGTGGAGACCACCAGGCAGGAACACCCGTCCAGCCCGCTGCCGTCCTGGGGCGCCAGAGTAATGCCGATGCGTTCGAAATAGGCGCGCTTGCCTGTCTCCGCGCCGCGGTCCAGGCTGCGGTCCGAACCCGATACCGGCGTGCCCTGGAACGCCAGATACTGCGCCAAAGCGCTCATGCCGGTGCCGGCGATGCCGGAGAAGAAGGGGTGGGTCAGGTCCATGCGGGATGCGGGGAAGAGGAAGAGATGGATCGGGAAAATGAGGGCAATTGGACACCGGCTCCCGACGTGATCTCGTTCAGGAACAATGGATTCCCTTAAACTCCATCGTTATTCGAAGCGTTCCCCTCGTCTTCCGACTCCGGGTTGTCCAAAATGTCTTCAATCTCATTGAGTATCAGATTGTCGTCCCAGATCGACTCGCCCTTGTTGAGGGCGGAGCGCTGCTTCAGGCAGCTCTTGGCGACCAGGATGGCCTCGCGGACTTCTTCGCTTTGTTCGTTGGCTTCCAGGTTCTTGATGATCTCAGGCAAGCGGGAGATCGGGGCCACGGCGCCCAAAGCGACTACGGACTCGTAGCGGATGTCCGTGCTCGGGGATTTGGAAAGCTGCATCAGGCGCTCTTCGGCGGCATGCAATTCCAGTCCGGCCGCGGAGTGGACGGCTTCCAGCAGCACGGGTTCGCTGACGGAATAGAGTTCCTCCAGGATCAGCCTTTCGAACACGGCATCCTTGATGAGGCCCATGGCGTAGAGCGCGCTGACCTTCACGTAGGGGTTGGGAGCCTGGTGGTAGAAGCGCATCACGATCTGGCGGACCTCCGGTTGGAAGCCGAGATAGCCGAGGGCCTCCAGGGCGCGGCGGCGCACTTCCATGCTTTCCATGAGGGCGTCCACCTTGGCCAGCAGGAAATCCCGCACCGTCTGGTAGAACTCGCGCGTGACGGAGGCGTAGCCGGAAGGGAATCCCGGAGGCAATTGGTCCTCGTATTCCAGGCCGTCCTGGATGACGGCGCCCAGGCAGCTGTTGGCCATGGCCCGGATCTCCTCTTCGGGATAATCATGGGCCATCTTGAAGATTTCCTGGAAAAGGCTTTCGTCCGAGACGTAATTGCTGGCGGCCTGCAGGGCGGATAGCATGATCTCCGGATCCGAGGAATGGAGGTATCCCTTCAGGAGCTTGGTGACATCCACTCCGTCGAAGTCGCGGTTTCCGATATCCTCAATGCGTTTAAGGATTTGGAGCTTTTCGTCCAGGGGGGAGGCGTTTTCCATAGGCATAAATTTAAGAAAATTTCCCCGGGGGATAAACTTTATTCCCCTTGCCGTTGCCCTGCTTTCCCGCTGGAAAAAGGCCTCGCGGGTGGCTTTATCCGGCCAGGAGGTGTTCCGGACAGGGTGGGTCATTGGCTTTTTGCGCCAAATTTGTTTATTACCAGACGTTCTCTTTCCTTTGGGGTGGTTCGATGCCGGATTCCGCGATTTCCCTTCTCCGCTTCCGACCCTTGTGGCTTCTGTCCGCTTTCATCCTGGTTAGCGTTTCGGCTCCGCCTGCGGATGCTGCTCCGCCTGCGGCCTCTGCTCCGCCTGCGGCCTCTGCTCCGCCCATGGCTGCCGCTGCTCCTGCGGCCGCCGAGGCTCGCGCCGCTTTGGGCAAGGCCATCGCTTTCCATCGCGAGGCCAAGGATCTGTCCCTCAAGTTCAAGGCCTCCGTATACAATGCCGCCCTGGACAAACAGGATCGATACCAAGGCAAACTGCTGCTCAAAGGCGCGTCCAAGTTCCGCCTGGAGATTCCCGGCGGCACCTATGTCTCGGACGGCGAGACCTATTGGGAATACCATGCGCAGAACCGCCAGGTGATCCTGAAGCGCGCGCGGGACATGGAGGACAAGCCGCTTCCCGGCGAAGTGCTGCTGCGTTTCCTCGATTCGGATCCCCTCTCGATCGGCAAGGCCGTGGAGGGCGGCAAGGAATTCCTGGAAATGCGCCTGGATCCCTCCCGCGCCATGAAGAGCCTCGACAGCCTGGCGGTGCTTTTGGACGAAAGCGATTATTCCGTCCACCGCATCTCCAGCCGCGACGTTTCCGGCAACGAGGCGGAATACACGGTCACGTCGGTCAAGCGCAATGCGGGCCTCAAGGACCGGGAATTCGCCTTCGCCGTCCCCAAAGGCGCGGAAGTCGTGGATATGCGGGATCAGTGAAGCCGGAAAAGAGAAGGCAAAAGTCAAAGTGCAAAATTCAAATTTGGATACGGGTCGCTCCAACATCGCCCGAACGCGGGAAATCAATGAATGGTTCCATGTTTTTTTCTTCAATTCCTACTTTTGCACTTTGAACTTTGCAATTTGAACTTTGAACTCTAATCAATAGACCGGGGTAGCCTCATGCCGTCTGAAAGTTCCTTCGACATCGTCTGCAAAACGGATCCGGAAGAGCTCCGCAACGCGGTCCAGGCCACCCAAAAGGAATTGGGCATCCGTTTCGATTTCAAAGGCAGCAAGGCCGGCATCGAACTGGAGCCCAAGACCAGCGTGGTGACCCTGGTCGCCGACGATGAATTCAAGCTGGGCCAACTGCGGGACATGTTCGAGGGCCGCCTGGTCAAGCGCGGCCTCGGCCCCAAGACCGTGAAATACTCGGAACCCCAGGCGGGCGGCAAGATGACCGTCAGCCAGACCGCCAAGTTCCAATCCGGGATCGAGCAGGAGGACGCCAAGAAGATCGTGAAGCTCATCAAGGAACTGAAGCTCAAGGTGCAGGTCTCCATCCAGGGAGAACAATTGCGCGTGAGCGGCAAGAGCAAGGACGATCTGCAGGAGGCCATGGCCGCCGTGCGCCGGGCCGACCTGGATTTCGAATGCCAATTCACGAACTACCGGTAAGCGCTTGCGTAAAAACATGAACCTCCTCTTCCGGCGCGCCGCCGCGTGCCTGGGCCTGGCCGCCGGCCTGGGGATTTGCCAAAGCGATCCCTTGATCTCCAAGCACATCTCCCGCGTCATAGCCGACGAGGCCGGCTTCTGGGCCTTCGCCTCGGACGGGCTGTCCTTCAGCCGCATCGATCCGTTCCATGAAGTCCTGGACATCCGCAACGGTTCCTTGCCCTACAAAGGCGGCATCGGCGGCGGCCTGGGGCGCGCGTCTTCGGCCCTGGTCTTTTTCGGCTACGGCCAATCGGACAGCGTCACCGTGGGCGGCCTCGCTTCCCTGGGCCGAGACGGGAAAGCCAAGGCGGATACCCTCGCCTTCCTCCGCCCCGGCGGCAAGAACGAGCAGGTGACCCTGGGCGTGGAGCTTTCCGCCCTCGCGCTGTGGCACGATACGCTCATCGTGGGCGCGGGCTACGGCGGCATCGCCCTCTCCAAGGCGAAACCCGAAGGCCAGGATCCCGTCTCCGGGGACTCCTTGATCTTCCGCGCCTTGCCCGAGGGCGAAGACACCGCCGCGGCCGCGATACGCTGCGCCGTCAACGCCAAATGCCCCGTCACCGCCATCCTGACCGTGGCCCGGGAAATCGGGTTCCCGGATTCCGTGGCCGCGCTGGCGGTGGATTCGGCCCGGGACGGCGTGTGGCTCCTGATCGGCACCCATACCGGCCTGCGCCGCGGCCTCCTTTCCGGCAATGACTTCCCCAAGGTGTCCCTGCCCTCGGCCAAGCCCTCCAGTCCCATCCGCATCCAGTCCATCCACGTCGATCCCGGGCGCAACCTCCTCTGGGTCTTTTCCGGTTCGGAATATTTCTTCAGCGACGATCACGGTCTCACCTTCCGCAAGCCGCCGCGCATCGCCGGCGTGGCCAGCGCGCCGGATTCCCTGACCGGCTTCAATCCCGCCCCCCAGGCCGCCAACATCGGCGACACCACCTTCGTCAACTTCAACCTGGACGATCCGGGCCTGGTGCTGTTCCGCAAGGACTCCATCTCCGCCAACAAAGGCGCGGGGGATTTCGCCGACGTGATCTACGACGAGGCCGACGGGCTCCCGGTCCAGCGCGGCCAGGGAGGCCTCACCAACCTGGCCGTGGCGAAGCAGGGGGAGGAGACGGCATTGGCCGTGGGAAGCACCTTCAAAGGGCTCCTGCTGCGCAAGACCGGCGGGAGCAATAAGGGCCTATGGACCAACGTGAACAGCCTGAAACAGTTGAAAGGCGGCCTGGGGGAGGTCATCACCTTTCCCACCCTGTTCTCCGGGACCGCGCCCGACGGCGGCCCCGAATACGTGAATCTCGGGTACCGCCTGAAGAAGGAGGGTAACGTCACCATTACCGTGTACAACTATGCCATGGAAAAGGTGAAGACCATCGTGAAAGGTTCACGGCGCAAAGGCGGCGGCAGCCGGAGCGAGGATCCCCTCCAGGACCGCTGGGACGGCAAGGATTCGAGCGGCCGCCACGTTTCCGTAGGCACCTATTACATCCTGGTCGAATCCGATAAGGGCGAAAAGGGCTGGGGCAAGGCCATCGCCGTGCACGGGAGAGGCCCATGATGCGCTCGCTTGCGGCGATGGGCCTGATGCTGGCGGGCCTGGCGGCTTCCGCCCCGGCGTCGGAGGATGAGGTCCTGGGCGCCCACGAAGGCTGGCTGGACCGCATGGGCGGCGGCATCCGCGAACTGGGCATGGGCAATACGGGCACGGCTTCCGAAGAGGCCATGCCGGCCGCCTTCTGGAATCCCGCCATCCTGCCTTTCAACCGGCAGACCCAGGTGGGCGTGGGCGCCGATATCCGCACCCTGTCCCGCAATGGCGGCTATGCCGGCATCCAGGGCCGGGTGGCCGCGAACATGGGGCTGGGCGTCGGCGTCCTCAACCGGGGCGATTTCGACGTGCCTGCCTATGACCGGGACGAGAAACCCCTGGGCACGGCCCGGCCCCAGGCCATCGGCAGCTACCTGGGCCTGGGCGTGAAAGTCTCCCGCAGCAACAGCTTCGGGGCGGCGGTGCAATGGTATTCCTACAATCCGGACCTGGGGGGCGGCACCGGCAACGTGAACGTGATCGGGGTTTTCAACCTGGGCTGGTACAAGCGCTGGACCCCCGATCTCAAGACCGGCGTGGCCGTCCGCAACCTGGGCATCAACAAGGATCTGTCGGCGGATTTCGATCAGACGACCTTGACCAACGAGGACGCGCAAGGCTTCGAGCGCACCGCCTCGGACTTCATGCCCAAGACCCTGGTGGCCGCGGTGTTCTACACCGCGCGGGCCTGGAGCAAGACCTTCGATCTGGCCGCGGAAGGCCTGGACTACCAGTTGAAGCGGGACTTGTACGCCTCGGACGCCAATTTCCACGCGCAGGCCCTGCGCCTGGGGGTGGATTGCCATCTCAGCGACCGGTTGAACGTCCGGGCCGGCATGGACCAGGGCAATGTCTCCGCGGGGCTGGGATACGGGCTTCCCTGGGGCAAGCACCGGTTGCTCTTCGACTATGCGGTGGTGGCCGAAAGGGGTCTCCTGACCGTCAATCCCTTCGCCGTGGGCTTCCGGTTCACCCTTTGAGCGAATCTTTTTAGTTTATCCCCCTATGCAAGCGCGCAAACCGGCCCCGGCCTGGCTCTTCTTCCTGGTTCTGGCCGGCTTCGCGTCCTCCCATGCCCTGGAGTTCGATCGCCAATTCGGCGAAGCCAGCTTCAAGTTCCTGAAACTGCCCTTGTCCCCGCGCGTGGTGGGCCTGGGAGGTTCGGGCGTGGCCCTGGCGGACGGGGCCGGGGAAATGGATCTCAATCCCGCGGCTCCGGCCGCCGATTCCGGCGCGTTGGTGCTGGGCAAGGGGTATCCTTTCTCCGAGTTCCAGGCCAGCAGCAGCCATATTTCCTGGTCCATCCCCGCCGGCGGCTACTGCGTCCTCCTGAACGCCCGCTATCTGGGTTTCGACGATATCCCCGGGTTCAGCGAGCAGGACCGGTCCACCTCCGCCTACGGCGCGCATACGCTCAAGGCCCAGGCGGGGGTAGCGGGCGTGTTTCGCAAGCTCCATTGGGGCGCCACCGTGGGCTACGCGGGCAACAGCATCGCCAACGCCAACTATTCCTCCGGCGTGGTCAGCGCGGGAGCGCGCTATTTCCTCTATCCGGGCCTGGTGGCCGGGGTGAGCGCCGTGAACGCGGACTTCTGGGACTCCCGGGCCAAGGACGCCGCCAACCGCGATCCCTTCCCGCCCACGGCCCTGCAGGCCGGACTGGCCTATTCCCGCGCCTTGGGCGCCGGCTTCGCCGCCGCCGCGGAAGCGGACGCCCGCACCCGCAATGACGAACGATTGGTCTGGCCCCTGGGCCTGGAATTGGCCTGGAGGAACACCCTGTTCGCCCGCGCCGGTTTCCCTTTCGGGGAACAAGAACCCGGTTTCGCCGCCGGCCTGGGGCTGCAATGGTCCCTGTTCCGGTTCCAATACGCGTACCAGAGCCATGAGACGTTGAGTCCTGCTCACTACTGGTCCTTGGATATCCGGTACTGAGGAAGAGGAGCGCTTGATGGGGAGCGGTGTGTGGGGAGGGATTCGTTCCTGAACCGCATCCCGTCGGGAGTAAGGGGTCGGGGGTCGGGAGTTGAAGAAAGGGGCTGATGAGTCAGCCACGGAGCATGCCGGCCATGCTTTCTTTCCCTTTCTTCAACTCCCGACCCCCGACTCCGAAGGGCGCAGCCGCGGACGCACCGTATCTGCCTGTACTCCCGACGTGGATCCCCCCCGAGCGCCGCCGCGTCTCTTCCCTCCCGCTTTCCCGATCGCTCTTCGCTCTTCCCCCCGCCTTCACAACACCCCCGCCAGTATCGCCCCCATCCCCGCCAACATGGTCCACTTCAACCGCCTCTGTACGGCCCTCCAATCCGTTCCCGGCAGCTTGAGGGCGGCCAGGATGGTGGCCAGCAGGGGCAGCGGGCCCAGGGCGGCGAGGACGGCATAGCCCGTATGGTAGCGCAGGTGCAGCCAGGGCACCGGCAGCAACAGCACCACCAGGATGCAGGCGGCGGCCGTCACGCCCTTGGCGGCTCCCTGTCCGAAGCGGATGGGCAGGGTGGAATAGCCGATGGCCGTGTCTCCGGCCACGTCTTCCGCGTCCTTGGCCACTTCCCGCGCCAGGGTGGTCAGGAACGCGAAAAGCACCGGAATGAGGGTATAATCCGGCAAGCGGCCCAGTTCCGGCAGGTAAATGGCCAGGGCGCACAGGGCCGCCACCGCCAGGTTACCCCAGAGGGGCATGGCCTTGAGCCTGAGATTGTACGCGCACAGGAGCAGGCCCATCCCGAAGGTCAGGAAACCCTCGGATGCGCCCAAAGCGAAGCCCGCCAGGACGGCCAGGAGGTACAGGACCGCGGAAACCGCGGCGACCCGGCCCCGCGCCACGCGCCCGGAAGGCAGGGGGCGGTCGGGGCGATTGATGCGATCGGCCTGTAAATCCAGCACATCGTTTTGCATATTGCCGGCGGCGGCCAGGAGGGCCATGGCGCCGGATCCCAGGGCGGCGGCCTTCCAGGCCAGGGGGCCGGGCAGGCAGGCATGGCCGAGCCAGACCCCCGCTCCCGCCGTCGCGGCGTTGGCCAGCCGCGCGAGTTTGACCCAGTCGCCGAACATGCGGATAATGGTAGCTATTCGGGATAACCTCCGCAAAGCGGGGGGGCGGCCTCGCCAAGCGCCGGGATCCGGGTCCGGGACAAGGGCAGGGCGAACATTTAATTAACTTAAGGCGCACCTTCGATTATGATTGACGTACGCAACCTCAGCCTTTCCTTCGGCGATAGATATCTCTTCAAGGACCTGTCCTTCCAACTGGGGGACAAGGAGAAGATCTGCTTGGCGGGGCCGAACGGATCCGGCAAGACCACCCTGCTCAAGGTCCTGTGCGGGGAACAACAGACCGATGCGGGCCAGATCATCCGCTCCAATTCCGTCAAGATCGGCTATTTGCGCCAGCACCTGGGGGAGGACCAGGGCGCCACGGTCTACGAAGCGGCCTTGCAGGCCTTCAGCGAGGCGCTGGAGTTCGCCAAGGAGCTGGACGGGCTGCACGCCATCCTGGGCGAACGCGAAGCCACGGAAGCGGAGCTCAACCGCATGGATTTCCTCCAGGACGAGCTCATCCGCAGCAACTATTACGCGGCCGAGAGCGAGACCCGCACCGTGCTGGCCGGCCTCGGCTTCAGCAACGACGAGCAGGACAAGCCCTTGGGCGCCATGTCCGGCGGCTGGCGCATGCGCGTGGCCCTGGCCAAGGTGCTGCTGTCCCAGCCCACCACCCTGTTCCTGGATGAGCCCACCAACCATCTCGATCTGGAATCCATCGTCTGGCTGGAAAGCTACATCCGCGACTATTCCGGCAGCCTGGTCCTCATCTCCCATGATCGCGCCTTCGTGGACCGCACCTGCGATCGCATCCTGGAGATCACCAACGGCCAACTGACCTATTATCCCGTGCCTTACACCCGCTACGAAGAAGAGAAGGCGCTGCGCATGGAGCAGCTCCTCAAGGCGCACAAGAAGCAACAGGACGAGATCGCCAGCCTGGAGCGGTTCGTGGAGCGCTTCAAGGCCAAGGCCAGCAAGGCCACCCAGGCCCAGAGCAAGCAGAAGCAGATCGACAAGATCGAACGCATCGTGATCCCGGGCGGCGTCTCCACCATCCGCCTCAAGTTCCCGGAAGCCCCGCCTTCGGGCCAATGGGTGTTCGAAGCCGAGGACGTGGACAAGGCCTACGGCGATCACGAGATCTTCCGCGACGGCAAGTTCGGCATCCAGCGGGGCGACCACGCCGTGCTGGTGGGGCCCAACGGCGCGGGCAAGACCACCCTGCTCAAGGTGCTGCAGGGCATCGAAAAGCCCACGCGCGGCAAGGTGACCGTGGGGGCCAACGTCGTGATCGGCTATTTCGCCCAGTACGAGGAGCCCACCCCGGCGGAAGCGGCGATGGACCTCATCACCTACCTGGAATACTCGCTTCCCAAGATCCCGACCCAGCAATTGCGCTCGGTGCTGGGCGCCATGCTCTTCAGCGACGACGACGCCTTCAAGAAGTTCGGCATCCTCTCCGGGGGCGAACGCGCCCGCGTGCGCATGTGCCGCCTGCTCCTGCAGAACTGCAACGTCCTCATCCTCGACGAGCCCACCAACCATCTGGACATGGATTCCAAGCAGTTGCTGATGCGCGCCCTGGACGCCTTCACGGGCACGGTGCTGTTCGTCTCGCATGACCGCTACTTCGTCGAGAACATCGCCACGCGAGTCATCCTGGTGAAGAACGGCAAGGTGACGGACTATCCCGGCGACTACCAGTACTATCTGGACAAGCTGCAAAGCGACGAGCGCTATCCCGTCGGCGGGGACAAGGCGGCCGGCAAGCCCGCGTCCAGGCCCCAGGAGGCCAAACCTCCCGCCCTGTCCAAGCTGGCGAACGCGAACGTCGCGCCCTCCGCGCCGCCCAAGGCCGCCGCGGCCGGAACGGCCCAGCCCCCGGAACGGGAAGCCAGGAAGGAAGCGGAGAAGCAGAAGCGCAAGGCCGAGAAGCGTTGGGGCGAAATCGAACTGGCCATCTCCGGCCTGGACCAGAAGATCTCGACCCTGGACGCGGAACTCTGCCTGCCCGATACCTACGCGGACCAGGCGCTGTCCATCCGCCTGGCCAAGGAGAAGAAGGAAGCCGAGGAAAGCCTGGCGGCCCTGTACAAGGAGCTCGAACAACTGGAAGCCGACGGCTATGGAGGGTGACCTGGAAGCGTCCCGGCCGACCGGGCCGGGTTCCGGAACCGGCCACGGGCCGGCGACCCCGCTCCTGGGCACGCTGGTGGAAGTCCAGCGCCGCACCGCCACCGTTTCCGGCGACGACGGCGACGAATACCAGTGCCAATACAGCCCCACCATCGACCTCTCCGGATTCTCCAACTTCGCCGTGGGCGACCGCGTCACCTTCATCCGGGCCGGCACCCAGCAGGAAGCCATGATCACCGGCATCCTCCCGCGCACCAGCAAGATCTCCCGCCCCGGCCCCAAGGATCGCCTGGCCCAGGAACTGATCCTGGCCGCCAACGTGGATGCCCTGGTGGTGGTGACCACGCCCCAGAAGCCGGATTTCAACCCCCGCCTGGTGGACCGTTACCTGGCCCTGGCGGAGATCTTCGGCATCAACGCCATCATCTGCATGAACAAGGCGGATCTGGATCCCTCCCTGCCCGCGGAGCTGGAATACCTGGCCACCGTGGGCTATCCCGTGGTATCGGTCTCCGCCAAGCAGGGCAGGGGCATGGACGAGTTGCGCAAGGCCCTGGAAGGCCTGAAGGTGGTGCTGAGCGGGCCTTCCGGCGTGGGCAAATCCTCCCTGATCCGCAAGCTCATCCCCGATTCGGACCCGGGAGTGGGGGACGTGCGCAAGGGGGACGGCAAGGGCAGGCATACCACCACCTGGTCCAACCTGTACCGCGCGGGCGGCATCTGCATCATCGATACGCCCGGTATCCGGGAACTGGGCATCCGCGGCGTGGCCAAAAAGGAATTGGCCGGCTACTGGCGGGATTTCCGCCCTTTCCTGCAGAACTGCCGCTTCCGCGATTGCGCGCATAAAGGCGAGCCCGGCTGCGCCATCACCGAGGCCGTCGCTTCCGGCAGGCTGCCCGGGTTCCGCTACCAATCCTTCCTGCGCATCCAGGAGTCGATGGAGGACTGACCCTCCGCCGTCCCGCCATGCTCACCCTCCTCTTCGTCACCAAGCTTTCGACCGTGCTGACGGTGATCTATGCCGGAATGAACCTGCACCAGCTCACCAGTTCCTACGCGTATCTCTCGGAGAAGACCGAGCAGTTCCGCGCCATGCTCGCGGAGTCGGGCCCCGGGCGGGACCCGGAGGGGCCTTCCGGGGTCGCGGGCCTGATCCGGCTGAACCTGGTGTTCTACGTGGTGCTGCCCGCCGCCTACCTGGTCCTGCTCAAGGTGTCGGCGGTGCAACCGTGGGCGCTGGGATTGCTGGCTCTCAAGTTCGCGCTCACGGCCTTCATGGACATCCGCGCGGAGCGGCGCATCATGGTGGGCGGGGACTATTCGCCTAGGCAGCACGCCGTGGGCCGCGTCGACAATATCCTGAACCTGGCCGCGGCGGGAGGCGTCATCTTCCTGCTGCTCCGGCCCGCGGGCCCGTTCCCCTGACCCTGCTCCGCAGGGATGGCGGCCGCGCGGCGGAACCGGTTCAGGTCACGAACTCGTCCGAGAAGGTGGGCTGGCCGTTCAGTTCCCCGCCCCGCGTCTTGTAGCGCTTGGCGCTTTCCGCGAACAGCTTCGCGAACTTGAAGCGGTCGTATTTCTTCAGCATCCCCAGCCCCACGTCGAAGATGCGATCGAAATACTGGTTGCCCAGCTTCAGTTCGCGCAACGAGGTCATGATGATGTCCATGGCGTCGGCCGCGGCCACGATCTGGCCTTCCACGTCCTCTTTGGCGCTCAGGGCCGCGCGCACGTACTGGTGCTTCAGCTTGTCGGGAAGTTCCTTGAAGATCTCGTTCTCGATGAGCTCGGGCACGATTTCCTTGAGGAGCTGCCCCAGCTTCCCGCCCTTGAAGCGATGCTTGATGGGATGCGGGATGTCCGACAGGATGGTCTCCTCGAAATCGTGGAAAAGGGCCTTGCGCAGCAAGGCCTCGCGGTTGACCTGGAGTCCGTCCTCGTAGTCCGCGATCATCAGGGCCATGATGGCCACGTTGTAGGAATGGGAAGCCACGCTTTCTATTTCGATCATGGGCAGGG
>DATENA010000136.1:0-40887 GCA_035275285.1 Fibrobacteria bacterium | reverse complement strand
AACGGTTGCGGGTGCCCCACCGAGGTAGACCGGCATTCGTGAGCGAATGCGAACGACCGCAGCGAGTTCCCCGCGGCCGTCATTCGGAACCAATGTATCGCCGAGCCTTAGGGCGGAGCGCCAAGCCCCCAAGGAGCCCGGACCCCGCGCGCGGAAACCCGCGCGCTACCAGCGGAAGGCGATCTTGTTCAGCAGGTCGGTCTTTTCCTTATCCAGCTTCTTCAGCTTCTTCTTGTGGCGCTGGGCGCTGCACCACGAGATCAGCTTTTTGTCCTGCAGGGCGGCGGCTTCCAGGGCCGGCCACTTTCCCGGATTCTTCTTCTTGTAGTCCTTGAGCTGTTCGTAGTACTTCATCCAGCCCAGGTTCTTGACGCTCCAGAGGAAGCCGATGCGGTTGAGCTTGGCGACGCGTTCCGGCAGCAGCTTATCCACCTTGTAGGCGCAGCGCTGCAAATGGCACCACAAGCCCAGGCGGTTGCCGGCGGGGAACTCTTCGCGGGCCTTGGGCCAGCGCTGCGGGAACTTGGCGCGGTAGTCCTTCAGGGTCTGGAAATGGCCCTCCCAGCTGTCGGGCAGGACCAGGGGGAAACCGAGCTTGACCAGGGCCTGCTGGCGATCCTTCTCCAGTTTCTTGCGGGCGAAGTTCTGGCGCTGGCGCCATACCCATAAGCCCAGGCGGTTGCCCTTGGGGAATTCTTCGCGGGCGAAAGGCCATTCGCCGGGGTTGGCCTTGCGGTAGTCCTTGAGGTACTGGAACTGCCGGCTCCAATGGGACTCCCGCTCGTCGGTCTTTTCCCAGGGGAAACCCAGTTTGTTCAGGAGTTTCGCGCGGGCCGAGGTCAGCTTCTTGCGGCCCTGGAGGTCGCGCTGGCGGTGCACCCATTGCCCCAGGCGGTTGCCCTTGGGAAACTCCTCAAGGGTGGAAGGCCAGGACTTGTGCTTGGCGCGGTAACGTGCGAGATACCCATACTGCCGGACCCATTGCTCGTCCCAGCGGGTAGCGAACGTTCCATCGGATGGACTCTTTGCATTATCAAACTTGCTACTCAATTTTGTTTTCCCTGATTTCATTTAGGTTCAAAATGCCGACCGGATACCTTGGCTCCGCCCCGGACCTTCCGGACTCCGGAGTTCCCTACGATGCCTCGAAACCCGCAGGCTACCCCTGCCGAACGGGCCTTTAAGCACAGTGGTTACGCTTCAAAGTAAGCGAAAACCCCTCCCAATCGAACAGGGTGCGCGGGGAGAATTTACCATGATTTTACCTGAACGATATGGGATTGCGACTCCACTGCTTGTGTGCGCGGCATCACGCGCTCAAAAAGCGTCGGTAAAATTTCCGATCGTCAAATTATTTTGCATGCGGTCCCGCCCCGGGACGTTTTCGTCCTTGTGCCGCAAGGGTGCCAGCCTGGGCGACACCCGTGTTACCTTCCCGGGCGCGCTCGCCCCGGACCCGGGAGCCGGCACCGCCGCGCGGGAAGATCCCCAATTCGGGAAGCCGGATTTTACCATCGCTTGATAGGGCCTTTCGCCGCTGCGCGAGACGCCGCCTCCGCGATCCCGGTCCGCATGGAATGCCGGGACGCTTTCGGCGCCCCCGCATCCGCCTCCCGGATCGAGTGCAGGGAAGCGAATGCGTACCGGGCGCCGGGAGGAAATCCGGATGAGGTTCGCGACGAAGGCGGGAGGGAACGTCACCGTTTCCGCTTGCCGCTTTCAACTTCAATGCGGTCCTTTACTTGGAGGGCGTCATGCCCGATTTCTTTCCTTTGGAAACCCGGATGTTCAAAACCTCCACGGACATGGAAAAGAACATGGCGAAGTAGATGTACCCTTTGGGGATATGCGCATCGAAGCCTTCGCCGATCAGCGCCATTCCCACCAGGATCAGGAACGAAAGCGCCAGCATCTTGATGGTCGGATATTCGTTCACGAAATGGCTGATGGGATTGACCGCCACCAGCATGATGAGGACCGCGATGATCACCGCGGCCATCATCACGTAGAGGTTGTCCACCATGCCCACGGCGGTGATGACCGAGTCCAGGGAGAAAATGATGTCCAGGAACATGATCTGGAGGATCACGCTGCCGAACCCGATCGCCTTCCTGCCCGCCGCCGCCGGCTTGCCCGCCATGTCCTCTTCGTGCGTCACCTTCTCGTGGATTTCCACCGTGCTCTTGTAGAGGAGGAACAGGCCTCCCAGGATCAGGACCAGATCGCGGCCGGATATCTCATGGCCGAAAACCGAAAAGAGCGGGTTGGTGAGCTTGACGATCCAGGACAGGGAAGCGAGCAGCATCAGACGGGTGATGAGCGCCGCCGCCAATCCCAACTGGCGGGCCTTCGGTTGCTGCGCGACCGGGAGCTTGCCGGATAGGATGGTGATGAAGACGATGTTATCGATGCCGAGGACGATTTCCAATAACGTGAGGGTAACCAGGCTGATCCAGGTCTGGGGATCCGTAAGCGCATGCATCATGGATTCTGGCCCCGGTTTTGCTTGTCTAGCTGAATTCGCATGAAATGCCCGGCTTTTTGTTTCATAACGGTACCTTCGGCCTTTCCCGTGTCCCGGAATGGGATTGGGCATGGGCTACGGAACCCCAAAATAATACTTTCATAGGCAAACTGGAGTCGATCGAACATGAGTAAACGCATTCTCCTGCTGGTGGCCACCAACGTCCTGGTGGTGCTGACAATTTCCATCATCATGCATTTGCTGGGCGTGAGCCGTTACCTCAACGGCTACGGCGCCAACCATACCGGGCTGTTCATCGCCTGCCTGGTCTGGGGATTCGGAGGCGCATTCTTCTCCCTCGCCATTTCCAGGATCATGGCCAAGATGTCCATGGGCGTGACCGTCATCGATCCGCGCAACCCCGGGCAATTCGGGGACCTGGTGGAAACGGTCCACTCCCTGGCCCAGAAGGCCGGGCTTCCCGCCATGCCGCAAGTGGGCGTGTACGACAGCCCCGAAATCAACGCCTTCGCCACCGGCCCCACCCGGAGCCGCGCCCTGGTGGCCGTCTCCACCGGCCTTTTGCGCCGCATGGAAAAGAGCGAGGTGGAAGGCGTGCTCGGGCATGAGATCGCGCACGTGGCCAACGGGGACATGGTGACCATGACCCTGCTGCAAGGCGTCATCAACGCCTTCGTGATGTTCTTCGCCCGCATCATCGCGGCCGCCATCGGTTCACGCGGCCGGGACAACGAGGGATCCTCGGGCATGGGCGGGAACTGGATGGTGGTGATGCTGCTGGAGATGGTGCTGAGCGGCCTGGGCCTCTTCGTGGTGTCCTGGTTCTCGCGCCATCGGGAGTTCCGCGCGGACGCGGGCGGCGCCGCCTTCGCGGGCAAGCAGAAGATGATCGGCGCCCTGCAATCCCTGCACCGGGCCTTCGGCCGCCACGATGCCGAGGACGATCGCGGCGCGGCCATCGCCACGCTCAAGATCTCCGGGAAGCCCGCGGGCCTGATGGCCTTGCTCTCCACCCATCCCCCGCTGGAAGATCGCATCGCCCGCCTGCAACAGGCGCGTTAATCCCCCCTGGGACGGTGACCCGGTCCCGCCCCGAGACCGGAGACCCATGCTCAAAACCGACCTGTTCGATTCCCAATACGTGCCGGCCCGCCGACCCGGCCCCCGGGAAAAAGCGCTCGTAGTCTTCCACGGGCTGGGGGATTCCCTGAACGGATTCACCTGGATGCCCGGGGAGCTGGGACTGGATGCCCTGTCCTATCTGCTCGTGAACGCCCCGGACGATTATTACGGGGGATTCAGCTGGTTCGATTTTTCCGGGGGCGGAGAGTTCATGCAAAACGCCGTTCCCGGCATCCTGCGCAGCCGCAAGCTGATCCGGGGGCTGCTCGGGGAACTGACGGCCCAGGGCGTGCGTCCGGAGGACATCTTCCTCTTCGGCTTCAGCCAGGGATGCCTGATGGCCCTGGACGCAGGGCTCCGCGCGGACATCGTCCTGGGCGGCGTATGCGGCGTTTCCGGCTGGCTCGCTTTCCGGGAGGAATACCCGGCGGCCTTCTCCCCCGTCGCCCGGCGGCAGGAATTCCTGGTCACCCATGGGTTACGGGATCCCCTGCTTCCCTTCGCGTTGAGCGAGGCGCAATGCGCGTTCCTGAAGGCCCAGGGCATCCGCCTGGACTTCAAGGCCTACGACAAAGATCACACCATCCTGCCCGGAGAACTCAAAGACATCCGGGATTGGCTGTCGGCGCGCTGCGATTGACGGATTCGGCGAAAGCGGCCCGCGATCGGGGCATCACGGCACTAGAGAGAACGGCCGATGAAATCCTTCAGCTCGTCGTAGGTTTGCAGGTTCCCGAACTGGGGGAATTCATCCTTGATATTGGCCGGCGCGCGGAAGAAGGTGGCGACATCGGCTTCCTTGAGCATGTGGATGTCGTTGTAGGAATCGCCGGCGGCGCAGGTGCGCAGGTCCAGGGAACGCATGGCCCGGACGGCCTTGGCCTTGGCATTGTCCTGGCGCAGGAAGTACTCGAGCCGCTTGGTGGCCTGGTTGTAGGCGATGTTGTGGCAGAACAGGGTCGGCCGGCCCAACTGCTTCATGAAATGGTCCGCGAACTCGTTGAAGGTGTCCGATAGGATGATGAGCTGGTAGCGCTCGCGGATCCAATCCAGGAAACCGCGCGCCCCTTCGAATACGTCCAGTTCCGCGATATAGCCTTGGATTTTCGCCAGCGTGACGTCATGTTCGGCGCAAATGTCCAGGCGCTTGTCCATCAGCTCGCGGTAGTCCTTCACGTCCCGGGTGGTGAGGTTCAGGGCCTTCACCTGGGTGCGGCGGGCCACATGCTGCCAGATTTCCGGGGTCAGCACCCCCTCCATGTCCAAACAAACGACTTTCATGGAACGTTCCGCGTTAAAGGTCGAACTCGCCGCCGCCGGGCCTTTGCCCCCCGGGGCCTTGGCCGGCGGGAGGGATGATGGTCCCGAAATTGCGCTCGTAGCGGGAGAGGTTCTCCTGCAAGGTGGCGATCAGGGATTTGGCGTGCATGGGCGTCATGATGATGCGGCTGTGGACCTTGCCCTTGGGAGGGCCCGGCAGGAGCCGCGCGAAATCGATGACGAACTCCGAAGGGGAATGGGACACCAGGACCAGGTTGGAATAGATCCCGTCCGCCGCCGCTTCCGACAGCTCGATATTGATCTGCTGCTGCGGGTTCTGCTCTTCGAATTCGCTGTTGGGCGCTACCATGGGATGGACTCCGGAGGCCGCGTCGGCAGCGAAGATAGCCGCGGCGACGGAAGCCCGGAGGAAATATAGTATAGGGGCGGTGGGGGCCGGTTCGGACCGGGGAGGCTTAACAGGGTGTTGAAAAAGTCCCCGCGAGGCCAAAGGCCGTGCGAGCGGGCCGCGGCCAAGGAGGGCGAAGGAGCGATATTCGGAGCAATATCGCGACGGAGTCCGACGCAGGCCCCGGCCCGCGCAGCCGGCCGACGCCCGCGCGGACTTTTCAACACCCTGTTAAGGGGCAGGCCCGAAAAGGCCGGCCGAAAAGGCCGGGCTCAGAAATAGAGGGCGGAAACGGCTCCCCGTTCCACGTTCAGCGCGCTCAGGTTCTGGCCGTAGGTCTTGCCGATCCCCGTATCGATGCAATAGAGCCGGTCGCCATACATGGGGAGGATGCGCCCGGCCCGGCCCGGATCGATGCAGGAAGTGGGCGTATGGCCCACCACCATGCGCCGGCAATGATGGTAGTCCAGCACCTCTTCCAGTTCCAGGCGCCTCGCCTCGGTGGGCTTCAGGGTGAATTCGCGGTTCCATTGGGGCCCGTCGCGCCGGAGCATGATGTCCTTGCCCGCCTGGGGAGCGCCGTCGTCGCGCAATTCCCGGCGCACGCGATCGTTGAGGTCTTCCAGGGGCATGCACCCGTGATCGCGGTTGAGGCCGCCGTGGACGAACAGGTACCCGTTGACGGAAACGGCGGAATCGTGATCCACCAGCCAGCTTCCCACTTTCCCCCGGGGCGACAGGGCGGCGCGGAACTCCTTGCAGCCCGGCACGTCCAGGCGTTTGCCCGGCTTCGCATCCGGGGCGGAGGACTTCGCGGCGGCGGGAGCCGGGCGCTCGGGCAGCGGGCGCTTGCGCGCGCCTTGGAAGCCTTCTTCGAGCAAATCCTCGCCGGCCAGGTCCTGGAACTCTTCCATGGTGTTGTAGATGATGAGGCCGCTCATGGACATGGCCTCGTGGTTGCCCAGCAAGACGTGCACGCGGGAATCGCATTCCCGGGATTCCGTCTCCAGGCGCTTCAGCAGATTGAAGATCTTGCCCGGCTCGCCCCCCCTGCCCAGGATGTCGCCGAGCTGGACCAGATGGGTGTTCCGCGCCTTCCAATGGCCGCGCTTGTCGATGAGCCCGGTTTCCTGGAGGATACGCTTGAATCCGGAGTAGTTCCCGTGCAGATCCCCGATGGCGAGAACGCGGCCTACCTCGGAAAAAATGCTTTGGGACATCGTTGTTTGGGCCTTTTTGAGTCTATAGGAGAGAGTATAGGGAAGGCCGGGGCCGGGTTCCAGTCCTATCGTCCGGGCGCGGCCATTTTCTAGTTTATTGACCTCCAGGAGCGTCCCAAAGTCCTATATTTCCGGGCTCGGCGGCTCCGCCGGAGGGCTCATCGCGAAAAGGTGGTCGGGTTGGAACGTATCAATGACGAATGCGGAGTGATGGGCGTTTTCGGCGGGCCCGAAGTGACCCGCCGGGTGGTGATGGGGCTCTATTCGCTCCAGCATCGCGGCCAGGAAAGCGTCGGGATCGCCACGTCGGACGGCGCGAACATCCACGTCCTGAAGCGCATGGGCCTGGTGACCGAGCTCAACCGGGAAGAGAAGGAGATCGAGTCGATGCAGGGCATCGCCTCGATCGGCCACGTCCGCTATTCCACCACCGGCAACTCCAACATCAACAACGCCCAGCCCATGCTGGCTTCCACCAAGCGCGGCCCCATCGCGGTGGCCCACAACGGCAACATCGTCAACGCCCCGGAAATCCGCAAGCGCATGGAAGAGGAAGGCAGCATCTTCCAGAGCACATCCGACACGGAAATCATCCTGCACTTGATTGCCCGCTCCCAGAAGGCGACGCTCACGGAAGCCATCATGGAGACCCTGACCCAGCTCACCGGATCCTTCTGCCTGGTGTTCCTCACCGACAAGGAAATCTACGTGGCCCGGGACGGCTACGGCATCCGCCCGCTGTGCATGGGCCGCCTGGACAAGACCTGGGTGGTCGCCTCCGAGTCCTGCGCCCTGGACCTGCTCGGCGCCAGCTACGTGCGGGACATCAAGCCCGGCGAACTCTGCCGCATCAACGACAACGGCCTGGAATCCGCCACCTTCGCCACCAAGCCGCACCGCGCCCATTGCGTCTTCGAATTCGTCTACTTCGCCCGCCCGGACTCGCGCATCTTCGAGGAAAGCTGCGACAAGATCCGCCGCAAAATCGGCAAGGCCCTGGCCAAGGAGCATCCCGTGGCCGCGGACGTGGTCATCTCCGTGCCGGATTCCAGCAACACCGCGGCCATCGGCTACGCCCAGGAAGCGGGCATCCCTTTCGACATCGGCCTTTTGCGCAACCATTACGTGGGGCGCACCTTCATCGATCCGTCCCAGAACGTGCGCGAGCAGAAGGTGAAGCTCAAGTTCAACACCATCGCCGGCGTGCTGCGCAACAAGCGCGTGGTGCTGGTGGACGACTCCATCGTGCGCGGCACCACCCTCAAGTTCCTCACCAAGATGCTCCGGGACGGCGGCGCCAGGGAAGTGCACATCCGCATCAGCTCCCCGCCCGTGGTCAATCCCTGCTTCTACGGCATGGACTTCCCCTCCAAGACCGAGCTCATCGCCAGCAACCTTACCAAGGAAGAGACGCGCAAGCTCTTGGGCGCGGACAGCCTGGAATACCTGGGCGCCAAGAACCTGCTGGGCGTGACCCCGGGCGGCGCGGAAAACTACTGCGCCGCCTGCTTCACCGGCAAATACCCGGAGGAAATCCCGGCGGGGAGCACGAAGTTCCGGTGCGAATAAGACTCCGTGGGGTCTGTCCGCTGGGGAGATTCCCTGAGGTTTATTCGCTGGAGGTCGGGGGTACCGGGCAAAAGGCGTGAGCCTGCCGCTTCGCCCCTCGGAGTCGGGGGTCGGGAGTTAAGAAAAAGAGCACGAGACTTCGGAGTCACAGACCGGGCATGCAAGCATGCCCTCCTTTTTTCTTAACTCCCGACCCCCGACTCCCGACGAAAAGCTTCCAGGCGCAGCAAGCCCCAAGATCCACCGCCGTTTCCCCGTAGCCTCAATCCTCCCGCGCCCGCACCGCTTCCGACCTGAACCTTACCGAACCGTGACAATCCGCCCGAGCCCGTAGAAGTACCTTCTTCCAAGCCGTCGCAAGCCCGCCCGCATCCTTCCCTGCGACCGCCGGAGAATCCCCATGGCCGGACTTTCCCTGGCCCTCAAGTTCGACGAATCCGCCTTGTCCGCCGAGCCCGTGGTGCGCCGGAACCGCGCGGAGCTGCCCATCCTGAGCGCCGGCAGGCCCGCCCCGCGGCTGCGCAAAGCCGCCAGGGAGGGCTGGGAAAACCGCGTCCGGGCGGAATACGAGGGCATGACCCTGGCGCGCCGTTTCCACGGCCTGAGCGTGGAGCTGAATGCCCCCATGGATATCCAGGAACTGGCGCTCCGGATGACCCTCCAGGAACAACAACATGCCCGCTATTGCATGGCCGCGGCGGCTTCCCTGGGAAGCGCGGGGTTGATCACGTTCGAAGCCGCCAGGCTGGGAGCCCCGGAAGGAGCCCGCGACCCCCGCCAGGCCTTCTGGGAAATGGTGTGCGGCCCTTATGCCGTCAGCGAGGTGGCCGCGTTCCGGCTGCTTTCCGCCAGCCTGCGCATGCTCCCGCCGTCCGGATACAAGGGCATCCTGGAGACCATCCTGGAGGATGAATCGCTGCACGCGCGCATCGGTTTCCTCATCCTGTCCTCGGCGCGCCTTCCGCGCCGGAAACGCCGTCCCGATTGGATCGAAGCGCCCTCCGACGCCTGGATCCGCGCCTACGCAAGCCGGTTCATCGAGGCGGGCCTGCGGCGCGACGTGATCGATCCGGCCGAAGCCGCCTTGTTCGCGGATCCCGCGGGAGATCGCGCCTTGCGCGCCCTGGGCATCCCGCCTTCGGAAGCGTTCAAATCCGCTTACTTCGACGCTTTGCGCAAAGATGTGCCGCGCCGCTTCAAGGCCCTGGGTCTGGTTCTGTGATTTCCTTCACCGCTATCCTCCATGAAAGGAGCCCGAATGCCCGAGAAGAAACCCTCCCCCGATCGGAAATTGCTGACCCTCCTGGGCGGTTCCGCGCTGTTCGGATATCTGGGATGCCTCCCGCCCGGCTCCGGCACCGGCGCCGTTCCGGAACCCGCCGCGGCGGCGGATCCGGCCGTGCGCAAGGATTCCGCGTCCATCGTCCTCAAACCCGATCCGGAGGCGCAAACCGGACCGATGATCGTCCGCAAAGGCCCCACCCTGGGGGAACCCTGCGCCACCCCCAACGGCATGGGCCCCCTTTTCTGCACGATCGACGGCATGCCGCTTTCCTGCTTCGACGGGGTCCTCGTCAAAGGCCCGGGGCCCGAGGTCACCGCAGCCGGGTGCGCCGCCGGCGATACCATTCCCACTCCCTCCTATCGCCATTTCGGATTCACGGGGATAGATAAAGCCGGCATGCGCCGGAACCGCGGCATGGCCCTGCGCCGCGCCGTCGCCTGAGGGTCTCTTCAAACCGCCAGGGCCTTGATCTGCTCCTCCTCCAGGATGAACAGATCGCGCCCCTTCGCCCGCAAGAACCCCTTGCGGCCCCAGGCCGCCAGGGTGCGGGATACCGACTCCCGCGTGGTCCCGGCCATCTCCGCCAGGAACTTCTGGGTCGGGCGATTGCGGATGAGCACGCGCATGCCGCCCTCCTCGCGCTGGCGCACGCCCTTCTCTTCCATGAGCCCGAGGATGGCTCCGGCCACGCGCGCGTGCATGGAGCGGTAGGAAAGCCCCATCACCTTGCGGTTGCTCTGGCGCAGGCGCCGGTTCATCTCGATGAGCAGGGCGAAGGCCATCTGCGGGCATTCCCGCAGATGGCGGCGGAAGTCGTCGCGGCGGAGCAGCATCAGGCGCGTGGGACGCACCGCCCGGGCCGTGGCCGCGCGGGGGCTTTCGTCCAAGAGGGACATCTCCCCGAAAAAATCCCCGGGCTGCAAGGTGGCCAGCACCGTTTCCTTGCCTTCGGCCGTTTCCAGGACCACGGCCACTTCGCCTTCCGCCACGATGAAGAAATGCCCGCCGGCGGGATCGTCGGCATGGACGATGGCGGAGCCGGAGGGATACTGGCGTTCGACCAGGGAGTCCGAGACGCGGCGCAGGGCGGCTTCCTCGAGAACGGAAAACATGTCCACGCTCCGGAGGGTTTCGAAGCGTCTATCCCCGGGGGCCTTGGGAACGGACGCCGCCTGGACGGGCGGCGCCTGGACGGAGGGCGGCGCGGAGGGCGCCGGATGGGCGGATGGGCGGACGGCGGGAGTGGCGGGGGCCTGATTCGATGCGTTCATGGAGTCCTCCTGGGTTTGCATGGGAGAGAAGCTAAGTCGCGACCCCGCGGCAAAATGCGATGCCGGTCACGCTTCCTTCCGGGACGGGAGTGACGCCCATCACCTGAAGCGGCAAAAGAGAAGAAGGGAAAAGAGGGGGGAGGGGAGAATTGGTGGTCGTTGAAGGATTTGAACCTTCGACCCCATCGATGTGAACGATGTACTCTAACCAGCTGAGCTAAACGACCAATCGCATCCCGGGACGCGGCTCGGAAATATAGTTCAGGGAACCCCGGGGCTCAATCTCTCGAAGAGGGCTGTGGCTTGTCCGGTTTGGAGCCCCCGCTAAATCCCTCTAAATTATCGGAAAAAGGCCCCGCCCGGGAGGATCAAGGTCACTCGCCGTATTGGCGGTAGCCCACCTGGTCCGCTCCGGCGAGGGACTTGGCGGTTTCCACCAGGGTCAGGAATTCGGCGCGGCGGCCCTGGAGGTCGCGGCCCTTGGCGCCGCGGGCCATGGCCGCCACCTTGTCCAGGTCCAGGTTGCCGCGGTACCGCGAGCCGCGCAGGATGAGGCCGAAGCCGGCGGCGGCGGCGGAGAAGCGGAAGTTCTCGGAGGCGTCCTGCCAGGCCGCGTCCCCGTTGCGGAGGGTGCGGCTCAACAGCTTGCTGGAGGTCCCGGCGGGCTGCTTGTAGCGGAACTTGACGGTGAGCAATTCTCCGTTGCGGCCCCCTTCCCCGGATCCGAAGCCCCAGCGCCAGCGGGGAGAACCGTTATTCCGGTACTTCAGGGGATCGACCTCGGGGCGGGCGGGGGCGGCGGGCGCGATTTCGTAGAGGGCCGTGACGCCGGCGCCGGCCCCGAGTTCGCCCGCATCCTTGCGGTCGTCGTTGAAGTCCTCCGCGGCCAGGACGCGGTTCTCGTATCCCACCAGGCGGTAGGACTCGACCAAGGCGGGGTTGAACTCGATCTGGAGCTTCACGTCCTTGGCGATGGCGCAGAGGGTGCCGGTCATCTTCTCGACCAGGACCTTGCGGGCCTCGCCGAGGTTGTCGATGTAGAAATAGTTCCCGTTGCCCTTGTCGGCCAATTGCTCCATCTTGGAGTCCTTCAGGTTGCCGGTGCCGAAGCCGAGCACGGACAGGAACACGCCGGACTCGCGCTTCTCTTCGATGAGGCGGACCAGTTCCGCGTCCGAGGAAACGCCCACGTTGAAATCCCCGTCCGTGGCCAGGATCACGCGGTTGCTGCCGCCTTGGATGAAGCTCTCCCGCGCGGCCTGGTAGGCCAGCATCAGGCCCGCGCCGCCGGCGGTGGATCCGCCCGCCTGCAAGCGGTCCAGGGCCTGGCGGATGGACTCCTTGTCGCTCCCGGAAGTGGGGGGAAGCACCATGCCCGCGGCCCCGGCGTAGACCACGATGGAGATGCGGTCCCGGGGGCGCAGTTGATCGATCAGCATCTGGAAACCGTTCCGCAGCAGCGGCAGCTTGTCCGGCGTGGCCATGGAACCGGATACGTCGATCAGGAAGACCAGGTTGTTGGGCGGCAGCTTCTCCGAGTCCATGCGGCGGCCCTGCAGGCCGATGTGCACGAGCTTGGTGTCCGGGTTCCAGGGGGTGGAAGCCACCTCGGTGGTGATGGAAAAAGGATCCGATCCCGCGGGCTGGGGATACTCGTAGTCGAAGTAATTGATGAACTCTTCCAGGCGCACCGCGTCCACGGGAGGCAATCGCCCTTCCTGGAGGAGGCGGCGGGTATTGGAATAGGAGGCGCCGTCCACGTCGATGGAGAAGGTGGAAAGGGGATTCGCGCGCGCCTCCAGGAAAGCGTTCTCATAAATGGGCGCGTATTCTTCCGCGTTCGCCCGGGGCGGGGGCGGGCAGCGGGAGCACGGGGTGTCCTGGGAGTAACCGTCTTCTTCGCGGTACGGCAAGCCGTCGCGGCGACCGCCCAGGCGCGCCTTTTCGGCCGGCGCCGGGAGCATATAGGCCGGAGCGGCCTGCTTGGCGGACGGTTCCGGGGCCGGATACGCGGCTTGGCCGGAATGGAGGCGGTCCAGGGAACCGGATTCGCGGACCTTGCGGGCTTCGGAGCGGGTCGAGGCGGCATCGGCCCGGTCCCGCTCGGGAGCTGGGGCGAGGACGGGTTGTTCGTATTGGGAACCTGGGGCGAGGTCTTCTTTGCCTTCCGGGGAGATCTCTGCTTTTCTCAAGGAGCAGGCGGCGAAGAGGACGGCGGCGGAGCAGAGGCAGGCGGCGACTCGGGCGGGACTCGACATGTTCGGGTTCTCCTTGGGTTGTGGGCCGCGGAGCCCCGAAAAGGCCCCCGGTCCATGTGCGTTCGAGCTCAACACCCTTAAGACCGGGGTTCCGGGGAAAAGTTCCCGCCGGGGCGAAAAAAAATTCCGGAGGCGATCAGGGGAGGATAAGGTGCAGGAGCAGGCGCGCCGGGACGGCGGCATCCCCGGAAGGCGGCGCCCCGGTCTTTTCGATCCTGCCGTACCGCTCCAGGTAGGGCGGCATTTCCGCGACCATGGAAGGCGGTGCTTGGAGGAGATAGCGGATCCCGTCGCCGGGCCGCCGCGATACGATTTCCGCGCCCATGGCTTTGAGCCCGGAAAGGATGGCGGAGGTGTCCCTGGCGGCGCGCATCCGCACCGCGATGGCGGGCAAGACGTCGGCGGAAGCCTGCTTGGGAACCGCGTTGCCGGCCACGGGTGAGCCGGAAGGCGCGCTCGCTTCGGCTTTCCGCGCTTTGGCGGTCGCGCTTTTCGCCAGGCTCCGCATCACGGCCCGATCCTCCCGGCCCGCCGGCTCCATTTCTTCGGCTTCGTCCGCCTGCGCGGGCGCGGCGGCGAGCGATCCGGCCGCTTCCCCGGAAGCGCCGTTCCGTCCGCCCGACCGCGTCCGGGGCGAATCGTCCAAGTCCATCCCGTCCCGCAGGCGCGGGGAAACGCGCTTTTTCTTTTCCATGGCCCCGGCGTTCCGCGTCGCGTTTTCCTCGGCCTCGACCGCGGGCCCGGGATCCTTGGCCAAGCCTTCCGCGGGCGCGGAAGGGGTGGGCGCCGGAAGCATGGTGACCCGGGTTTCCTCGAGGCCGCCCCGCTGATACAAATAGGCGGTGATCACGGTGATCCCCAAGACGGTGAGGACGGCGATTTGCATGGGGATGGCGCGCCAGGGGCGCATGAAGACCAACAGGACCGCCTTCCAGGGGGAGGGCCGCGGGAGGCGGGCGCGCACGTTGGCGAGGAAATTCGCGGGAGCCTTGGCCGGTTCCAGGCCGGCCATTTCCAGGAAATACGCGCGTATCGCCTGCAACTCGCGCCGGCAGTCCGCGCAGGCTTGCAAATGGGCCTCGGCGGCCGCGCGCGCGGAGGCGCCCAATGCCCCTTCCGCATAGTCGCAGAGCGCGTCGCCGTCGAGATGCATGTCCGGTGCTTCCATGGCTTCCAGCTTATCCTATGCGCCCAGCCAACCCAGGGCGATCAGCATTCCCGTCGGCAGGTATTCCCGCAGATATTCCCGCAACCATTCCTGCAATTGCCGCCGGCCCCGGTTCAGCCGGGATTTCACCGTGCCCGGATTGAGCCCGGTGGTTTCGGCGATCTCTTCGTAGGACCGTCCTTCGATGTCCCGGAGCACCACCAGGGTCCTTTGCTCTTCGGGGAGGCCGGCGATGGCCGCCTCGATGCGTTCCCGCTTGCCCTTGGCTTCCAGCACCTGCGCGGGAGAGGGCGCGGAAGGCGCTCCGTCGGATTCGGCCGCCTTCAGGTCCCGGTGGCGCCGGGCTTCCCGGTATGGCCTCGAAACCAGCCTGTTCTTGCAGGTGTTCACCGCAATGCGGTACAGCCAGCTGGAGAACTTCGCCTCCAGGCGGAAATCCCCCAATCCGTGGAAGACCTTCACGAAGCTTTCCTGGGCCGCATCCTCGGCCTCCTCCCGGTTCCCGGCCAATAGGCGCAGGCACAGGCCGAAGATGCGGTCCTTGTGCTTGAGCACCAGGCGGTTGAAGCCTTCTTCCCTTCCCGATTGGAACGCCAGCACCCATCCGCGATCCTCCGCATCGCCGGACTCCAGGGCCTCGGCGGAAAGGACGATGCCTCCCGGCGGGTTAGACAAGGGATCCGGGGAAAAGTTCCGGACCGGGCGGGAGGGCCTCCCGCGCCCGCGGGACGGGGCCCGGAAGGGGGCGGAAAACCGCTTTCACAGGGGATCCCCGGCTTTGGACCAGTAGAACAGGATCACCCCCTGCACCAGGGCCTGGAGTTGATCGGGGTCCAGGCCCTGGGCCTTGGCGGCCGCGTGCAGGGCGTTGGTCTCCATGTCCAGGGAGAAGAAGTGCGACTTGTCGATGCGGCCCGTGCCCGCGCCCAGGAGGTTCTGCGACAGATCCCAGCGTTCCGAAGACAGGGAACCGGTGCTGTCGAAGACGGCCGCGACGGCCTTGAGGTCCGCCTGGGTGGGGCGCTTGAAGGGCCGGCCCAGCTTGCCCAGGGAATCGATCTGCGCCTGGGTGGGTATCCCGCCGGTTACCATCACCTTGCCGCCGCGCAGCTCCGCCACTCCCACCCAGTTGGAGGCCTCCGCCATGGCCGAATCCTCGGCGATGAAAACCGAGACCCAGTCCGCCTTGGGGAAGGAACGGTGGAGCGCCTTGAGGGCCCCGTATCCGGTGGGCGACACCTGTTCAGGCTTGATGCCGAAGGGCGTGACCGCGACGGCGAGCACGGGACGCCCGCCTTTACCGTCCTCCTTGACGGAGATTTGGGTGTGTTCCACGTATCCCCGCAGCTTTTCCGGGGGAAAGAGGTCCTGGCCCCGGGCGTTCTTGCGCTCGGGGGAGCGGAAGAGGCCCAAGGCTACCCCGCCCATGCCCGCCAAAACGGCCAGGATGATGATTTTCTTGTCCAAGACTGCCTCCTGAGGGGGGTGGATCGTGCGCCCCGGGACGGTTCAGCCGGGGCCTTCCACGGGATCGGCGTCGTGCGCGTCGCGGGCGAGGATCTCGTCCCAGAGCGCGTCGACCTGCTCCCGGAGGTACTCGCGCGTGGTTTCGTTCTTGATGATGAAATCCGCGTGCTGGAGCTTGGTCTCCTCGGGCATCTGGCTGTCTATGCGGCGCATGGCCTCGTCCTGGGTGAGGCCGCTGCGCTCCATGAGGCGCG
Source organism: Fibrobacteria bacterium (assembly GCA_035275285.1). GTDB lineage: Bacteria > Fibrobacterota > Fibrobacteria > UBA11236 > UBA11236 > Chersky-265. Next base: position 25,119 of record DATENA010000136.1, on the reverse strand, counting down.
CCAGGCGCACGGGCACGGATGCGGAGACGAACACCAGATGGTCCACCTCCTTGGCGAACCCCAGCTCCACGATGAGCGCGGCGTCCAGCACCAGCCGGTTCATCACGCGCAGGGAGGAGCGGATGCGCTCCCGGATGGCGTTGATGAGGGACGGGTGCACGATGCGGTTGAGGGCGGCCATGGCTTCCGGGCGGCCGAAGACCAGGCTGCCGAGCTTCTTGCGGTTCAGGGCCCCGTTGGACAGCATGACCTCCGGACCGAACTCCGCGGCGAGCTGCTGCACCAGGGCCCTGTCGTAGCCGTAGAGCTCGTGGGCCACGGCGTCCGCGTCCACCAGGGCGCAGCCCTTCTCCTGGAGCAGCCTGGCCGTCTCGGACTTGCCGCTGGCGATGTTCCCGGTCACGCCGAGTATCAAGCGGGCCATTTCAAACTCCAGCACGATGCCATGCGTTACGGGTTCCTTCCTGGGCTCGGGTCGGGAAAATCAGGTACCAAGATAGCATTTCGGAGGGACGCCCCGCTCAGCCATGCGCGTCCAGCCAGTTGAATCCGGTGCCGATTTCCACCACCAAGGGCACTTCCAGCTGCATGGCCCCTTCCATCTCCGCCTTGATCAAGCGGGAAGCCCCTTCCACGTCGGCCTTGTCCACCTCGAACACCAGTTCGTCATGGACCTGCAACAGCATGTCGCAGCGGAGCGGGCCGGCCTTCAGCCGATGGTGGATCCGGATCATGGCGATCTTGATGAGATCGGCCGCGCTGCCCTGGATGGGCGTGTTGGCGGCGATGCGTTCGGCGTTCTCCTTGGCCAGGCGGTTGTCGGAAAGGAGGTCCGGCAGATAGCGGCGGCGGCCCGCCAGGGTCTCCACGTAGCCGTCCCGGCGGCCCTTGTCCACGGTCCCGGTCATGTACTTGTCGACCATGGCATAGGTGGAGAAGTAGTTGTCGATGAACTTGGAGGCTTCCGCCCGCGGGATGCGCAACTGGGAGGCGAGGCGGTGGGCCCCCATGCCGTAGAGCACGCCGAAGTTCACGACCTTGGCGCTGCGGCGCATTTCGGAAGTGACCGCGGATTCCGGGACGCGGTACAGGATGGCCGCCGTGCGCGTATGGATGTCCAGGTTCCGCCGGTAGGCTTCCCGCAGGGTCGCATCGCCGCTCAGGTGGGCCAGCAGGCGCAGCTCGATCTGGGAATAATCCGCGCACAGGAGCACCTTGTCCGGGGAGGAAGCCGTGAAGCATTTGCGGATGACGCGGCCCAGCTCCGTGCGGATGGGGATGTTCTGCAGGTTGGGGTTGATGCTGGAAAGCCGGCCGGTGGCGGCGATGACCTGGGAATAGTTGGTGTGGATGCGGCCCGTCTTGGGGTGCACCAAGGCAGGCAAGGCCTCCACGTAGGTGTTCTGCAGCTTGGCGTATTCGCGATGATCGAGCAGCTTGGAGATGATCTCGTGCCGGCCCTCCAATTTGGCGAGCACGTCCGCGTCGGTGGAGAAGCCGGTCTTGGTCTTCTTGCCGGTGTCCAGGCCCAGCTTCACGAAGAGGATCTCCTGCAATTGCTTGGGGGATCCGATGTTGAACTCGCCGCCCGCCAGGGCGTGGATCTCCTTTTCCAGGCGGACGATCTCCTCGGCCAGGCGGACCGACAGGGCCTTGAGCGCCTCCACGTCCAGGGTGATCCCCTTGCCTTCCATCGCCAGCAGCACGGGCAACAGGGCCATTTCCATTTCGAAGTACAGGTTGTCGAGGTTCTTGTCCCTCAGTTCCTTCTCGTATAATTCCCACAGGCGGTAGGTGATGTCCGCATCCTCGGCGCCGTACTGGCAGGCTTCCGCGATGGGCGTCTCCGAGAAATTCTTCTGCTTGCCGGCCGCGCCGCGCCCGGCCTTGCCGATCAAGGCTTCGATGGGGATCATCTTATGGCCGAAATGCCGCAGGGAGAGATCGTCCAGGGAGAGCTGGCGCTCGCCGGGATTGGCCAGGTAGGCGGCCACCATGGTGTCCGCCAGCTTGCCCGGCCTTTCGATGTCCGCCGGCAACAGGCCATGGCGCTCCAGGACGGGGAGATCGTACTTGGCGTTGTGGAAGAGCAGGCGCTTGGACGGATCGTCCAGGATGGGCTTGAGGGTCTTGCGCACGTCCTCCAGGTGCAGGTTGCGCCCTTCCACGTGCCCCACCGGCAGGTAGAATCCCGCCTTGGCCTGCACGGAAAGGCATAAGCCCACCAGCCCGGCCACCTTGTTGTCCAGGTCCGTGGTCTCCGTGTCCACGGCGATGAGCCTGGAGGCCCGCAGGCGCCCGGCCAGGTCCGCCAGGGCTTCCGGGGTGTCGACCAGTTCATAGCGCAGATCCGGATCCCGCTCCGGCCCGGCCGCCTCCCCGATGGCTTCGGCCAATTGGGCCACGGGAACGGCGTCGCTCGCCAGGGCCATGGCGGGGCCCTCCACGCCGTTGACCGAACCCGCGCGGGCCGCCGCCGCCGTGGTGGCGGAGCCGTTGACCAATTTCAGCAGGGACTTGAATTCCCATTCGAGCAGGAAAGCGGAAGTGGCTTCGGCCTTCACGCCGGGGTAGCGGAGATCGTCCAGCCCCAGGGGCAATTCCAGCTTGCAGTTCAGGGTCACGAGCTGGCGCGACAGGAACGCGTTCTCGCGATCGTTCTTCAGGTTCTCGCGCAGCCCCTTCTTGGGGATGTTCTCCACGAACTCGTAGATGCGGTCCAGGGTGCCGTAGGTTTCGATCAATTCCACCGCGGTCTTGGGCCCGATCTTGGCCACCCCGGGCACGTTGTCCGACGCGTCCCCGAGCAGGGACAGGTAATCCACGATGCGCTCCGGGGGCACGCCCATCTTCTCCTTCACCTCCTTGGCGCCGATCACCAGGGAGTCCGTCTTGGCCTTGCCCAGATCGAAGAGGAAGATGTCGTCGCCCACCAGTTGCATCATGTCCTTGTCGCGCGTCACGATGTAGGCCTTCATGCCGCGGTCCCGGGCGTCGCAGGCCAGGGTGGCCATCACGTCGTCGGCCTCGTAGCCTTCCAGCTCCACGGTGCGCAGGCCGGTGGCGGCCACGAACTTGTCGATGAGGGGCAACTGGGAGGCCAGGCCGTCGGGCATGGGCTTGCGGTGGGCCTTGTATTCCTTGTAGAGCGCGTGGCGGAAGGTCTTCTTGGGCAGGTCCTTCACGAAGGCGATATGGGTCGGCTTGCATTCCTGGACCAGGCGCAGGGTATGCGAGGCGAAGCCGAAAATCGCCGAAGTCTCCTGATCCCCTTTCTTCAGGGGATTGTTGATGAAGGCATAGAAGGACCGGAAGGCCAGGGCCGAGACATCGATGAGGTAGAGGGATTCCATACCGTTTCCGTGGGGAGGCGCGCGTCCGTCCGGATCCCGTTCCGCCCGGGGCTCAGAGTTCGATTCTGGTGGTGATCGAATTCTTTTCGGAGGCGGGTGCGGCGTCCCGTTCCTTGGACTTCGCCGGTGCCGCGACGGGGACGGCCAGGGCCTGGGTCGCCTCCAACCTCAGCGAGATGGCTTCCCGGATGCGTTCCACGGCCTGGTCCATGCTGAGCGGCAGCCTGGTGGAGGCCAGCACGCCGTCCGATTGGAGGCGCAGGAACAGCCGGGGGATGGCCGGCAGGTTGATGGAGGCCAGCTTCAGGATCTCCTCGTTGGAAAGCACCTTCTGGGGCTCATCGACCATGAGCAGGCGGCCCTCGCCCAGCACGGCGATCTTGTCGGTCAATTCCAGGATGTCCTCCAGGCGGTGGGAGGAGACGATGATGCACAACCCGCGGCTTTTCAACTCGCGGAGGGTGGAAATGGCGTCCTTGACGCCCACCTGGTCCAGATCGGAAAGGGGTTCGTCCAGCAGCAGCATGGACGGGTCGGCGATCAGGGCCATGGCCAGGGCGATGCGGCGGCGCTCCCCGCAGGACATCTCGTCCAGATACCATTCCTTGGCCTGCTTCATGCGGACCAGCTTGAGCACGAAATCGACCTTCTCCCGGATGACGCGGCCTTCGTATCCCATCAGGCGGCAGGCGCGGGCCAACTCGTCCTCGACGGTGGGGCCCACCAGCTGGCTTTCCGGGTTCTGCTCCACCAGGTTCACGAACTCGTTCAGTTTCTTGTTGGAGAACTCCTCGATGGCGCGGCCGTTGTATTGGATGGTGCCGTCGCTCTTGTCCATGTACCCGGCCAGGATCTTCATCAAGGTGGTTTTGCCCGCGCCGTTGGCGCCCACCAGGCCCACGATTTCACCCTGGTGGAGATCCAGGCTGATTTTGTCGAGCGCATTGTTTCCCGCAGGGTAGTTGAATACGACGCTTTCCAGGGAGGCAACTTTCTTCATCTCGCTCATATCCATTCACCCCTAAAGTTGTTCGGGCCGCGCCAACCCCCGGATTTCCGCGCATCACGGTCGAGGCCCTATCGGAATTTAGGAAAAAAATCTCTATTTTGCTTGCCGGGCCCCGGCCGGAGGGGTATCCGAGCCGCCCGCGGCCCCGTTCCGGGGCCTTGGCGACAAGCAGGTCGGCGACGACCCGAAGGGCGGTGACCTAAGATGAACGCTGCGAACGGCAATTCAAAACGGTGCCAGGTCAAGGTTTGCGGCGTCCGCGAACCCGCCGAGGCCGCGGCCCTGGACGCCCTGGGCGTGGAATGGATCGGATTCAATTTCCATCCCGGCAGCGCCCGCCATATCGCGCCGGAGGCGGCCGCGCCCCTGATCCGCTCCCTGCGCCGCGCGGAGCCGGTTGGGGTTTTTGCGGACGCGGATCCGGACTTTGTGATCGATGTAATAGCCATGACCGGAATCCGCCACGTCCAACTGCACGGCGGGGAGGACTGGGAATACGTCCGGCGCATGCCCGTCCCCGTGATCAAAGCCCTTCCGCACACGCGCCTGGCCGATCTGGGAGGCCTCCGGGCCCCGCTGGAAGCGGCCTTGCGGGGCGGCGGACCCGTTTCCCCCCTGGCGTTCTTCCTGATCGACACCCAAGCGGGCAAGGCGGGGGGATTCGGCGGCAGCGGCCTGACCTTCGACTGGAACCTCCTGGCGGAACACTCCCTGCACCTTCCGTTCTTCCTGGCGGGCGGACTGGGACCGCGCAACCTGGCGGAGGCGCTGGGCGCATGCGCGCCTTTCGCCGTGGACCTGAACAGCAAGGTGGAGATCTCCCCGGGAAAGAAGGATCTGGAAAAGATCAGGGCCTGCCTGGAGATCGTCCGCGGCTGAACCCCTTCAGCGCGGATGCGATTCGTCGATCACCTTGATCTTGAACACCACGGCGGTGTCCAGGGTCTTGACCCGCACCTCCCGGATGCCGACCTCCTCCCCCTCGGCCAGGGAGTCCTTGGCCAGGGGCAGGACCTTGAAATGGAAGGACCGCACCCGCCCCTGGGAAGCGGCCGCGCCCTGTTCCATGATCAGGCTGGGAGGTACCGTGACGGTTACGCTGTCCAGCTTCCGGCCGTACATGAAGAACTGGCGCTTCTCCCCCAGGACGGTGGCTTCGGGCACCAGGCGCCATTCGGGAGCGAGCGGAGGGGGGAGCGGGGGGGCGAGCAGGGAGCAGGCGGACAAGCCCGCGGCCAGGGCGGCCGCGATCGCGAGCCTGAGCCTAACGGAGAGGCCCCGGCCTGCCGCCAAGGAAACCGGATTTCGGGGCATGGGAAAGAAATAGCATTTTCATGGCCCGATGACGGCGACGAGCCGGCCGGGGCCGTGCACGCCCAGGGTCAGGGACAGCTCGATGTCCGCCGTGCGGCTGGGCCCGGTGATGAAGACCACGTAGGGAAGCCCCATGCCGCCCCGGTCCGCCGCCTCGCGGAACTTCCGGAAGAATTCCCCCATCCCCAGGAGGATGTCCTCCCGGCGGATGACGGCCACATGGGTCATGGGCATGAGCGAGGCCGTCCTGGGCCGCCCCGGACCGGAGGTCATCGCCAGGGTGCCGGTCTCGGCGAGGGCGTTCTCGCACCCGGTCAGTCCGACCTCCGCCTTGCCCTGGTCCTCCTTGGAGTCTCCGCCGTAATAGACTTTTTCCCCGCGCAGGCAATCGCCCACGCCGTAAGGCAAGCAGGCCGCGTCCCAACTGAGGATGGCCTTGCCGGCGGTGAAGGCGCATACGCGCTTGCGCACGTCTTCCCCCGTGGATTCCACGAACACCTCCACGTCCAGGAGCCGGAACTCCTCCACCAGCTTGTCGAGGCGCGCTTCCGGCCCCAGGGCGGGATAGGCCAGGCGCTCGGGCAGGCCGGGCTTGGCTTCCGGAATGTAAGCGCGGACCTGGGCCTGGCGCACGCGGGAGAGGATGGCCAGGCGGGCGTCAGCGGACATGGGCGGCCCCTTGCGCGGAGGCGGGTTCGGAGGCGGGCTTGGCGGCCGGAGCCGCCGGCCGTTTCCGTTCCCGGAACAGCTGTTGGAAGGTTTTGGCCGCCGGGGCTTTCATGTCGCGGGAGCGGGTCCATCCGCCCGCCAGGCCGGGGAGCTTCTTGATCCATCCGTCCGGGGCCAGCAGGCGCGCGGCGATGCCGCCCAGGCGCGCGCCGGGCTTGTACAGCCAGGGGCGCGAGGCGACCATGCCGAAGCCCCACAGGCCGATGCGCAGGCTCCAGGGGATCCCGGCTTCCTCGACCGCGTGCTTGCGCAGCTCCAGGAGCATGCGCGGGATGTCCAGGCGCACCGGACACACCTCTTTGCAGGCGCCGCACAGGGAGCTGGCGTCCGGCAGGGCCTTCCAGCCCTTTATCCCGCGTAACCCAGGGGTTACGATGGCCCCGACCGGGCCGGGATAGGTGTCTCCGTAGGCGTGGCCGCCGATGTTCTTGTAGACCGGGCAGGCGTTGAGGCAGGCGCCGCAGCGGATGCAGCCGAGGATCTCGGCGATGGGCCCGCCCAGGATGCGGCTGCGGCCGTTGTCGAGCAGGATCACGTGCATCTCTTCGCAGCCGTCGGTTTCGCCCGGGCGGCGCGGGCCGGTGACCAGGGACGTATAGGTGGTGATCTTCTGGCCCGTGGCGGAGCGTCCCAGGATCTTGACCATCAGGTCCAGATCGGCCAGGGACGGGACCAGCTTTTCGATGCCCATCACCACCACGTGCACGCGCGGCAGGGTGGTGACCAGGCGGGCGTTGCCCTCGTTGCTGACCAGGACGATGGCGCCGGAATCGATCACGCCGAAATTGGCCCCGGTGATGCCCAGGTCCGCGGACAGGAACGCTTCCCGCAGCTTGGCGCGCGCGATCTTGGCCAGCTTCCCGGGATCGGAGGTGTACGGCACCTGGATCTTCCGGTGCATGATCTCGCCGATCTTCTCCTTGGTCATGTGGATGATGGGGAGGATGATATGCGACGGGGTGGTTTCGGCCAATTGCACGATGTACTCGCCCAGATCGGTTTCCAGCACGTCCACGCCGGCGTCGAGCAGGTCGTGGTTCAGATGCGTCTCTTCCGTGGCCATGGACTTGGATTTCACGGCCCGTTTGCAATTCCGCTCCTTGGCGATCCGGACCATGATCTTGTTGGCGGCCTTGCCGTCCTCGGCCCAGTGCACCTTGACGCCGTTCTTGATCAGGTTCTTCTCGAAGGTCTCCAGGTTGCCGGCCAGGTCCGCGAGCAGGCCCATCTTGGCGCGGCGCGCCATGTCCCGGATCATGTCCGAGTTCTCCAGCGAAGCCAGGGAGGCCGAGCGGCGCGAACCCAGGCGATCGGTGGCGCGGCCCAGGGCGACTTTCAGATCCTCGTCCTTGAGGGCGGTTTCGACGCGGGCGAGGAAGTGACTCATTGTCCGTACCGTGGGGGCGGAGGGAGAAGAGATGCGGAAGGAGAGGGGAGGAGATTTGAAACCATAGTGCCCGTGGGTGCTCTACGGTCGGGAGTCGGGAGTCGGGGGTCGGGGGTGAAGAATGGGATCGCCGTGGCAACGGCGTGCGCTCGGTTTTGGGACCGCTTGGAAGCGGCGGCGGAACGCTCTGCCGCGAGCCCCAGCCGCCCAAAGCCGGCGGCAAAAAACCCATTCTTCCCCTTCTTCTCTTCAACCCCCGACCCCCGACCCCCGACTCCCGACGGGATGTCGGTCCAATGCTCCCCGATGTCCATCAAACCTCCGCCCCTCATTTCAAGCCCTCTTCCAAAACCTGGGCAATGTGCCTCACCTTCAAAGTCCCGCCCCGCCTTTTCACTCCGCCTTCCATATGCATCAGGCAACCCATGTCGCAGCTCACCACGGCCTTGGCCCCGGAGGCTTCCAGGTTGCGCAACTTGTTTTCGAGCATGCCCGTGGAGATGGCCGCGTTCTTGACCGAGAACATGCCGCCGAAGCCGCAGCATTCCTCCTGGTCCTTGAAGTCCGCGCATTCCAGGCCCTCCACGCCGGCCAGCAGGGCGCGCGGCTGGGTCCTGGCGCCCAGGCCGCGGAGCAGATGGCAGGAGGGGTGGTAGGCCGCCTTGAGGCCCAGGCGCGCGCCCAGATCGGTGACGCCCAGGACGTCGACCAGGAACACGGAGAATTCGTAGCAGCGCTCCGAAACCGCGTGGGCCTTGGCCGCGTAGGCCTTCCCGTCGCGATCGTCCGCATCGTCGCCTTTGAAGAGCATGTGGTATTGATGCGTGATCATGTCGCCGCAGGAGCCGGAAGGGACCACGATGGGGCCTTCGGTGGCGGAAAGCAGGTCCAGCGTGTGGCGCGCCACCTTGCGCGCGTCCGCGTGGAAGCCGGCGTTGAAGGCCGGCTGGCCGCAGCAGGTCTGGGCCAGGGGGACTTCCACTTCCACCCCCAGGCGCTCGAGAATGTTCACCACCGAAAGGCCCACTTCCGGGTAGATTTCGTTGATGATGCAGGTATGGAAAAGCTGGACTTTTTTGGGAACCGTCATTTTGATCCGCCCACTGGAAACCGCCCCCGGGCCGCTTGCGGGCGGAACCTTCGCGTCTGGAAAAAGTATCCAAACCCGGGTCCCGGCGTCTCGGGAAATGGGATAGGATTATTGACTTCAACGCCGTGGATGATTTTGGTGTTTTTGACCGTCAGGAACGGACGTGGCCGCTGGATCCGCGCTCGATGAGCAGGCCTTCGCATTCCACCGCATTGCCCTCCTGGGAATGGGCCTTCTGGCGGGGGCTGAGCACGTGGCCGAGGAGTTTCCGTGCGATTTCAGAGAAGGCGAAGCTGTAGCTGGACAGGTCGTTGTCGGTGGCGGCCTTGCTGTCGTCGAAGCCGATCACGCTCATGTCGCGGGGGATGCGCACCCCTTTCTTGATCAGGTGGTCGCGGGCCAAGAGGGCCATGCGGTCGTTGGCGCCCACGCAGGCGGTGAGGCCCGGCTCCTGCAAGGCCGCGGTCAGGACCGGTTCCACGCGCGCGGCCATCTTGACCTGGTGGATGTAGTTCCAGATGGACCCGGTCATCTGCTCCTGGGCATAGGAGGCATAATAGCCCTGCCCCGCCTCCATGGACGCAGCCAGGAACGCGTCGGCCTGCTTGCGGAAGCTTTCCAGCTCCTCCGGGCCCGGAAGCGCGTGGAACCGGTCGTCCACCTCTTCGATCGCGAACTTGCGCACGCCCTCCCCGAACCCGGCTCCCTGGAAGGCTTGCAGCAGGCCGCGGAAGCGGTATTGCGACCAGAGTTCCTTGTGGCAATACGAGAGGAAGGCGACCTTGCGGTGCCCGAGCTTGAGCAGGTATTGGCCCACCTGCCGCCCCGCCAGCAGGCCCGCCACCGTGAAGATGCGGAAGGCCCAGCCGGCCAGATCGGCCTGATGGTGCAGGGCGTTGGTGATGGCCATGTCCCAGGTGGTGTCGACCACGGCCACGGGCTTGTCCAGGCTGCCGGGCTTGGCCTCCGGACGCTGGACTTCCCGCAGGGTCTGCAAAGCCTGGTCCAGCTTGCGCTCCGGCAGCATGGACGTCCAAAGGATATAGCCCAGCACGGAATGCTTTTCCTGGAGCGCGATCAGCTGGTTCCCGAACACGGCCTTGCGGCGCTCGGGGTCGTAGGGGATGACCACCACGTTGATCAGGCTTTTGCCGCCTTCGCGGCGCAGGGTGGACAGGAACTCGGTGACGGGGTAGCCTCCACAGATGATTTTGGAGGCCGCTTCCGGGGCGCTGATGAACACCAGGGTGCCGTGGGCGCGCCGGAGATGCGGGACCAGGTAGGTTTTCTTATGGGGCACCACCACGCCTTCCGAAGCGATGGCTTCCATGGCCTTGCGCAGGGTCTTGTAGGAGACGGCATAGGATTTCTGCAGGTCCCGCAGGGAAGGCATGGCTTCGCCCGGCGTGAAAAAGCCGTTGAAGATGTCCTTTTCGATCTGGATCTTGAGCCGTTGCCAGCGCTGGGATTCTCCCGGGGAGGCGGTATGGTACCCGTTGCGGCCGTCGGCGGGGGGCAGGCCCAGATAGGCGCCCCGGTTCTTGATGATGCTGATGAGGCCCTCGGTCTTGAGCATGCCCAAAGCGGAGCACATGGCGGCCGCGGAAACCTGGGCCTGGCGGGCCAGGACCCGGATGGGCGGAAGCCTATCGCCCTGCGACCAGACGGCGCTTTTGATTTCCTCCCGCACATGGGCCAGGGATTTTTGCACGGCCGGATGGATTCGTTGCAAAGGATAAGCCCCCAGGCCCGGGAATTACGGAAATACCCGGGCCGTTCAAGTTACTGTATCATTTTAATCCGCAAAGGGCCATCCCGCCGGAGGCGCAATCCAGAATCCGTTTCCCTGAGGTAATCGGTCCCGGTTCCCGGCGTCTTTTCAGGTGTCCGCGCAACGCGGACACCCGGCGGACCCCGTGCGTTCGCGCGCCTTCAGGAGACGGGCAAGGCCTCGAATCGCTTGGCGGCCCCGTGCCAGGATCCGGCATCGGCGGGCCCGAACGTCTCCACGTGGAAAGACCTGCGCACCACGGCGCGCAGATCCCCGGTCTCATGCCCCAGGGTCTTGGCCTGGATCAACAGGTTGCCGATGGTGGTGGCCTCCACCGGTCCCGCCTGCACCGGCAATTGCAGGGCATCGGCGGTGAACTGGTTGAGCAGCCGGTTGCGGCTGCCGCCCCCCACCACGTGCAGGGTGCGGAACTTGCGGCCGGTGGCGGCGGCGCATTCCCCCAGGGTCTTGGCGTACAGCAGGGCCAGGCTCTCCAGCGCGCAGCGGATCATGCTGCCGGGATCGGTGGGCACGGGCTGGCCGGTCTCGCGGCAATAGTCCACGATCTTTCCCGGCATGCGCCCCGGCTTGCCGAAGCGCGCGTCCTCGGGGCGGATAAGGCTGCGCAAGGGTACCGCGGCCTCCGCCATGGCGGTCAATTCGTCGTAATTGTACTCGTTGCCCATTTCCGCCCAGGCGCGCCGGCACTCCTGCACGATCCAGAGGCCCACGATGTTCTTGCGGAACATGATGGTGCCGCCGTAGCCCGCCTCGTTGGTGAAATTGTATTTGCGGCCGGTGGCGTCGATGAGGGGCGCGCCCAGCTCCGTGCCCAGCAGGGACCAGGTCCCGGAACTGAGGAAGGCCCAATCGCCCTGCCCGGGCTCGGCGGGAACCGCGGCCACGGCGGCGGCGGTGTCATGGGAACAGGAGGCCACCACCTGGGCGCCTTTGAGGTTCGTCTCCAGGGCCACTTCGGAAAGGAGCGGCCCCACCTTGGTGCCGGGTTTGACCAGGGCCGGGAACAGCTTCTTGGGCAGGCCCAGCCGCGCGATCAAGTCCCAGGCCCAATCCGTCTTGGCGGGATTGTACAGCTGGGACGTGCTGGCCAGGGAGGCCTCCCCGTAGGGGATCCCGGTCAGCAGGTAATTGAAATAGTCGCCGATGTTCAGGAAGCGATCGGCCCAGGCCAGGACTTCCGGCCTCTGCTCCAGGTCCATGAACAGCTGGTAGAGGGTGTTGATGGGCATGAACTGGATGCCCGTCTCGGCGAAGATGGCGTCCGCGGGCACCTTGGCGAACACCTTTTCCATGGCCCCGTCCGTGCGGGAGTCGCGGTAATGGTAGGCGTTGGTGACCATGGATTCTTTTTCCTTGAAGAGCACGTAGTCCACGCCCCAGGCGTCCGTGCTGAGGCTGCTGATGGGCACGCCGCGCGCGGCGGCCTTGCGCAGGCCCTCCTTGGCTTCCGAAAAGAGGTCCAGCAGGTTCCAGCGCAGGGTGCCCCGGATGTGGACCGGCACGTTGGGGAAGCGGTGGATCTCCTCCACCGCCAGGCGCCCGCCCGCCAGGGAGCCGAGCATGACGCGCCCGCTTTCCGCGCCCAGGTCTATGGCCAGATAATGCTTTTCCATGCGTCTTTCCGTGGTCCGCGCTTCAGCGCGGGAAGGATTGCGGGTTGCCCGCGTCCACGTTCAGGATGTTGCCGGTGGATTTGAAGGACGCGTCCCCGGCGAAGAAATACACCGCCTCGGCGATGTCTTCGGGGAAGACATTGCGCTTGAGCAGGCTCCGCTGGCGGTAATGCTCCTCGAGCTGGTTCTCGCCTATCTTGTTGGATTCCGCGCGTTCCTTGCGCCAGTTGCCCTGCCAGAGCTTGGAGCCCCTGAGCACGGCGTCCGGATTGACCACGTTGACGCGGATGCCCTTGGACGCGCCTTCCAGGGCCAGGCAGCGGGCCAGGTGGATTTCCGCGGCCTTGGCGGTGCAATAGGCGGAGGCTCCCGGCGAGGCGGCCAGGCCGTTCTTGCTGGAGATGAAGATCATGGAGCCTTCCAGGCCCTGGGCCAGGAGCGTCTTGTAGCCTTCCCGCGAGACCAGGAAGTAGCCGGTGGCCAGGATGCCGATGTTCTTGTTCCACAGGTCCAGGGAGGTCTCCTCGTAGGGCGCCGCCGAGGCGATGCCGGCATTGTTGACGAGGATGTCCAGGCCGCCGAACTCGCGCGCGCAGACCTTGAGGGATTCGACCACGGAGGCTTCTTCCGTGACGTTGCAGACCGCGATGCGCACGCTGTCCTTGCCGTAACGGGACTTGAACTCCTCCTCGGCTTCCTTGAGCGCGGCGGAGTCGATGTCCGTGAGGCAGACCACGGCGCCTTCGTCGAGCAGGCGCTTGGCGGTGGCCTTGCCGATGCCGCCGGCCCCGCCCGTAATCAGGGCGATGCGCGAGGCCAGGGACTTGGGCTTGGGCATGCGGCGCAGCTTGGCCTCTTCCAGCGCCCAGTATTCGATGTCGAAGGCTTCCTGCTCCGGCAGGCCGACGTATTGATCGATGGCGCCCGCGCCGCGGATCACGTTGATGGCGTTCACGTAGAACTCGCCGGCGATGCGGGCCGTGGCCTTGTCGTTGGCGTAGGAGAACATCCCCACTCCCGGCACCAGGATGATGACGGGATAGGGATCGCGCATGGCCGGGGAATCCGGGCGCTTGCAGCGGTCGTAGTAGGCCGCGTATTCCTTGCGGTAGCCTTCCAGCAGGCCGTCCAGGCCGGAGAGGATCTTGTCCACCGGATCCTTGGAGGGATCGATCTCGACGAAGAGGGGGAAGATCTTGGTGCGCAGGAAGTGATCCGGGCAGGAGGTGCCCTTGGCGGCCAGTTCCCTGGCGTCCTTGGAACAGACGAAGGCCAGCACCTCCTCGCTGTCGTCGAAGTGGCCGACCTTGCGGTTCTCCTTGCTCAGCTTGCCGCGCAGGGTGGGCATGAGGCGGGAGGCGAATTCCGCGCGCTCCGCCTTGCCCAGCGCCGCCACCTCGGGCCCGCCGAAGGCGTTGCCCTTGTCCAGGCCGTCGATATGCGCCTGGGCCTTCTGGATCACGCGGATGGTGTTCCGGTAGCATTCCTTGGAAGTGTTCCCCCAGGTGAAGAACCCGTGGCCGCCCAGCATGATGCCCTTGAGGCCGGGCCTGGCCTTGCACATGGCCTCGAGCTTGAGGCCCAGATCGTATCCGGGGCGCTGCCACGGGATCCAGCCGAGTTCGCCCTCGAAGATGCGCTGGGTGATGGCCTCGCCGTTCTTGGACGCGGCGATGGCGATGACGGAATCCGGATGCACGTGATCCACGTGCTTGAAGGGGATGTAGGCGTGCAGGGGCGTATCGATGCTGGCCGCGCGCGTATTGAGGTTGAAGGTGCAATGGGGCAGGTAGCCGACCATCTCGTCCTCATGGGCGAGGCCGCGGTACAGGCCCTTGAGGGCGTTCAGCTTGTCCATGTACAGGGTGGAAAAGCCGTCCAGCTTCATGCTGCCGATGTCCCCGCCGGATCCCTTGACCCACAGGACTTCCGCCTCCTTGCCGGTGAGGGGATCCTTCATGGCCACCTTGGCGGAGGTGTTGCCGCCGCCGTAATTGGTGACGCGCAGATCGGATCCGAGCAGATTGGAACGGTACAGCAGCAATTGCTCTTCGGAAAAGCCGCGGCAGGCTTGCTCGTCCCACTTGTCGGGAATGATGGTGGTCTGGACGGCAGGCTTCATGTTTCTCCTCTTCTCTTCTTTGCCGGCGGCGGCGATATTCAAGTTAATATGTTTTTAAAATGAAAGTATTCCGTTTTTCTATATTTTCGAAACGAAAATTTCCGCGATTTCCCGGATCCGCCGGACCCTCATTGGGCAAGCAATAGGCGCACTCCCTGGGAACGCAGGGATTCTTTGATTTCCCGGGAAATTTGCCCCTCGGTAATGAGGATCTCCACCTTCGCCAAAGGCCAGAAATAGGCCACGGACACCTTGTTCCACTTGGTCGAATCGGCCAGGGCCACCACCCTGCGGCTGATGGAGGCCAGCGCCTGCTTGATCTCCGTCTCCTGCTGGTTCAGCTCGCCCAGACCGCGGGCGGCATGCACGCTGTGGGCGCCCATCAGGCACAACTCCACCTCCAGCCTGGACAGGAATTGCACCGCTTCCGGGCCCACGATGGAGGAGGATTCGTGCCGCAAGGTGCCGCCCGGCATGATTACGTTGACCCCCGGCGCGTCCACCAATCGGGTGGCCACCGCCAGGCTGTTGGTGACCACGGTGAGGCCCTTGCGGTTGCGCAGGAACGCGGCCACGGCCAGGGAGGTGGTGCTGGCGTCCAGGGCCACCACCATCCCGTCCTGGATGAGCGAGGAGGCCAGGCGCCCGATGGCCTGCTTTTCCGAGACCTGGTTGCGCAGGCGCACGTCCATGGGCGCTTCCGGCGGGTTCTTTTCCTGGGGCACCACGGCCCCGCCGTAGGTGCGGATGAGCTTGTTCTCCCGGGTCAGCGCCTCCAAATCCGCGCGGATGGTGGCCCCGGTGACGCGCAATTGCTTACTGAGCTCCGTAACCGACACGCGCTGCCGGGACAGGAGCAGCCCGAGGATTTTCTCGCGGCGTTCGTTTCGGAATCGGATCGTGCGCATTCGGGCTCCCGGATATACTTCCAATATGAAAACATAAATTAACGATTCCGGCTGAATCCCACGGGGTGTTCTTATCTTTATTTTCAATTTTCCGAATGGGGGTCTTTTGATGCCGAAATCGCAACGATTCGCGCACCTGGTCCGGAACGCCCTTTCCATCACGGGTCCCGCGCTCCTCCTGTCGATGGGCCTGGCCGCGCCCTCCCGCGCCCAAACCGGGGCCTCCCGGCCGGCGGTGGCCGTGATCCCCAAAGGCACCACCCATGAATTCTGGAAAACCGTGCACGCCGGGGCCGTCAAGGCGGGCCGGGAAGAAGGCGCGGAGATCCTCTGGCAAGGACCGTCCAAGGAAGACGATCGCAAGGGCCAGATCGAGGTGGTGCAGAACTTCACCAGCCGGGGCCTGGACGCCATCGTGCTGGCGCCCCTGGACGAAACCGCCCTGGCGCGGCCCGTGGAAGCGGCCGTCAAGCGGGGCATTCCCGTGGTCATCATCGATTCGGACCTGAAGTCCAAGGCCTTCTCGAGCTTCGTGGCCACGGACAATTACGCGGCGGGCAGGCTGGCGGCCAGGGAAATGGCGGACGCCCTGACGCACCCGGAAGGCAAGGTGGTGGTCATGCGCTACCTGGAGGGCTCGGCCAGCAACAGCCACCGCGAGAACGGCTTCCTGGACGGCCTCAGGGAATACGCCCCGGGAGTGGAAGTCCTCTCCTCCAACCAATACGCGGGCGTGACGGCGGAATCCGCCCTCAAGACGGCCCAGAACCTCCTGAACAAATACCCGCAAGTGGACGGCATCTTCACGCCCAATGCGCCCACCACCTTCGGCATGCTGCGGGCCCTGCAGATCGCCGGGCGCGCGGGCAAATCCAGGCTGATCGGCTTCGACGCCACCGAGCCGCTCCTCGCCGCCCTGAAGGAAGGCGAAGTGCTGGGCCTGGTGGTGCAGGACCCTTTCCGGATGGGATACCTGGGAGTGAAGGCCGCCCTGGCCGCCAAGCGCGGGGCCAAGGTGGAGCCCCGGACCGATACCGGCGCGCGCTTCGTCTCCGCGGCCAATCTCTCCGAGCCGGCGATCCGGGAACTGGTCCATCCCGATCTGAAGCGATGGCTGGGGAACTGAAGGGAGCCGTGCCGGCCGGCCCTCCGGCGGACGGGCGGACCTTGCTTCACCCGAGGCCCCTGCTGCGCCTGCGGGGCGTGCGCAAAGCCTTCGGGGCCGCGCAGGCCCTGCAAGGCGTCGATCTGGAAATCGCCCCGGGGGAAGTCCATGCCCTGGTGGGCGAGAACGGAGCGGGCAAAAGCACCTTGATGTCCATCCTGGGGGGATCCCTGGCGCCCGACGGCGGGACCATGGAATTCCTCGGCGCGCCTTACCGGCCCCCGGGCCCGGCGCAAGCCGGTAACCTGGGAGTTTCCCTGGTGCACCAGGAGCTGGCCCTGGCCCCGCACCTGGACGTGGAATCCAACATCTGCCTGGGCCGGGAGGCGTCGCGCCTGGGCTTCCTGAAAAGCCAGGGCGGCCGCGTGCGGGAAGCCCTGGAGCGGCTGGGATACGGCCATCTCGATCCCCGGACCCGCGTGGGCGATCTGGGGACGGCGGAACGGCAGATCGTGGAAATCGCCCGGGCCCTGTTCCAGGACGCGCGCCTGATCCTGATGGATGAGCCCACCAGCTCCCTGCCGGCCCGGGACGCGGAGAACCTGTTCGGCGCCATCGCCAGGCTCAAGGCCCGCGGGGTTTCCGTGGTCTACATCAGCCATTTCCTGGAAGAGACGGCGCGCGTCGCCGATCGCATCACCGTGCTCCGGGACGGGAGGACGGCGGCGGCGGGGCTGCCCGCCTCCACCCCGCAAAGGGACATCCTCGCCGCCATGGTGGGCCGGCCCGTCACCGAGATATTCCCTTCCGCCCCCCGTACCCTGGGGGATACCCTGCTCTCCGTGCGCGGCTGGATCTCCCGGCCCGGAGCCGCGCCGGCCGCGTTCGACCTCAGGCGCGGCCAGATCCTGGGCCTGGCCGGATTGGTGGGATCGGGACGGAGTTCCCTGCTGCGCGGCCTGGCCGGATTGGGGCCCCGGATCGCCGGGGAGATGGGCATGCCGGGCGTGCCGCCGCGGGACATGGGCGGGCGCATCGGCTTCCTGAGCGAGGACCGCAAGGAAGAGGGCCTGGCCCTGAACCTGTCCGTGCGGGCCAACGCCACCCTCTCCGTACTCGGGCGCTTTCGGGGTCCGGGAGGCCTGCTGCGCCGCGATGCGGAAACCGCGGCCGTGCGGGAGGTCTGCGCCGCCCTGCAAGTGCGCTACCGGGATCCCGAGCAGGCCGTGGGCGCGCTCTCCGGCGGCAACCAGCAGAAGGTGGCCTTGAGCCGGTTGCTGCTGGGCCGGAGCGAGGTCTGGCTCCTGGACGAGCCCACGCGCGGCGTGGACGTGGGGGCCAAGGCGGAGATCTACCGGCTCATCTCCCGGGCTGCCGCGGAGGGTAAGGCCGTCCTGTGGGCCGGGTCCTATCTGCCCGAGCTGTTCGGCGTGTGCGACAGCCTCGCGGTGCTGCATCGCGGGAAGCTGAGCCCGGTGCGGCCGGTGGGCCGCTGGACCGAGGCGGAAGTGATGGCCTGGGCGACTTCCGGAGCGGGGCGCCCGTGAAGGCGACGCTGCGATCCTTGCTCCCCTGCCTGGGACTGGCCGCCACCTTCCTGCTGTTCGCCTCGATAGGGCCTTCCGCGTTCCACTGCGCGTTCAACCTCAAGACCATCCTCACCCAATCGGTCATCGTCGGCATCGGCGCGCTGGGCATGACCCTGGTCATCGTCGGCGGCGGCATCGATCTCAGCGTGGGATCCATCATCGCCCTGGCCACGGTCCTCGCCGCCAAGGTCCTGGGCCTGGGTTTCCTTCCCGGCGCGGTCCTGCCTTGGGCGGCGGCGGCCTGCGCCGTGGCCGCCGGCGCCGGCTGCGGCCTCCTCAACGGATTCCTCACCGCGCGCCTGGGCATCATCGCCTTCATCGTCACCCTGGGCACCATGCAGATCTACCGCGGGGCGGCCAAGTGGGCCGCCGGCGAACAGACCGTGACCGCCCCGGCTTCCTGGCTCAACGCGCTCATGGAAGTGGATCCCACCCCGGCCTGGCTGGTGCTGGCGCCGGGCGCCTGGATCCTGCTGGCCCTGGCGGGCGCGGTCTCGCTCGTCCTGACCCGGACCGTTTTCGGGCGGCACGTCTTCGCCCTGGGTTCCAACGAGGCCACGGCCCGCCTATGCGGCATCCCCGTGGTCCGCAGGCGCCTGCTCATCTACGCCTTGGGCGGCGCCTTCGCCGGGATGGCGGGAGTGATGCAATTCGCCAACCTGACGCTCGGGGATCCCACCGCCGCGGAGGGCATGGAGCTGGACATCATCGCCGCCGTGGTCATCGGGGGAGGCTCCCTCCGGGGCGGAGAGGGGACCGCCGTGGGCTCCCTGGTGGGCGCCTTGCTGATGGCCGTGCTCCGCAACGGGTGCAACATGGCCGGGATCCCGAACTACCTGCAGAACATCGTGGTGGGGGCGATCATCATCGGCGCCATGGGGCTGGACAAATGGAGGCAGCGCGCGGCGGAAACCTGACCTCCGGGTTGCGGGAAGGTTTCGGCGGAATTGCAGTCCGGCGGAACGCCGATCCCGGAACCCCTTTCCCCCGTGCCGCGAAAAAGGCATTTTTCCAGGACCATGGATTTCGGCAAGGTCAAGGACACCCGTAACATAGACTTTACCCTGCCTCCGGACGATCCCGCCACCGCGGCCCGGTTGGTCCAGGGCCGGAGCGGCGGGCCGCTGCGGGTCTACGTGGGCTGCCCGGTCTGGCAGGACGACGCCATGGCCAGGAAGCTCTGCGCGCCCCGCACGCCCAAGGCCAAGCGCCTGGCCTGCTATGGCCGGCAATTCAACGCGTTGGAAGTCAACTCCACCGGGTACGGATTGGTCCGGGAGCGGGCGGCCCAATGGGCTTCGGAAACACCGGAAGGTTTCCGCTTCTGCCCCAAGGTGCCCATGGACGTCACCCACGGCGCCAACCTGGACGGCGTATGGCAACTGTTCGCGGCCCAATGCGAGGCCGCGCAGGCCTTCGGCGACCGCCTCGGCCTCTTCTTCCTGCAATTCCCCGAGCAATTCGGCCCGGCCCGTTTCGGGGAGCTGGAACGCCTGCTGGCCACCCAGGCGGGCAAGCTTCCGCTGGCGGTGGAAGTGCGGCATGCGGGCTGGTTCCAGGACGCGCGCTGGAAGAACCGCCTCTTCGACATGCTGGAAGCGCAAGGCATCGCCTCCATCCTCACCGATACCCCCGGCCGGAGGGATGCCCTGCACCAGAGGCTCACGACGTCCACGGCGTTCATCCGGTTCAATGGGCATGCGCTGGGGCCGGAGGATTACGGGCGTTTGGACGCCTGGGCCTTGCGGGTGAAAGCCTGGATGGCCCTGGGCTTGCGGGAACTGTACCTGTTCCCGCACCTCGATCCGGTGGATCGGACCGTCGAGTTGGCGGCGCATTTCATCGCGAGCCTGAACCGGGCCGCCGGCCTGAACCTGAAGATGCCCCGCATCCAGCAGGCAGAGGACGAAGAGCCGAGCCTGGCCCTGTAGGCCTGCGTTAAGAGCGCAGGTCTTTCCATGTTGCTCCGGTGCGCATTGACAAGAGCACGGGCAGGAAGTGTCACAGAGAAGCGGCCCCGCCTCCTAAGCAGCCCGGGGAGCTGTACGTCCGAACCGCCTGCGGTTCGGCGGGTACTGCGACGAGGGCAATGACGGAGGCGGGCCGTGATCTTGTCAATGCGCACCGGAGTAAGAGCGCAGGTCTTTTCGTATCAAGGCCGCAGGTCTTTTTCCGTGCAGGCGGATGCCGTCGCATTCCAGGTCCCGGCCGGGCTCCAACCCGCGGGAAACAGGCGGCTCACGGTCCCGACGGCCGTCCCGGTGGGACGCAACCGGATCTGGTAGGAGACGGTATCGGATTGGGGCGTGGTGGTCCACATGCCGGCGGGAGACTTGCCCCGGAGCGTGATGGACGCCGAGTCCAGCGGGAAGCGGCCCAGGAAGTCCTCCCGCGACGTCATGGCGGGGAGTCCGTTCCAATGCAAATAGCCCACGTACCGGGCGCCCCGGGCGACCAGGCCCAGGCGGCCGCTCCCGCTTTTCCCCTTCACCAGGTTCTGCGAGACGTTGAAGCACGCGCGGACGGTATCGTGGAGGGTGGAGTCGATGGGAGGCACGATCACGGAATCGCAAGAAGTGCGCGATCCCGCCAGGTTCCCATAAATGTTCCGCAAACTGTCGTTGAACCAGCCGAACAATTCGAGGGGATGGGTGGTATCGACCTTGCTTGGAATCAGGTTCGCCCTCAGAGTGAAATCACCGTGTCCGCCGTTGTAGCCGATGACCGCGTATCCGCCGGGTAGAATGACGTATCCGTAGGCCGAATCCTTTTTCCCGGAATTCCAGGTGATGACGGCCGAAAGGACCGAATCCCTCTGGAAAATGCGCAGCTTGGCCTTGAACACCGAATCCTGCTGGCGGGTGGGGCCCGGCTTGGTGATGGCCACGTTCCAGCATCCCCTGAACAGCGGGAAGGGGGGAATGACGGGCGGCTGGACGCAGGCGGAGTCCGAAGGCCAGCCTTCCACCTCCACGCAAACGTGGGCGGAACCGTTGCCCCCCACCTTCTTGAGGTAGAGGTGCACGTCCGAGGTGCTGTCGCGCCGGATGAGAACGCTGTCGCTGCCTTCATGGGTCACCAGGGTGTCCCTCCCGGCGGTGTCGGACTGGATCAAGTTGGTCTGGATCAGGCGCCCGTAGAAGATCCTTTTGGGGCCGGCCGGAATGCCGGTGACGATCGCGGAATCGCGGCCGCCCGGAGACAAGGGCCAGGATTGGTGGATGGGAGCCATGCCCTCTCCGTACACCGTGAGATCGAACAAGGCGATCTTGCCCGCGGCGGACTTGGCCAGGTAACCCTGGGACAAAGCCGGCAGGGCGAACCTGGCCGAACCGGTCCCGGTGGCGCCTTCCGGCCCCGGACCGGAGGGTCCCGTGGCGGATTTGTCCTGAGGGTTGCAGGCGAACAGGCTGAAAGCGGCTGCGGCGAATCCAAGGGT
This sequence comes from Fibrobacteria bacterium, assembly GCA_035275285.1. Taxonomy (GTDB): domain Bacteria; phylum Fibrobacterota; class Fibrobacteria; order UBA11236; family UBA11236; genus Chersky-265. The sequence goes on along the minus strand of DATENA010000136.1, from coordinate 3,669 downwards.
CCGAAGTTTCGAGAGCATGGTAGGTTCCTCCACAAGGCTTGGACGCCCGAACCCGGGGGTTTGTGTCAGGGATTGGGAAGAATCTAATCTTGGAGGCGGGGGGGATGGGGGGCACTTGGGGAGGAATCCGCTCTCTGGAAAGGAGCCATCTGGAAAATGACTCGTAAGCGGAAAATCCGTCCGCCACCACGTAGCCCGTATGGGCCTCGCCCAGAAGCGCGGTGACGTCCGGACCCGAGCCTAGTCCGGATCCATCTTCTCCAGCGTGACGGACTCCTTGAGCCATGATTCATAACTCTGATCCCTCCTGGCTTGCGCCAGTTTCATGAGGGAAAATACTCTGAGGTTCTCCCGGACCTTTTCCGGCGGCAGATCCCTTGGGAGCATGGCGGCCAGCTCGGAAGAGTCGGCTTGCATCCTCCGGTTCAGTTCGGCTTCTTCGGGGGGATGGCGCTCGTCCAGGAGGTCCTCGAAGATGCGCATGCCCAAGGTGCGGTTTTTATCGAGCTGGGCATCCCGGACCTCGGCCAGCGCCTGGGCCGTGCGCCGCCGCTGCAGAAGCGCGTCCAAGCTGTCCCTGGCCTCCTCGAAGCCGGCCAAGCCGGCTCCTTTCCGGATTTGCGCGATCCGGAACGTCCAGGTGCCCACTCCGAGGAAAACGGGTCCCAAGGTCGCGCCCACGCGGAGAGAGTCCCGGCCGTTCGGCAAAGCCGACCGGGCGTTCGGCAAAGCCGACCGGGCGTTCGGCTGCGTCGGCGGTCCTGTCAACCACAGGCCGACTTGTTCCGGCAACTCGAGGCTCTGCAAACGGATTTGCCGGGGTTGCCGCGCCCACGCCGCGTTCGCGGCTTCCCCCGGCACCAGGGCCACGTCGAGGACCAAGGTATCCGGATTGCGGAACTCCGCCGGATGGGCGGTGTAATAGGCCTGCGCTTCCTGAAGGGCTTGCAGGGAATCCGGATCCGTATAGGGAATCAGGCCCACCAAGGTGGGCAGGGCCTGTTCGAAAGGGATAGAGGGAACCTTGAGCACCGACGCCAGGCGGATGCACGCGTATCCCGCTTTCCAGGAAACGGTGAGCGCGCTTTTCTTTTTCTTGAGGGAGCTGCCGGCCTCTGCCAGTTCCGGGGGCATCAGGGTATCCGGTACGCTGACCCAGGGCACGCGGGATTGCGGATCCCGGGGCGCGACGGAGGGGGGAAGCTTGGAAAGGGAATCGATCCAGAGGGAATCGGTCGAGGCCAAGACCTGGTAGACGCGGGATTCGCGGGCGGCGAAGATTTCCCGATACCGCCGATAAATCGCCCGCAGCCGGGTTTCGCCGATGGCCTTGGCGGCCTGCGCCCATTTGTGCGTTTCCGCGTCTTGGGCCCGTCTCACAACTTCGCCTTCCAGGCCCGTGGCCTTCAGCGCATCCGTCAGGAATTCGCCCTGGAGCATTTGCTTCAGGAGTTCCCGGCGCGTGCCCCGGATCCGTTCGCGCTTTTTCTCCGGCGTAGCGCCCAAACCGTCGTCCGGCTCCACGGAGCCGACGGCCCGGTTGAAAGCCTGGGCGTTCACCAGGCAGACGCCGCGCTGGTTATGCATGGCCAGGCAATCGCCGGAATCCGCGTCCACGCGCAGCAGCGCCTGGGCTTCGGCGTATTTCCTGGCTTGCATCTCATAGGCCAGCCTTCGCTTTTCCGCCCGCTCCCGTTGCTGGCGTTCGACGGCCGGGTCCGGCTGGATCTTTTTTTTATCCTCGTAGGGCGTCTCCGCCCGCAGCCCATGGGTGCAGGCCAGTCCCAGGCAAATCGAGAGCAGCAGCTTTTTCATGTTCTCCTTGGGGAAAAGCGTCCGCGCCCGCCGTTCCGGAAACGGTAGGCGCGCGCGGACGGAGATTCACTTGGATCGGACGAGAACGACCTCACCACTGGCCCGGACGATCGCGCCCGGGTTGGTGCCCCCCATGCAGCTGGCCAGGTCGCTGGAAGACCAGTTGCTTCTGAACTTGAAAGCCTCGCTATTATGATTCGAGGAATATGCCGCGAGCCGGATTTTGGAAAAAGAGTTGAAGAACGAACCTGGCTCGACCCAGATTTTGGCGAAAGCGAATGCGCCGAAAACATCATCGGCCAGCTTTTTCCACAATCCATCACTTGTCTTGACCCAGATAATCGGATCGGCTACCAGGTCGGCATTCACTTGCTCGGTCGACATATCGAAGCATTTCGCCGTGGCCGGGGCGGGACTGCCGAAAACCTGATAATCCGTGTATTTGGTCGAGGAACCGTTCGGGTTCGTCCACGTGCCGTAATTGGAATGGCCGGCCGCGGTGGTGGTATGCGACCAATCCACGTACGATTGCACGGAGGTCGTTCCTTTCCCCGCGCCCGCCGCGGCATTGTCGGCCTGGTACATTCTGAAACCGATTCCGGCTCCGAGGCCGGGAATGGCCGTGGCCATGGCGAACAAGGCCAACAAGGGCCGGCGGAGGGATGGGGTCGTTTTGGTAGGGACGTTCATGATTTTACCTTTCTTTGGTGAATTCGTATGCAAACGCCTATTGGCTGAACGAGGAAAAATCCGGATGCGGGCTAGATGGCGCGGATGATGCGAATACCTTCATGGCGATCGATATATACCGCCGCTTTGCTCACGTCGCCGGTGCATTGCGCTTCGCTCAGGTTGCCTACATAGGTGAGGCCGACAGCGAAGTCCTCGCTATTGTGGCCCGTGTCATAGGCGGATATCCGGATCTTGGTCGGGCTTTGACCTGTGCCTGGGGGAGGGGTCTGCGTGGTGAAAATGTTGTCACTCAGCAGAATCCTGGCCTTGGATAAATGCGAACCGGGGGTATCGTCGGATAGCCGGGCCCATTTCCCATCGTCTTTCAGAACATGGATCTCGGTATCCGCATCGTTGTTTGAAGGGCCGCGCAGGGTCGCCAATTCGAAGCAATTTCCCCGGCCGGGTCCCGGGAAATCGGTGGTGATATCCATATCGATGTATTTGGGAGCAACGCCCCTCGGATGCTCGAAGACGCTCCAAGTGCTGTAATTCAGGTGATTGGCCAGGGTGCTGGACGACGACCAATCGACGTTGAAAAAATAATTCCAGTCCAAGTACTGGAAAAAGTCCACGGCAGCCCGGGTCGGGGTTGCCATGGCGGCCATCAAAGCCAAGGCTGGAAGGGTTCGGCTCAATTTCCAAGTACGGAGTATCATTTCATTCCTGCTTTCCGGACGCGCCGTTTATCTTCCGCCGGAAAAGCCGGGGAAGCATGGGATGATGTGCGTCCGGAAGTTGGATGCCCGTACCGGGCAAATCGTCTCAAGGATTCGTCCATGTTTTAGAAAGAGCGCCGGTCCAGGTAGCTGCCGCGATCCGGTGGAAACATCCGTTCCCATCCAGTCTCTTCCCAACCAGGAAGAGGCTTTTTCGTAGGGTTGAAGCAATATCGAGGAAGGGGGCGCGGAATCAGCAGGGAGAGGAACGTGGGATCTTTACGCTGCCAAAGCGCGAGAGCTTACAACGGCCAAGGGGCCTGACCTAGTCCTCGGACTTCCCTGAAAAGGGACAGGGGTACTTGAATTTTTTCCGGGCTTTGGCGATGGTAAATGCCCATCGAATGGGCTTGGGATTGTGGTTCGCGGATTCATTCCAGGTGGACGTTTCCCTGCGGAGTTC
>DATENA010000135.1:0-19376 GCA_035275285.1 Fibrobacteria bacterium | reverse complement strand
CCAATCTCCTGTTGGGGCGGGAAGGTCTCCCTTTCCGCCATGGGGGCAAGGGCGCCGGCCTATTTGAGGTCCACGTTCAGTTCGACGGTTTCCTCGGGAAGCACGTTGACGGACATCTCCTTGTGCCGCTTACCATTGGATATCTTGAAAACCCGCGTTCCCGCCTCCAGGCGATTGATGGTCAGAACGCCGCCTTTGGTATAGCCGACCTCTTCCCCATCCACGCTTACCTTGGCGTTTATTTTCAAGGGATTGGTTTTGACCGCTACGCTGCCGTAAGGCATCAAAAGCTTCTTTTCGATGGTGGTTTTCTCGCCCGCGCAGACGTTCACCCGTTCCTTGACCAGCTCTTCCCCGTTCAACATGATGGTGAGGCTATGCCGGCCGGTGGGAAAAACCGTGTCCACCGGGGATGGGCCCAGCTTCTGGCCGCCCAGATAAACGACGGCTTTTTCCGGGGTGGTGATCACCGCGACGGAACCGCTCTGGCCGCGGGCGGGGGGGTTGTCCGGGTCCTGAGAGCAGTTGCCGGTCGTTTCGCTCAGAGCGAGTCCCGGCAGGGTCAGAGCCACTACCAAGGCGGCTCCGAAAAGATGCATTTTCGCGGCGAAAGCCATGAATCCTCCTGGGTAAAAACCCTTATTAATATACACAGAATCGGAAAAAAAGCGACCGGAGACGCAAGCGGTCCCAGGCCTCAAAAAGCCTGCGCCAAATCGAAAACCCACTGACTATGTTCCCGTTTCCATCCGTCCACGGCATAGTCCACCCGCAGGTTGAAAATCGAGAGCAGCGAATACCTGAGGCCCAACCCGAAAGCCCTGCCTTCCCCATCCCGGGTCATGCTCTTCCCCACCTCCCATACGTTCCCATAGTCGACGAAAGGAACCACCTGGACCCCGAGCAGGAACTTCCAGCGCCCGTCCGGGTTGACGTAAGAGGGGGAAAAGGGACTGGAGCGGACCTCGAAAGAGGTGAGGTAATAAGCGGGCTCCAGGCGGAGCGTGGTGCAGACCTGGTTGCTGTCCCTCTCCGGGCACACCTTGCGCCATCCGAAACTGCGGACGCTGCGCGGCCCGCCCAGGAAAAACCGCTCCGAATTCAACCCTCCGTCCCCGTAGAACCGCCCCCCGTCCAGGCGGAAGGCCAGCTTGACCCGCTCCAGGAGGGGATAATAGAAGGCGCTCTCACCCTCCAGCCAATTGTGGCGCGCGGAGACGGGCACGTCGATCTGGCCTTCATTGAAGAAAGAGCCTCCGTTGCCCCAGGTGAAGGACCAGCGGACGCCGCGGGCCGGGTTCACCGCATCGTCCAGGAAGCTGAAGAACGAGGAGTTGATGAAGTTCAGGTCGAAGGCCTGCTTGGTGGTGGCGCTGTCGATCTTCTCCTTCTGCCCGGTCAGCTCGGTGGTGCTCACGCCCCGCAACCAACCGGTGAAAGTCCGCGAAATCTTGCTGGCGTTGGTGACGTCGTAGTCCCCTTCGTAGGATCGGGCCGTTTCCTGGAGCTTGCTGTCCTGGTACCAATTGGCCACCAGATCGTTGTCGAAGCGCAGGCTGGTCCCGAAGAACAGGGGCGAAGCGTATCCGAGGTAGACGCTTTGCTTGCGCTGCGCCCAGGAACCGCCCAAGCGGCCCTCATGCAATTGCCCGAGCATGTTGCCGTGGAGCCAATTGACCGCCAGGCCCCCTCCGTACTGGGTTTCGAAGAAAAGGGAGACGTCCGCCTCCCCCGGCACGCGCTCCTCGGTGGAAAGGATGAGGGCGCTCCGGTTCCCCTCGGACTCCAAGAGGCTGTCGCGCAAGCGCACGTAATTGAAGGCGCGGGTGGACTTCAGCTTGCGCTCAAAGGTGGCCATGGCGGAGAGGCTCACGGTGTCCCCGGCCTTCACGCCCAGCAGGGACTTGAGGAGCCGCGTGCTGGTCACCCCGGACTTCCCCGTGCTGTCGCCCTCGCGCAGGTTGCGGATCAGCAGGGTATCGAAGACGACCGCCGGGCCGGGCTCCACCGCGATCTCCAGGCCTACGGTCTTGGCGGAGGTGTCCGGCGTCAGGCGTTCCGCCGACCGGGAATGCAGGAAGCCCGCGTCGCCGTAGGCGTTCAGGACTTCCCGGCGATCGCGGAACACCAGGTCCTTTTCGAAGGGCTTTCCGGTCCGGCAGCGCAGCCGGTCCGCGTCGAGGACGGGGGGAGCGTGATCGGAAGTGACGATGGCGACGTTCCCGAACCGGTAGCGTTCCCCTTCGCGGATGTTGATGCGGATCCGGTCGTCGTCCGCCTGTCCGCCGTCCCAGCCGGGGGCGTCCACCTTCACGGCCGCGTCCAGGTACCCGATTTCCCCGTATAGATCCACGATGGCGCCGGCGGCTTCGTCGACCCAGTCCTCCCAATCCTCCCCGGACAGCTCCCGGGGCTTGTCCGGTGCGGTCAGGACGGCGTCCATCTTCTTGCGGGAGAGATGCTCATTGCCCTCGAAAACGACGGGGGCGGCGGACCAGGCGGCGGCGGAGAGCAAAAGCACGGCCATCCAGGAAGGGGAAGGGCGCGGGCGGACGGTGGAACGGGGCGCGGAAGGGTCGGATCGCAACCGGGCCTACCAGAGGTTCCAGAACTTGTACCGGTACCGGATGCCGACCTGCTTGCGGACGTCCTGGCGGTTCTGTTCGTTGAGTTTTTCATCGGGACGGGTTTCCACCGACGCTTCCAGGGTGACGCGATCGCGCACGCGCCGCTTCCACTCCGAACTCTTGGAGGCCTTTTCCAAAGGCGGCCGCCATTCCGCGGCCAGCTTGTTCTCCCAGAGGTTCTGCGCCTTCTTCTCGGGATGATAGCCGGCCTTGGCCTTGACGCTCACCCCCCATTTCTCCTTGCTTTCCACGCCGATGGCGATGGGCTCCGCGCCGGTGGTATCCCCGGAGACGGCGGTGCCGATGCCGCTCACCGAGGTGCGTTTGATCCAACCGCCCGAGAAACGATCGCCCACACTGGTCAGCTTCTCGTTGATGGTGGGCTCCAGGAGCGCGAACACGGCTTCGCCGTAATTGCCGCCGCCCGCCCCCGCCACGTACTCCTCGGAAAAGCAGCCGCGGCTGACCGAGTTGATCAGCGCGGCCGGTTCCATGGTCTCGCCGGAATTGCCCCCGCAATCGCTGTCGTAGGTGAAGGCCATTTCGTCCAGGCGGCCCGCCAGCTTCACGTATACGTTGCAGGTGCGCTCGGTCTCCGGCCTGCAGTCGGACTTCAGGCGCTTGCCGCCTTCCACGGAGATGCGGCCCTCCTCCACCGTCGCGTTCTGCCACTTCAGGTCGAAATCGCTGATGTCATAGGACTGGCTGGTCTGGCCGAGTTCTCCGTTGAGCGCGGAGAACTCCCCGGAGAGCAGCGTATAGGGATAGACCCCTTTCACGGTCACGTCGCCCACGAAGACCATGCGCAGGACGTCGGTCTCGATCCGGTTCCCGGATCCGGCGGTCTCCAAGGTCAACTGCAGATCGACGGGCTTGACCCGTTTCTTGCGCTTGTCCGTTTTCACCGTGCGGATGGAACGCTGCAATTCGCGGAAGCCGATCTTGTGCTTGAACAGGAAGTCGCGCAGCTTGGCCTTGACCTTGAGCTGGGGCGTGGACGCGGCCTGCAGGCCCTTGGATCCCTTGGGGGCGGGAGGGCGGAAATATTCGGCGTCGAGGTTTTCCAGGCTGCCGCGCATGGAGACCGGGGGCTTGGAGGAGGCGAACTCCGCCTTGCCCACCCTGGCCTGCGCCAGGAGCCCGTTGGAATCCAGGCGCAGGGAGGCTTCGGCATCGCTCAAGACCAGCCTCTGGACGCCGGGCCACTGCAGGGCGAGGTTCCGGCCGCGTAACTTGGCGGTTACTTTGGGAGCGCCGTTCAGATCGCCCTCCGCCTCGCCGGACAGGGTGACCCCGCCGCGGTCGGAGGCGCGCAGATCGGGAACGCGCAAGCGCCCTTCCCGCAGGGACAGGGAACCTTGGAAAGACTGGGTATCCAGGCCCGGGACCGCATACCGTCCCGCGAACGATCCGGAGTCCAGGTCCATCCCCTTGAGGACGTCCTTTCCGAAGGGCGCCCGGAAATGCCCGCCCAGGCGCAGGTCCCGGATGGTCCCTACCTGCCCGGGCAGGGCGGCGTCGCCCGATACGGAAAAGACCCCTTCCAGGTCCCGGAAATCCCCGCTGCGTCCCAGGAAGGACACGTTCAGTCCGTCGTCCGAAATGGCCTTGAGGGAGAGCCCGGGGCTTTGGCCCAGCACTTGGGTCACATGCACGGCGATCAGATCGTTCAGCCAGGGATAGGCGGCGGAATTGGTGCGCAGGGCCACCATCAGGCTGTCGCCCTGGCCCACCAGGTCCAGGCTGGGAATGGACACCAGCTTGCGGACGGGCGTCAATTCGAGGTTCCGCACCTGGTACTGTCCGCCGAATCCGGCGGTGTCCGAATACGTGAGCCTTCCGTCCAGGCTGCCGCGCTCCACGGGATAGCCGGGGCCCAGGAACACGCCCAGGCTGGCCGCGTCGAACTTCTCCGCCCCTAGGGACAGGCTTTGCACGTCTTTGAGTCCCAGTTTCCCCATTTGCCAGAATTGCTTTCCGCCCAACCGGGCTTCCCCGGAAAAATGCAATTTGGAGCCCGCGAAGGAAACATCCAGGCCCGTGGCCCGGAACAGGCGGGCGTCCCAGTCCGCCTCGGCCTCGAGCCCCAGGGATTGGCCCTGGTAGGCCAGGGATGCGCCGGCGTCCATCCTCCCCGTGCGGGCCAGCCAATCCCATTCGAATCCGCCCGTGACCACGGGTTTCAGGGCGATGAGCTTCTGCAGGCGCGTATAGGGCAGGTGCCGGCAGTCGAGCTTCTCGGCCCGGACGATCATGGCCCGGGTCCGGGGCATGGCGTATTCCGCGAATCCGTAACGGGGATGTTTCGTGCGGAAGGCCAGGGAGACCTTGCGCTTCCGCCCGGGAAGCCCGGTCTTGCCGGCCGATAGGGCCTGCCCCGCGGGGAGGCGCCTGCCCCATTCGACCTGGCCGGTGACCGGCCAGATCACGTCCCTGGACCGGACCCGGGAGCCGGTCAGGTAATACCCGGTCCGGTTGATGATCTGCACCGCATAGACGGAATCGGCCGCGGCCCCGTAGGCTTTGGGCTGTTTCACCCAGGCTTCCACCGTCAATCCTTTGCGCCCGGCTTCCCCGCTCACGCGGGCATGGCGGAACGTCACGTTGGTGTCCACCCAGGCATGCACCCAGGTTTCCCGGGGATCCACGGTGCCGGCGAAGGTGCATTTCCAGGAGGAATCGCGCTTGGAGGCGGAATCGGGCGCCCGGAAGGCGCGGCCCCGGATCACCGAACTGTCCCGGGTGCGCACTTCCGCCTCGAGATTGAGGCCGGGAAGGATCCTCAAGCGCCGGATCTCCGCGTCCCCGGGCAGGATCCGGCTTCCGATGCGGAAGCGGAAGTCGTGGCTGTAGCCGGACAGGGCGGCGGTGAGCGCCGCGGGCACGCGGGCGAAGCCGCTGTCCAGGCCGGGGACCTGGAAATGTCCTTGGAGATAGAGCTCCTCGCCGGTGAAGCCGTGCGCCTTGAGGACCATCTGCCCGGACGAATCCGCCAGGTTACCGGTCCATTCCACCCTCTGCGGCCCGATCTGCCACACGCGGGGAGTGGTGAAGGCGGCGTGCACGGTCGCTTCCCGTGTTTCCCCCGTACGCGCGGAAGCCCGGACTTCCATGGCCGAGAAATCCGGCGGCCCCTTGCCCGGGAACAAAGCCGCGAAAGGAGAGAAGCCTGCCAATTGCGCTTCCAGGGAATCCTTGCCGAAGCGGAGATCCGACTTGCGGCGCTCGCCTTCCAGGCGCAGGAAATCGCCGCCCGCGTTCTGCGCGCGGAACTGATAGCGCAGGGATTTGCCGAACCAGCGGGCGGAGGCCCGGTACGCCGCGTCCAGTTCCAGCAGGGAGGCCCCGCGGGGATTCCGCACCGCGATCCCGGAAGCCTCCAGGGACGCGCCTTTGGGACCCTGGGAAAGCAGGACCAGGTCCCGGATCCGGACGGTTTCCGCATCGCCCACGGCCAACTGCACCCGGGAAGCCGTCACCTTGAAGGCCACGGGAATGCGCACGTTCGGAAAAGAAGGGGGCTTTCTCCGCCTCCGCTTCTTCTCGCGTTCCAGGCTGTCCAGGGAGTCCGGCTCCACGCGGATGCGCACCTCTTCGGCGGCCACGCGGATATTGGGCTTGAGGCTGGCGATGGAGTTCCAGAGGCGCACGTCCGTCGCGATCCGGCCCGCGCGCAGGGATACCCGCGGCGCATCCATTTCCACCGAGTCCGCGTGGAAGTCCAGGTCCCAGCCCAGGTACGGGTTGGCCAGGCGGATCCGGAAATCGCCCAGGGCCAGCTCCCGCTGGAGGTGGTGATTGAGCCACGCGCGGGAAACGAGGAAGGCGGACGGCATCAGCGCGACGGGCGACAATACCAGGCCCCACAGGAGCCAGCGTTTGGCCCTAGTCACCCTTTCCACCCCGGGGGTTCCGCAACCTTTTGATCCGCATGGGTTTACATCGCACCGCCAGTCCCAAATTACTAATCCGCGGGGCCTTTCGTCTCGGCCGGTCTACGGCTATTTGACTTTCCATTCAACCCGGCCGGATGATATAATCCTGCATATTCCCGAGCCTTGAACCAATATCGTAAAATCGCACGATGGAATTCCAACATAAGCTGAAATTGGCGGTCGCCCTCAAGTACAGGCAGGATGAGGACGTGTCGCCTCTGGTGGTGGCCTCCGGAAGGGGCGCGCTCGCGCAAGCGTTGGTGAAGAAGGCCCTGGACTTGGGGCTTCCCATCCATCCCGACGGCGAATTGGCGGAGTTGCTCAGCGAAGTGGACGTGGGCCACGGCATCCCCGAGGAACTGTACGAAGTGGTGGCCCAGATCATGGCCATGGTCTACAGGATGGACTCGACGCTCAGCGGAAAATCGCATGGTTGAAACCGGGTCCGGAACGGCCTGCCGCGCGGAAATACCGGTTTGTAAAAGACCCGAGTGGTGTTAATTTATACCACTCGGGAACCGAGAGGGGATTTGCTTGGATAGCCAGCCACGGAACGAAGAGACCCCGTCGCCCAAGGGGCGGGAAGCCAAAGGCGCGGCGGAATATTCCGTCCAGCTTCCCAGCGATCTGGAATACATCCCGCCGTTGCGGCAGTTCGTGGCGGAAATCGCCCGGGTCGAGGGCTTCTCGAAAAAATTCTGCTTCCGCACGGAAATCATCGTGGACGAGCTCGTGACCAACGGCATCGTCCACGGATCCCAGGACGTGCGCAGTTCCATCACCCTGGCGGCCAGATTCGAGGAAGGGGCCATGAACCTTTCGGTGCAGGACCAGGGCGGCACGCGCCAGAACCTGGAGAACCTGAAGCGCGCCGTCTATAGTCCCAGGCCTCCTTCCAGCGACAAGAAAAAGGGCCGCGGCCTGGTCATCGTCCAGATGCTCAGCAGCGAGATCAAGATCGACCTCGGGGAGAACGGCCATACCCAGGTCCACGTGGTCAAGACCCGGGACCCGGACGAGGCCCGGATCCAGCGCGAAAAACTCCTCTACGAAAGCGACCTATGAGGATTTCCCAGCAAGTCAGCGCGCATGATGAGCGGATCGTCCTCCTGCATTTCGAGGGCGATCTCAACGCCAGCGATTGCGAGGCCACCAGCAGGATCTTCCAGGAGATCATCGACTCCAGGAAGTATTTCATCGTGGCGCTGATGGAGAACGTGACCTTCGTGTCCTCCCCTTTTCTCGGCGAGTTGATGGGTTGCAAACTGCGCTTGGTGGAAAAGGGCGGCAACATGGTGGTGGTCGGCCTCAATTACGACCTCCGGGAACGCCTGATCCAGATGGGCGCCGACAAGATCTTCCAGTTCTACCCGGACACCCACACCGCTTACAACCATTACCATTGGGAATACACGCAGACGGCCCAAGTGGTGAGCATCACCCTGCCCCCCAAGCTCCAGTCGGTTCCCGCGGTCCGCCGCTTCATCTCCGGCATCGCCAAACAGAAGGGCTATACGGCGCGCGATTCGTTCCGCATCGAGACCATCGTGGACGAAATCGCCAACAACGCCATCGAGCACGGGGATTCCTCCCAGCCGGAGATCTCGGTGGAACTGCGCATCGATCGCAAGAAGTTCGAGCTGCTCGTGCGCAACAAGACCCTGATGGACAAGGCCAACCAGCTCAAATACGTGCTGGAAGCCAACAAGGAAACGGCCCAGACCGGGGATACCCGCGGCCGCGGACTGGCCTTGGTGAAGTTGATCAGCAACTCCATCAACGTTTCCATAGACAATTCGGGCACCGAAGTGAAAATCACGAAAATGCGGGAGGATAGCTAGACCATGGACACCCAAATCGAACTCCAGATCTCGGACCTGGAAAACGTCCCGCACGGCAAGCTCATCAAGTTCATGGGCGACCTGGACGCCACCAACGTGGAATCCACCCTGGATCAGGTGACCAAGCTGATCAAGGAAGGGTTCGTCCAGATCGTCGCCGATTTCCGCAACCTGCGCTACGTGAACAGCACCGGCCTGGGCATCCTGCTGCATTTCAGCAAAACCGCCAAGGAAAAAAGCGGCTGTTTCAAGATCGCCAACGTGAACGACAACGTCTACGAAATCATCGAGATCATCGGCGCGAACACCTTGCTGGACATCTATGACAATGTGGAAGAAGCCATAGAATCCCTGCAGTCTCGGAGGTAGGATTTCATTGGGGTCTTTACCCTCCAGGTGGCCATTGGTCCTTTACCGCTCGGTTTCTTGTCGGGAGTCGGGGGTCGGGAGTTAAGAAAAGGAAAAGCCGCCACTCTTACCCTCCCCCCAAAAAACAACCCGGTTTTCTCTTAACTCCCGCCCCCCGACTCCCGCCGTGATGCCACCCCAAGGTCCCAAGCGTCTCATCCCACCTCCCTTTCCCGATATCTCTTACTCCTCCCCCCTCTACCCCCCAATCCGCAACCCTTTGCCGGGCAACGATCTTCGTCTCCTCCCCCTCCCGGTAACTTTTGCCTTTGGTTTTTACTAATTTAATGCCGCTTGCGGGGGTGACCCGTCGTGTTGGGGATGTCCCTTTTTTCATAGAACCAAAGGATCGTTATGAAGCGCATTTTGTGCCTCCTTCCCTTGTTCGCCTTGGCGGCCTGCGAAGGCAAACGGGAGGACAACAGTAAAGTCCTGGCGAAGATTGCCGGTACCAGCTACACCCAAAGCGACTTCGAGTTCATGCTCAAGACCATGTCCGCGGATCGCCAGGCCGAGATCCTGAAGGATCCGGAAGCGCGGCGCAAACAGTTCAACTTCATGTTGAAGCAGAAGCTCCAGGCCCTGGCCGCGCAGAAATCCAAGTACGGAAAGAGCGCCGGGTTGAACGGCCGCCAGGACCTCATCGACAAGCGCATCGTGACCCAGGCCTATTACCAGACGCACCTGGGCGAGAACGCGGGCATTCCCCTCGCCGATCTGCAGGCCTTCTACAAGGCCAACCCCTCCAAGTTCGCCAACGATTCCGGCCGGGTGCTCTCCTTCGAGGACGTCCGCTCCCGCGTGGCCGATTCCGTGGTCGTCTCCAAGGCGCCCTTGGACTCCTTCTACCAGGCCAACAGCCGCCGCTTCGAGCAGAAAGCGAATTGCGACCTTTCCTTCATCCAGGCCAAGGACAGGAAAACCGCCGAGGAAGCCGCCAAGGCCCTGGCCGGCGGGTTGGGTTTCGGCGAAGCGGCGGCGAAATACTCCGTCCATGAAGCCAGCAAGGCCAACCACGGCAAGCTGGGCCGCCAGGTCAAGGGCGAAACCATGTGGGAACTGGGCACCCTCAACGCGGACAGCATGTTCTTCAACGACGCGACCAAGCTGAAGGTCGGCGCCGTCTCGCGGCCCATCAAGAAGGACAGCACCTGGATGCTGATCAAGGTGGACGCGTGCGCCCCGCAGATGATCCCGCCCCTGGAAAACGTGCGCAAGCAGGTGAGCGACGATTACCTGACCCAGTACAAGACCAGGCTCTCGGAAAACGCCCTGGCGAACCTGAAGGCCAAGTACGGCGTGAAATTGGCGAGCGCCAGCGATTCGGCCGCCCCCGGGGATCTGCGGAAGTACTACGAGGCCCACAAGGACAATTACGTATCGCCCGAGACCTATGATGTCTGGCACATCGAATCCAAGAGCAAGGACCAATTGGTCAAGCGCGCCAAGGGGATCAAGGATTTGGAAGGCTTCAAGAAGGTGGCCGCCCAATTCTCCGAGAACTCCTGGACCAAGCCCGCCCAAGGCCAGATCGGCCTCATCAAGCGCGACCATTGCCTGCCGGACGGCATCGGCATGATGCCGGCGCTCTTTTCCGCCCTGGACAGCATGTCCCCGGGCCTGCTGCCCGCCCCCATCCAGAACCCGGACACGAAGAAATGGCACCTGTTCTGGCTGGCCGCCAAGTTCCCCAAGCAGGCCAAGGTGTTCGACCGCGTCCAGGCCCTGGTCAAGCAGGACTTCAAGTCCGAGAAGGTCAGCACCATCAAGCCGGAAGACACCCTGGCCGTCTATCCCAAGCACGTGCTGCGCGAAAAGGACGTGATGTTCCTGCGCGAGGAAATCCCCGCGCACATGCAGGATCGCTACACCCGGGAAGCCCTGGTCGACTACCTGCTCACCTGGGATCTGGCCACCCTGGAAGCCAAGTCCCTGGGCCTCCTGGACGACGTCAAGATGCAGGCCCAGCGCGAAGAGAACAAGGTGAACTACTGGGGCCAGGTCTACCAGGATTCCATCGTGGCCCGCACCGCCGGCCTCGATTCCCTGACCCTGAAGAAGACCTTCGAGGCGAACCGCGCCTATTTCACCAAGGATTCCGCGGACAAGGACTACCATAAGTACGTCCGGGACATCGCGGCCTTCCTGACCGTGGATCCCAAGGACTTGGACATCGAATACCGCACCAATCCGGAGCGCTACCGCAAGGACACCACGGCGCTGTCCTTCGAAGAGTCCCGTTACGACGTGTTCCAGAACGTGAAGGGCACGGCCTATGCCAAGGCGGAGGAGCGCCAGACGGACCGGCTGGAACGCGAGTTCCAGGTGGTGATCATGGACCCCACCCTGCTGCCCCCGAAGATCAAGAACCCCCAGGAAGCCTACAAGCAGGCCCAGAACCTGCACTACGACCGCAAGCTGGACGTGGCCGTGGAGCTGTACCAGCGCCTGCGGGACGAGTTCCCCAAGATGGAGACCTTGCAGGATTCCATCTGCTTCGGCCTGGCCCAGATCTACATCGAACAGGAAAAATACCAGCAGGCCCTGTCGGAATACCGCCGGCTGTCCTACCTGTATCCCAAGAGCAGCAACAATTACAAGGCCATGTTCATGGTGGGCTTCATCCACGCCGAGCATCTCAAGAACGATTCCGCCGCCGTGCGGGCCTTCGAGAAGATGCTGGTCCAATATCCCTCCAGCGACCTTTCCGACGATGCGGATTGGATGATCCGCAACATCCGCAGCGGCGGCAAGCTGATGCCGGTCCTGGAAGGGGACAGCGGCTACGTGGCCCCCGATTCCACCGCCAAGGCGGCGGCTCCGGCCGCTCCCGCGGACAGCGCGAAAACGGCCAAGGCCGCCAAGCCGGCCAAAGCCCCGAAACCGGCCGCTGCCGGGGCCGCTCCGGCACCCCCTGAAAAGCCGGCCAAGGCCGACACCGCGGCCAAGAAATAACGAGCACCCCCGGGAAATGGGCGGCGGGGCATCGCCGCGCCGGAATCGCAAACGTCATATTGGAAAAGGGAGAGGCTTAAAGCCTCTCCCTTTTTTCCCGGCCGCATGCATGCACCGGCCTCTTGGAGCCTCACCGGCTCCGAACGGGTTCATTCACCCTTCCGAATCGCTTTGATGTGGCATGAGTTCGCGGTTATTTTCGCTCCCCTTTCCGGACCGGGCGTTCACCGGTTCCCAGATCTAAAATACATGCGGAGAGGCGGGGTGCAAACGCCTCCGCCAGGGGAGCTTTCCCTTTTTCCCCAGGGAGTTTTTTTTAAGGATATGGACACCTTCCGGGAAACCCATCCCCGGATTTTCCAAGGAGCCTGCCATGAAATTCATCCCTCCCAAGATCCACGGATACCTGGACTATGCGGTCATCCTGGTCCTCATCCTGGCCCCCTCGCTGTTCCGGTTCGTCAGCGAGGCATCCGTTGTGACCTATACCCTCGCATTCCTCTACCTGGCCCTGGTCCTCGCCACCGCCTATCCGCTGGGCGTATTCAAGCTCATCCCGTTCACGGTGCACGGGATGATCGAGCTGATCCTGAGCCCCCTCCTGATCGCCATGCCGTGGATCGCCGGGTTCAAATACGATCCCGCTTCCCGGTATTTCTTCGTCATCGCGGGGGTGGCTCTGTTCCTGGTCTGGCTGACCACGGATTACAAGGCGGCGGACCTGGTCTATCGGAGGAAAGGCATGGACCTGGGCGGCACGGAGAGGATGCGGGGCGCCGGAGCCTGAAGTATCCCGAAAGCTTGGGCTTTGGCGCTTTACCCTCAATCCCCCGGCCTTCTGATGTACGTTGCATCGGAAGGCCATGGTGAACGCAGCGCCGAGCAGGCAATGAACCGGGGCGTCCTCCCCGGGCTCCTCCAGAGCACGCTGCGGCGTCCCATGAGCATGGTGACGATCCAAACCACCAGGAATACGAAGAAGCAGATCTTGGCGATGGTGGCGGCCAATCCCGCAATGCCCCAAAAACCCGGGAAAGCCGCGATCAGGGCGAAAACGAGGAAAACCAGGGAATAATGCAACATGCGAGCCTCCGTATCAGGTAGTGGATCCAGGTTGAGGTAGCGGCTCCGGATTGGACATGCGCGTCGCGAAGCCCGGCCGCCCCAAGCGACTCCAGTGTAAAAAGATGTCACGGAAAACGATTAGGCTCCCCCATCCATGTATCCTGTCCCTACGATGGTACTGCCACCATGCGATTCACCGGTGGACAAGGATGTGTACCATGGCCTTATTGACGCGCAACCCGATCGGGAAACTCTTCGCCGGCGCGGTGCGATGGGTCGATAACGAAGCGCCCCAGGGAATCACCTTCGGCCCCGAAGATCGCAAAGTCTCCCACCTCCGCCTCCTGCCTTTCTGGATCCTGCATCTTCCCGTGTTGTGCGTGCCGTGGGTGGGAGCGAGCCCCGTGGCCGTAGGGGTGGCCGCCGCCCTGTATTTCGTCCGCATGTTCGCCATCACCGGCTGGTACCACCGGTACTTCTCCCACCGCACCTTCAAGACCGGGCGCGCCATGCAGTTCATCTTCGCGTTCATCGGCAATTCCGCCGCGCAACGCGGCGCCCTGCATTGGGCCGCGCATCACCGCAACCACCACCGCTTCTCCGACCGCCCGGAGGATCCCCATTCGCCCCGCCAGCACGGCTTCTGGGTCAGCCACATGCTCTGGTTCGGCAAGAAGGAGAACGCCGCCGCGCAGAGCCGGCATTGCAAGGACTTCGCGAAGTTCCCGGAGCTCATGTTCCTGGACCGGTTCGACTTCCTGGCTCCCATCTGCCTGGGCGCATTCACCCTGGGCCTGGGATGGCTGCTCCGCAGCGTCGCGCCGCAACTGGGCACCAGCGGCCCGCAAATGCTGATCTGGGGCTTTTTCGTCTCCACCATCGCCCTTTACCACGGCACCTTTTCCATCAATTCCCTGGGGCACGTCCTGGGACGCCAACGCTACCGCACCGGGGACGACAGCAAGAACAGCCTGTTGCTCGCCCTCATCACCTTGGGCGAAGGCTGGCACAACAACCATCACCATTACGCCAACACGGTGCGCCAGGGATTCCGCTGGTGGGAGATCGACGTCTCTTTCTACCTGTTGTGGGGATTTTCCAAGCTGGGATTGGTATGGGGCTTGAAGCCCGTGCCTCGCCACTTGTTGCGCGACGCATCCGGGCCGGACGATTGGACCCCGGTCCCCGCTCCGGCCGATGCGGTTCCCGCCGCCGAACGGGATTTCTCCGAAGCGGCGTAATCGCTAAGCCGGCACGGAATCCAGGACCTGCCTGACCATGCGGGCCAGGCTCTCCGGCGCAAACGGCTTCTGCAGGAACGGATCGGTTTTCGTGAACACGCCGTGGAGGACGATGGCGTCGTCCGTATAGCCCGACATGTAAATGGTCTTCAGCTGGGGCCGCAGCGATTTCATCCGGTCCGCCAGCTCCCGGCCCCCCATCTGGGCCATGACCAGGTCCGTGAGGAGCAGATCGATTTTCCCGGGGAACCTTCCGGCCGCTTCCATGGCTTCCACGCCGTTCCCGGCTTCCAGGACCCGGTAGCCATAGGAAGCCAGGATATCCTTGACCAGGCTGCGCACGGCGAAATCATCTTCCGCGACCAGGACGGTTTCCGATCCGGTCAGTTCCGAAACGGCGGTTTGGGCTTTCCAGGGAACCTTTTCCGGCGGAGCCGGGCAGGCGGAAGCCGGGAAGTAGACGCTGATGGCGGTCCCCATTCCCTTCTCGCTTTCGACGACGATATAGCCGCCGCTTTGCCGCACGATGCCGTACACAGTGGACAGGCCCAGTCCGGTTCCGCGGCCCATTTTCTTGGTGGTGAAGAACGGTTCGAACAGATGGCTTTTCACGTGGTCCTCCATGCCCACTCCGGAATCGCGCACCGACAGCCGGACATACCGTCCGGGCGGCACCTCTTCGGTCACGCCCGGGATGCCGCCGCGCCCGGTTTCCAGTTGTTCCGTTTCCAGGATCAGCCGGCCCCCTTTGGGCATGGCGTCCCGCGAGTTCACGGCCAGGTTCAGGATGACCTGCTCGATCTGGCCCGGGTCCGCTTTGATGGAGACCAGGTCCGACCGGAGGCGGACGGCGAGATCGATGTCCTCGCCGATGAGCCTCCGCAGCATCGTTTCCATCTGGGAGACCACGGTATTGACGCTGATCGTCTTGGGCGCCACGATCTGCCTGCGGCTGTAGACCAGGAGCTGGTTGGTCAGCGAGGCGGCCCTCTCCCCCGCCTTGCGGATCTCTTCCAGGTAAGGCCGGCGTTGGTCCTCCTTTTCGGTCATGCCCAGGATCAGCTCCGAGTACCCGTTGATCGCGGTCAGCAGGTTGTTGAAATCATGGGCGACGCCCCCGGCCAGCCGGCCCACGGCCTCCATTTTCTGGGACTGGCGGAACTGTTCTTCGGCCTTGCGCAGATCGGTGGTGTCCTGCGCGATTGAGATCACCATGCGGACCTTGCCGGCGGCGTCGAGGATGGGCTTGGCCCGGGTGATGAGCCAACGCTCCTGCCCCCGGCCGCTCAGCCGGTAACGCAGCAGGGTGGGAGGGGTTTCCATCCCGCGCAGGGCCGATTGGATGGGGGTCCTTTCCGGCGGCATGGGCTTGCCGGATTCGTCCGTCACTTCCATCCGTTTCACGATCTCCTCCAATTGCGCGCCGTTCGCGTTCCCCAGGCCCACCGCCGGGGAAGGGATGCCGAGCATGCGGGAGGCGGCTTCGTTGAAATAGACCAGGGAACCGGAAGGCGAGTACACCATGATGGCGTCGGCTATTCCCTGCAGGATGACATCGAGCTGATCGCGGGACCGGCGGACTTCCTCTTCGGCCAGCCTGCGATCGGTGATATCGCGGCTGGTGCCCCAGGCTCCGGTGAGGAATCCCCCGTCCAGGATCCCCACCAGGTTGTTGAGCACGTACCGTCTGCGCCCGGCATTGTCCTGTTCCACCGTTTCCGAATCCAGGGACCGGTACTTCGACCGGATGAAATGGACCAGGTACTCCAGGTTTCCGGGCTGGTCCCTGGGCAACAGGCGGTCCATCGGGATGCCCAGGATTTCCGAGGCCCCTTTGTAGCCGTACCGCCGCGCCATGGCGTCGTTGCACTCGGCCAGGAAACCGTCCCGGTAGAACAGCTCCACCTGCTCCTCCTCCGGCAGCGAGGCGGAAACCGGTTGCTTCATATCGATGCGCCAGACGATTTCGGTGGTGTTCTCCACCAGCCAGCGGAAGCGCTTTTCGGAAGCCTGCAGGTTGCGATGCAGGATGAGGTTGTCGAGCACGCCGGTGAGGCGCTGGGCGATATCCTTGAAAAGCCTCAGCTCTTCCCCGGACCAGATCCTTCCCGCGGCGCTTTGATGGATGCCCAAGGCCCACGGCCTTCCGTTCTTGGGGCGGATGGCGATGGCCACCAGGGATCCGCCCGCATCCTGGAGACAGGTGTCTTTGAACCATGGAATCGGCGGTCCGGAATCGAAGACGATCGGATCCGCGGACGCGAGCAGATCCGCAATCATCGCCTGGTGGAAGGCTTCCAGGGGGAATTCCCCGCGCCGGTCCGGAAGGTCCCGTTCCTTTTCGGCCAGGTACGGGATGCGGATGCGGGATTGGGCGGGATCCAGGGGATGGATGAGGAAGGCCCGATCCCCCTGGAAGAGATGCAACACCCGTTCCACCGCCATCTGCAGCACCTGCTCCATTTCCAGGTTCAGCTCCAGCACGCGGGAAAGCTCCGCCATGCCTTCCAGGTACCGGACCTCGGACGTCCTGGCCGCGTCCGTCTGCTTTTGCGCCGTGATGTCGCGGATGACCTTGATGAAACCGGTCAGGACCCCGTGATCGTCCCGCATCGGGGACAGGATCTCCTCCCCCCAGAACCGGGAGCCATCCTTGCGGACCCGCAAGCCCACCTCCTTGTTCCTGCCTTCCGCCAAGGCGCTCTTCAGCTCCGCCGCGGGCTTGCCGATGGCCAGGTCCTCCGGGGTGTAGATGATGGAAAAGTGCCGCCCCACGATTTCGTCGGCCCGGTATCCCAGGATCCTTTCGAACCCCTTGTTCCAACTGGCGATGACGCCGCCGGGATCGAGCATGATGATGGCGTAGTCCTGGATCTCCTCCACCAGCCTGCGGTTGCGTTCTTCGCTTTGCCTGAGCTGCGTCCTGGCGATTTCCCGCTCCTCCCGCAACGACGAAGCCTCGCCATAGACCCGGGAGAGCACCTTGACCCTGGAGTTCAGGGAACGGGCGTCCAGGGGCGCATGGAGGAAATCCACGATGCCGAGAAGGTAGCCTCGCTTGAGATCCGGCTCTTCCGGCTTGATGGAGCTGACGAACAGGACGGGCGTGGCCTGGGCGGCCGGGAATTCCCGCAGCAGCCTGACCGTTTCGAACCCATCGTTGCCGGGCAGATCCAAGTCGATGATGATCAGCGCGAACGTCCCGTTCCGGAGCCTTTCGAGGCCCTCCGCCTGCGTCGCCGCCACCACGACGTCCAGGGCCTGCTCGCGCAGGGCGTCCCGCAGCGCGAGGATCTTGGCGCGGTCTTCCACGATCAACAGGATGGGGACGTCCGTTCGGTTTTCCATTCGGCGGGCTTCCTTGCGCCCGGGCGGGCCGGACGCGATCGGGGTCCGGCCTTATTAAAATAGACATCGGACGGCGCGGATGCGACGGGTCCGGGATCGCGGGACGAAGCGTCGGAATGTGTAACAATCGTAACATGACCATACAACTCGACATCCAATTCCCCCTTTTGCTTTCCCTCCGCAAGATCGATTTTATGGATCGGGGCAAGGAGGGCGGCATGTCCGTTACGCCAAACGGCCTGGAAACGGTGGAAAAGACGATCCAGAAGACCCATGAGTGGCTCAAGGATATCGAGGAGGAGATGGAGTGGCGGGACCGCCGTTTCGCGTTGCAATCGCTCAGGGCCGTGATGCATGCGCTGCGGGACCGCCTGCCCATCCGGGAGGCCGTGGACCTGGGCGATCAATTGCCCATTTTCATCCGCGGGCTGTACTACGAGAACTGGGACACCTCGAAAGTCCCGGTCAAGGACAGGAGGGTGGAGGATTTCGTGGGGCACGTCCCCGCCTATTTCCCCGCCGATTCGGATCCGGATCCCGAGCGCATCACCCGGGCGGTTTTCCGCGTCCTGAAAAGGCGCGTATCGGAAGGCGAGATAAACCACGTGCTGTCCAATTTCCCGCGCTCGCTGCGCCACCTGTGGGATTGATCGGCCGCACGGGAGTCCCACATGCCATCCGGAGCCTGGAAACGGATCCGCCGGCTGATCCCGGCCGCGGCGGCGCTGGTCTGCATCTTCTCATGCGAGCTGTTCGAATACAGCCCCTATGAAGTCCCGGCCAGGGACCGCGGAGACGCGCGGTTGGCCGCGGAACTCTCCCGCATCGCGAGCACGGACGGGCCGGAGCGCTCGTTCTCCTTCGCCGTGATCGCGGACATCCAATCGACCTATGACGAGCTGAAGGACGGGGTCGGGAAGATCAACGCCGATAGCTCCATCCGTTTCGTCCTCGTGGCCGGGGACTTGACGCAGTACGGTCTGCTGCGGGAATTCGAATGGGTGCGGGACGGACTGGACCGCCTCGATGCGCCCTATCTTCCCGTCATCGGGAACCACGACGCCTTGGCCAACGGCACGGAAATTTTCCGGAGGATGTTCGGGCCGCTCGATTTCTCCTTCACGTACCGGGGAGCCAGGTTCGTCATCTTCAACGACAATGTCTGGCAATTCGACGCGCCCGTCCCGGACACGGCCTGGCTCGACGCGGAATTGTCCTCGGCGGCCCCCGAATCCCTGCGCCTCGTGCCCGTGACCCACATCCCCCCCTGGGGCGATCAGATGACCCCGGCCCTGGACACGGCGCTCACGGAAATGTTCGCGAGGCACCACGCCACCTTGTGCGTGTTCGCGCACCTGCACAATTACCATTTCCACGTCGGCGATGCGGAGCGGAGGCCATACGTGGTCGCGGACAACATGGGAGGCCGCAATTTCGTGAAAATCACCCTGGCCGAAGACACGATTTTCACGGTGGAGAGGGTCTTCTTTTGAATCCGCCGCGCCGCGCCGTGCCGCTTTGGCTGGCGTTCGCGGCGGCGGCCTTTTCGGCGCCGGCCTGGGCGCGTGCGGACCGCCGGGCGCCGGAGGATTTCCATCCCTATTACTTGCGCTCGCAATTCGCGGGAAGCCAGGGCCTGCTTTCCATCGGGGCGGGCAAAGCCTTCCTGGACGGATTGATCGAACCGGATCTGGACTACGGCTACGTGCCGGAATGGGCCGGCGGCGTGGCCGTCCATACCCTCTCCCAAACCACCACCTTTTCCCTGTTCCCCAAGCCCGTGGGCCGTTCCGGGACCGTGTACCCGCTCCTGCTCGGATACTCCGCCATGATAGCGCAGGGAAACCATTATTTCCTCTACGGTAGGAAATACGCCGGCTATTATTGGCCCTCGGCCCTGCATTTCCGCCTGTTCGCGGGGGCGAAGTTCCTGCGGGAGAAGGAGTTCCTTCCGCG
>DATENA010000134.1:0-7574 GCA_035275285.1 Fibrobacteria bacterium | reverse complement strand
TGGCGGGCGATGCGGCGGGCCAGTTCGTCGCCTTCGGGAGCTTCGTTCTTCTCCACGCGGATGGGCCCGCCGAACTGGGCCGCCAGGGTCTCCAGCCAATCGGGCCCGCTTTTGGACAGGGACAGGTCCAGGGCCAGGCCGGAAGCCAGATGGAAAGAGAGCAGGGCCAGCTTGGCCTGGTATTCGTCCCAGCCCAGTTCGGAGGGCTTGCATGCGGCCGAGGCCGAACCCGCGGGACGCAATTGCGCGGCGGTCCGGGGCGTAAGGCCGGTGGGGGCCTCCAGCAGGATGACATCCTGGTTGGGGGCCGGGGCCGAATCCGGGGGAGCGGGCGGTTCCGCGGCCGCCGGCGCCATCCCGGCTTCGGCCGCGCTTGCCAGTTCCGGCACCGCTTCCAGTTTCAGGATGCGGCCCAGCAATTCCATCGCCTCGCCGGACACGCAGGCCGGATCGATGGCCAGTTTGCGGCGGCAATCCTTCGCGGCCAGGAAGCCGGCCAGGGTGAGCAGCTCCGCCTCGTGGCGCACGCGCAAGGGTTCGGGACCGGAAACCGGCGCGCTCCCCCCGTGGATGGTCCAGTGCCCGTCCAGGGCCTGCTGGGCATAGCCCATGCGGATGAAATCCTGCAGGATGTCCCGGAACCAGGGAGAATCCGGCAGGTTCTCCAGGCGCGTGGGGCCTTCCGCCAGCGCGCCCATCAACAAAGCCTGGAAGCCGGTGAGACCGTCCCCCTGCAAGACGGGCTGTCCTTTGAGGCGCTTGCTGCGTTTGATCTCGACGGCGTTTTCCAACAAGACCTCCATCAGACCGACCTGAGAAAAGGTGCGTGGGGGATCGGTTGTGTGATGAAACGCAGGGTGCGCGGATTGTGCATTCCGTCGGGAGTCGGGAGCCGGGAGTCGGGAGTTGAGGAAAAAACCGATTTCAACGCACGCTTGGAGCTTACTGGTTTTTTCCCAACTCCCCGGAAGTGGGGAATAAAGTAAAATCCGGCGGCAGGGATAGAGCTGCGCTCGTTCCCTGCGCCCTCTTGGATTTTACTCCCGACTCCCGACTCCCGACTCCCGACCTTCTTCATCTTCGCCGTCACCCCTACCTCACCCTCGCCCTGAAACCCGCCACCGTCAAACACTCAATCGCCGCGGCCGCTTCTTCGCTTTTCGCAAACCCCATCATCAACACCCCGCCCTCGCCTTCGCGGACTTTCAGGATTTCCACGTCCAGCACGTTGAGGCCCGCGTCCGCCAGGGGGGCGAAGACCTTGACCAGAGCGCCGGGCTTGTCTTCCAGGTCCACGAGGATTTCCGCCAGGGGGAGGGCGAAGCCTTTCCGGGAGATGGACAATTGCGCGCGCAGGCGGTTCCCCTCCTTGAAGAAATCCGCGGCCAGGTCCCATTCCAGGCCCGCTTCCACCGCGGCCAGATGCTCCCGGAACCCCGCCGTCGCCTCGCGCACGGCGGCCAGGTTGGATCGCAGGATGGGTTCCCAGACCGTGAACGAGGAGGCGGCCAGGCGCGTCATGTCCCGGAACCCGCCTCCGGCTATCTGCAGGCAATTGTCCACCACGGTTTTCCGTTCCCCGATGTAGCTGGCCAGGGCCGTGCTCAGGAGCTGGGGCAGATGGGACACGTGGGCCGCCACCTTGTCGTGCAGTTCCGCGAGCATGCGCGTGGTGCGCGCGCCCAGGGACCGGGCGAAGGCTTCCAGGCGGTCCGCCGCCTCGGACTGCCCGTCCTCGGCGCAGATCACCCAGGAGGCGTTCTGGAACAGCAGGGGGTCGCGGGCTTCCAGCCCGGTCTTCTCGCTGCCGGCCATGGGATGGGACCCGATGAAAACGGCGCCGCTCGCCGGCGCGCCGGAGCGGGAGTGGATGGCCGGAAAAGCCTTGCGGCCCAGGGCGCAGATCTCCGCCTTGGTGCTGCCCACGTCCGTGATGATGCAGCCCGGCTTGCACGGGGGCGGGCGCAGGGCCCAGGCTTCCAGCGTCGCCTTGATCCGGTTGATGGGCGTGCAGAGCACGACGAGGTCCGCGTCCGCCACCGCCTCGTCGATCCCGGAGTATCCGAAAGCCGCGTCCGCCAGGCCGGCGGCGCGCGCCTTCTCCAGGGTGGCGGGCGAGGAAACGGCCGTGATGCGCACGGAAGGCCGGCGTTTGCGGGCCGCTTCGGCCAGGGAGGCGCCCAGCAGTCCCAGGCCCACCACGGCGATGGAACCGGGATGCCAGTCTCCGGCCGCCGGTCCCATCCGATCCTCGGTCCCGGGACCTCCGGTCCGAGCCATCAGGTGGACTCCTCCAGGCGCCGGTGCTCGGCGATGATGCATTCGAAAATGCGGCGGATGGCCTCGTCGGAGAGCGGGCCTTGGTTCCTGGAGAGCACCGCCTCGAAGACCTGCTGCTCGCGCAGGGGATCGTAGACGGGGAGCATCTTCTTCTTCTTGAGCTCGGCGATGGCTTGGGCGCATTTGGCCCGCTCGTTCATCAGCTCCAGCAATCGGAGGTTGAGCGCGTCGATGCGGCCGCGCCAGTCGCTCAGTTCCATGATTCCTTAGCAGGGGCGATCAACGGCGCCGCCAGGGCCCTGATATCGTTGAGCATTTCCGGGAAAGGCTTTTTCTCCAAGGTGCGGCGCACCAGGGCGCTGCCGACCACCACGCCGTCCGCCAGGCCGCATACGGTGCGGACGTGATCGGGCGTGGAAATGCCGAAACCGACCACCACCGGCAGGTTGCTGCCTTTCTTGATGGCCGCCACCTTGGCCGCGAAATCCTTCTGGAAGGACGCCTGCTCCCCCGTGATGCCGGTGCGGGAGATGTAGTACAGGAATCCCGTGCCTCCTTCCAGCACCTTGTCCAGGCGTTCCCGGGTGGTGGTGGGGGCGACCAGGAAGATCAGGGACAGGTCCTCGCGCTTGCAGGCGGCGCGGAGTTCCGCCGACTCCTCCACGGGCATGTCCACCAGCAGCATCCCGTCCATGCCCGCGGCCCTGGCGCGGCGGGCGAAGGCGTCCAGCCCCAGCTTGAAGATGGGGTTGAGGTACGAGAAGACGATGAGGGGGATCTGCGAGCGCTCGCGGATCTTCTCCACCATGGCGAAATAAGCGTCCGCGTCCACGCCCAGCTCCAGGGCTTTGTTGGCGGCGGCCTGGTTCACCACCCCGTCCGCCATGGGATCCGAAAAGGGATAACCGAGTTCCACCACGTCCGCGCCGAGGCGCTCCAGTTCCAGCACTATCTCCACGGTTTCATCCGCGCCGGGCACGCCCGCGGCGATGTAGGGGATGAAGGCTTTTTTCCCGCTTGCCTTGAGGCGCGCGAAGGCGGCGTCGATGCGGTTCATGGCCTGGGCATCTCCGGCTCGCGTTCCCCTTTTGCGGCCGCCGTCCGCTCCGCCTCTTCCATCGCCGCGATCACCGTGGCCATGTCCTTGTCGCCGCGCCCGGACAGGTTGACCACCAGCAGGGTCTCCTTGGGGAGGGTCGGCGCCAGGCGCAGCGCTTCCGCCACGGCGTGCGAGCTTTCCAGGGCGGGGATGATGCCTTCCAGGCGGCTCATCTGCCCGAAGGCGTCCAGCGCCTCCGCGTCCGTGGCCGAGGTGTACGTGATGCGGCCCAGGTCCCGGTACATGGCATGCTCCGGGCCGACGTTGGCGTAGTCCAGGCCGGCGGAGACGGAATGGGTCTCGGCGATCTGGCCCTGCGGGGTCTGCAGCACGTAGCTTTTGGCCCCGTGCAGCACGCCCAGGGTGCCGCCGGCGAACCGGGCCGCGTGCAGGCCGGTGAGCACGCCGTGCCCGCCCGCCTCCACGCCGATCATCCTGACCGAGGGCTTGTCCAGGAAGTTGTAGAACATGCCCATGGCGTTGCTGCCGCCGCCCACGCAGGCCACCAGGCAGTCCGGCAGGCGCTTTTCCTTCTCCAGCATCTGCTTTTCGGTCTCTTCCCCGATGATCTTCTGGAAGTCCCGCACGATGCGGGGATAGGGATGGGGTCCCAGGGCGGAACCGAACACGTAATGGGTCCCGCCGATATTCGTCACCCAGTCCCGGATGGCCTCGTTGATGGCGTCCTTGAGGGTGCGGGAGCCCGACTCGACCGGCACCACGGTGGCGCCCAGCAAATGCATGCGCTGGACGTTGGGCGCTTGGCGCTCCATGTCCACCCGTCCCATGTAGATGACGCATTCCATGTCGAACTTGGCCGCGGCCGAGGCGGTGGCTACGCCGTGCTGGCCCGCCCCGGTCTCGGCGATGATGCGCTTTTTGCCCATGCGCTTGGCCACCAGCACCTGGCCCAGGGAATTATTGATCTTATGGGCACCGGTATGGTTCAGGTCTTCGCGCTTCAGATAGATCTTGGCGCCCCCGCATTTCCGGGTCATGCGTTCGGCGAAATACAGCGGCGAGGGACGGCCCACGAAATCCTTGAGATGTCCATCGAGCTCGGCCAGGAAACCGGGGTCCTCCCGCAGGGCGAGATAATGGGTTTCCAGCTCTTCCAATGCCGGCATCAACACTTCGGGGGCGTATTTTCCGCCGAATTGGCCGAAACGGCCCCATTTATCTGGAAATAGCCCGGGATTCATGGCGCTCCTGGGGACGCAGGGTGAACGCGTCCTTGAGGGTTGAAAGGTAGCTTTCCCGCCTTTTTTTGGCTTTTCCGGGATGAAATATAGCCACAAAACAAAAAAATCCTCCGTCACGGACATGCCTGGCTTGGATTTGGCCCGGAACCGCATCGGCCGGGACGCAACGCACCGTGACCATTCCCATTCCGCCGGATGCGCGACCGCAGGCCCGGACCGAATGGCATTGCACCTTCGAGGAGCCGGGCGCCGAATGGAACCGGGCCGGATTCGACGATGCGCTCTGGCCTGCCGCTTTGGGCGGCTTCGGAAGCGGTACGGTGCATCACGACGATGACGCGGAAGCGTATCTCAACGGGATCCTCGTCCGACAAGCCTCCGGTTGGTCCACCTGATGACGGACCGCAGGCCGGCGATGTTCGGCTTGGACGGGCAGCGGCGCGGCAGCGCTTACGCGGGGGCTTCGGATCGGGTTCCGGCGCTGCTTGCCGCCTTGGGAACCGGCATGTTCCGGTATCGTCGGGATTCCCCCTCCGGATCGCGCCGGGGGACCCTGATCCGCCTGCCTTAGGGTCTCCGGATCCCCTCTTCCGCCTCCTTCTTCCGCTCGAAAACGCGCCGGGGGGGAGGTTTCTTGCATGATACCCATGCCCCGATCGCAAAAGTTTCCGGGTTTCCGTATACAGAATCGGGCCTTCTAGATATCTTTTCTGCGTGCCGTGAACGTTTCCACGGGGAAACTTTTCCGGGGATTCACCGGGACACTCCAAAGGCAGGTCGATTCTATGCTGGCTACTCAGGTCCGACAAAAAGACGCCATCTTCTATTTCGCCGCTTATCCGGCGAAAGCGCTGTTGGAGAAGGTGCGTTTCAGCAGCCGTTTCTACGACGAGGGCACGCCCATCGCCGCGGAAGCCGCTCCGGCCGAGGACGAGATCGCCAAATTCATCGGCCGCATCGAGAAGTCCGACAAGGCCTTCCAGCGCACCATGGCCCGGGACAAGATCCGTTCCATCCGCAATTTCTACGAAACCGCCAGCACCCAGCCCCCCATCCCGGGCACCGTGCTCCTGTTCACGGCGGAAAAACTGCGCTTCCGCGGCATCGGGGATAATGAAGGAGTGGGCCATCTCTCCGATCCGGACGGCAAGTACCTGATCATCGACGGGCAGCACCGCCTGGCGGCTCTGCATTTCTTCTTCCGGGAGCGCCCGGACGAGGCGGCCTCCATCAACGTGCCTTGCATCATCTTCGACGGCCGCAGCGAGGATTTCGCCACGGAAATGTTCGTCATCATCAATTCCACGCCCACGCGCATCAACAAGAGCCATCTGGTGGATCTGTACGAGCGCGTGTCCTTCGCCTCGCCGGACAAGCGCTGCGCGGCCCGCGTGGTGGAGCATCTGTACGGGCGGGACGACAGCCCGCTCCAATACCGCATCAACCGCCTGGGCGGCAAGAGCAAGCAGGAGAAGTGGATCCTCCAGGCCGAGCTTTTCAATGAAATCAACCGGTGGGTCAAGTCCGAGTGGGACCCCAAGGAAGATCTGTCCCCGACCCACCAGGCCGAGCGCTACTATGAACAGCTCCGGGATTTCCTGAAGGCTTCCGCCCTGGTCTGGGGGGAGATCTGGGGGAATCCGGGCTATATGGTCACCCGTCCGGTCACCCTCAAGGCCCTCATCCGCGTCTGCGCGGACCTTTCGGAAAAGGACGGCGAACCCTCCGTGGGCCGCGTCAAGCGGTGGGCGGAGCGGCTGCAGCCCTGGACGGAGATGAAAAAGGCGTTCAAGTCCGAAGGGTTCTACGAGCGCTTCCCGGCCAAAGGCCAGGTGGAGCGCGTGGGCCGCATCTACAAGGACCTGGCCAAGGTGGTCGACCTCTAGCCGGGCATTTCCGGGTTCCCCGTCCGCAACCTGCGGCCGAACAATTCCAGCGCCAGGGAATGGCAGATGTCCGCCAGGGCCGCGTCGTACCGGGGGCCTTCGTCCCGGATGAAGGCGTGCTGGGCGTTGAATTCATGCCAGGTGAAATCGGCGCCCGCGGCGTTCATCGCCCTGTAGATGAGGTCGCGGCCCTCCTGGGGCACGTGCGGATCCTGCCGGCCCCAGATCATGAGCATTTCCGCCTTGAGTTCCGGGATGCGGGCCAGGGAATCGTCCCGCATGCCCTTGGCCAGGCTGCCTTTATGGATGTCGGTGGCATATAAGCAGGCGCCCGCCAGGATTTCCGGATTCATCGCGCATCGGAAGCTCAGGTGCCCGCCCAGGCATATGCCTATCGATCCCAGCTTTCCGTCGCATTGCGGCAGGGACAGGAGATGGGCGATGACGGCGCGCGCGTCCGCATCGTAGGCGGCCAGTTCCTTCTCCGTCTTGTAGCGGTTGCCTTTGTCCGTGCCCTCCTTGTCATAGGCGAGGGCGCAACCGGCGGGTTCGAATTCGTGGTAGACCTCGGGCGCGGCCACCAGATAGCCTTGCGAGGCCAGGCGCCTGGCGGTGCGCCGGATGGGGCCGGTGACCTGGTAGATTTCCGAGAACAGGATCAGGCCGGGGCGCGGGCCGCCCGCGGCGGGCCGGAACCGGTGCACGCGCATCGGTCCGCTGGGGGTCCCGACGTCGGCGCTGTCTTCTTGGATGAGCATTTTTCCTCCCGTGACGGGGGGAAAAGATAAACCCGGATCCTCCGGTCGGTATCACCCGGATCCTCCGGTCGGTATCCGGAAGATCCGGGTTTCCGGGCGAACGGGCCCGCGGAGCGGGCTGAAGCCCGTGAAGCGGATTAAATCGTGGTTCCCCGCCTGCCCGTCAGGAAAGAGATCACGGCCAGGACCAAAAAGACGAAAAACAGGATTTTCGCGATACCGGCGGCCGTTCCGGCAATGCCCCCGAATCCTAAGACCGCGGCCACCAAGGCGATGATGAGGAAAAGAATCGCGGCATTCAGCATTTTAGACCACCTTTCCATAGTGTTCGTCTAAGATGAAAATATGT
>DATENA010000133.1:0-19877 GCA_035275285.1 Fibrobacteria bacterium | reverse complement strand
CGGCGAATCGGGTTTGCGTACGTCGCGATGAAGCGGAGGGTGTCCCGCATGACCGCGATATCCCCGGTGGCCGTGCGCATGGCCATCTTGAGGGACGTCCGCACCTGACCGGGCGGGATGCAGACCACCGAAACCAGCGGGGAGAAAACGGTGCTGCGGTTCGTGGTCCGATCCTGGCTCTTGACCTGGTACGCGGCCACCAGGGAAGCGGTATCGCCGGACCCGCGGAAGAGGGTGTCGCGGAACACCGTGTCCCGCACCAGGGCCGTGTTGAGGCGCTGCGGGGACGAGGTCAAGGGATCGATCCGGTACACGACGTAGCCGTCCACATCCGCCACCTGGGACCGGCTCCAGGACAACGTGACCACTCCGGACAGCGTGTCGTACGCGACGCGCAGGGAATCGGGCGCCGGCGGCGGAAAGGCGGTGTCGTAACCGAGCTCCCGCGGCTGCAAAACCGTGGTCTCACCGGCTTTGACCAGGATGCCCGTGTCCTTCGCCGTTTGCAGTCCCGGATACGCGAGGTTCAGATCGTACTCGCCCTGGGGAATCCCGTAAAACCAGAACTTCCCCGTTTCATCGGAAAGGGAAAGGAAAGACGTCCCGGTCAGGTAGCAGAAGACGCCCTCCCTGCCCTTGCCGCCCAAGCGGATGCTTCCCGTGATGCGGCCGGGCAGGCGCAGGGTGTCCGTGCCCAGGTTGCGCTCCGAAGCGCCGCCCTGGTATTCGATCTGGGGAATGAGGACCACCAGGCCGCCGCCGTTGTACTCGCCGATCAGATTGTAGCGGCCTCCCTGCAGGCTGTCGAAATTGTAGTCGCCGCGCGCATCCGTGACCGTGGTGTCGCTCGCGGCGGCCGATTTGGGCGCCGCTTTGCCCAAGGGGCTCTTTTCCACCTGGAAGGCCTTGACGCTCACTCCGGCGCGGGGCTGCCCGGCTCCGTCGACGAGCCTGCCGTGCAGTCCGGGCGGATCGTTGTCCGTTACCTTGGGATTGGTCGTCTCGGTCCCTTCGCAACCGGCGAACCACGCCAACCCGGCCGCCAGGCACGCGCATTTCAGAACGGATCCGTAATCCCGGAAGGCCATGTCAATCCCCGGTCAGCGGAAAAGCCTGGAAGTTGAAATGGTACACGCGATCCGGCGCCTTGCTCTTTTCGGAAAGGGCCATGAGATAGCTCCTCAATTTGGCGATGGCCAGGCGCGCGCGCGGGAGATCGTCCTTGGCGAGCGGCAGCGAAAGGGTGGAGTAATCCCGTTCTTCGGAAGGATGCCGGTCCAGGCCCTCGCGCGCCAAGTCCAGGAACGCCCTCTGGAAATTGGCCACGTTCAGGGAAGCGAAGCCCTCACCCGTGCTGATCAGGGCATCCGTGGGACGGTAGGCTCCGTCCGCGTCCAGGCGCAGCAGGCCGATCTCGAGCAAGAACTCTACGGCCTGCCGGGCCTGCACCGGCGTGATGGGCGGATCCAGCTTTTTTCCCAGGGCCCGGAAATCCCCGCGGAAGGAATGGAAAGACAGCAATTCCCGCACGGCGGTATAGAACCATTGGCTGAAGTACCGGAATTTCTCCGCTTCCAGGATCTTCACCTCGATGCGGGTCACCCCCATCAGCTTTTCATAGTACCGGTTCTTCTCATCCATGGTCGCGGCCTGGTTGAACAGGACCAGGTTGATGAAATACTCCTCATCGTCTTTCTTAAGGCCCAGGAACCTCGACAGCTTGAGCGGCAAGGCCCCGGTGAGGTTCTTCCTGCCCGCAATCACGTCCGCGAAGAAGCCCGCCGATCCATATCCCATCTTCATGGACATGTATCGATGGGAATACTTGGGATCTTTGGCTTTCAGCTCGCGGTACAGATCGGAAAGGTATTTCCGGAAGTCGGTATAGTTGAATATATCAGGCATGCGTGGTCTCGCATTCCAATATAAAACCAAGGGAAAGGCTTGTAAGGCCGTTCGGCCGCGGCTCCCCGGAATCTCCGCTCTTTTTTAAGGAGCTTGGGGGCGGAAGGAGCCGTTCCCGGACGGTTCAGGCGATCCGGAAGTGGATCGCCTTGCGGCGCGTCAGGGAATAGAAGCCGTATTTCGAAAGCGTCGTCCCCCGGCCGCTGTCCCGCACGCCGGTCCAGGGCAGGGCCGGATCGAGGTAGTCGCAGCGGTTCATGAAGACGGTGCCGGTGTCGGCTTCGGCGGCGAAGCGGTCGGCGCGCTCCACGTCCGACGTGTAGATGGCGGAGGTGAGGCCGTAGGGGGAGTCGTTGATCAGGCGGACCGCTTCCGCGTCGTCGCGGACGGACAGGATGGGCAGGATGGGGCCGAAGTTCTCTTCCCGCACCACGGCCATGGTATTGTCCGCCCCGGTGATCAAGGTGGGTTCGAAGAAGGTGCCTTTGCCGATCCGCTTGATCTGCCCGCCGGAAACCACCCTGGCGCCCCGGGCCTTGGCGGCCTCCACCTGGCCGAGCATGTCCTGGGCGGCCTTGGCCGAGGCCAGCGGGCCCATGTCGGTGCGGTGCTCCTGGGGGTTGCCCAAGACGTAGCCGGCCGCCAGGTCCTCGCAACGGCCCAGGAACTCCGCGTACAGGCTTTCGTGGACGTAGACGCGCTCGATGCCGCAGCAGGATTGGCCCGCATTGTACATGGCCCCGTCCACCAGATCGGCGGCGGCCTTGGCCGCGTCCGCGTCCGCGGCCACGTAGGCGCCGTCCTTGCCTCCCAGCTCGAGATTGCAGTCGATGAAGCGCTTGGAGGCGGCTTGCTGGACGGTGCGGCCGCCTTCCACCGAACCGGTGAAAACCACGTGATCGATGCCGCTTTCGGCGATCAATCTCCCCAGGTCCCCGTGATCGGCCAGGACGGCCTGCAGCAGGTCTTCGCAGGGGCCCAGCCTCCCGAAGGCGCGGGCGAAATGCTCGCCCACCGCGGGGGTGAGGCTGCTGTGCTTGAGGATGACGGCGTTGCCGGCCAGGAGGGCCGCGGCCACGCCGTTGACGGCGGTGAGGAGCGGATAGTTCCAGGGGGCGATGATGAGCACCACCCCCAGGGGGACATGCTCGATGCGGCGGATGAAGCCCGGTTTGGGAGGCAGGGATTCCGGGGCCAGCACCTCCTCGGCCGCCCCCAGGAGGTATTCCGCCCGCTCGAAGAAGCCTTTCAATTCGTTCTCGGACTGCCGGATGGGCTTGCCCATCTGGAGCGTGATGTCCTCGGCGATGGCGGCGCGGTTGGCCTCGAAATATTGCAGGCCGGCGCGCATCCATTCCACCCGCTGGGCCACGCTCACCTGCCGCCAGGCCAGCGCGGCTTTGCGGGCCGCGGCCACGGCGGCTTTGAGGGCGGGATGCTCCAGGAGGGGATATTCTCCCGCCGGTTCCAGCGTGAACGGATTGATGGGCCGGAGGATGCGGGCGGGATTGGGCATTGTCTTTATTATAAAATACCTGCCGTGCCGCGCAAAACGCTATTTTAAAATCGTTTCAGACGCCGCCGCCGGCCCGGGTCCCGGAAGGATCGTCCCGACCCCGTCGCGCCGATCGTCCGGCCCCCGATTTTATTACCTTTTTTCCCCAAACATACGATTGAAGGAGCCAGCAACTTGGATAACGCCAAACTACAGAAAATCGCCGACAATATCCGCATCCTGTCCCTGTCCATGCCCGAGCGCGCCAAATCCGGCCATCCGGGCGGCCCCATGGGCGGCGCCGATTTCATGGCCCTGCTCTACGCCGAATTCCTCCGCTTCGATCCCAAGGACATGACCTGGGTCAACCGCGACCGCTTCTTTCTGGACGCCGGGCACCTTTCCTCCATGCTCTACTCCACCCTGTCGACCCTCGGCGCGTACAGCATGGACGACTTGATGAACTTCCGCCAGTGGAACAGCCCCACTCCGGGCCATCCCGAGCACGACGTGCATCGCGGCGTGGAGAACACCTCCGGCCCCCTGGGCCAGGGCCACGTGATGGGACTGGGCTCCGCCATCGCCGAGCGCTTCCTGCGCGCCCGTTTCGGGGACTGGATGGAGCATAAGACCGTCGCGTACATTTCCGACGGGGGCGTGGAAGAGGAAGTCTCCCAGGGCGTGGGCCGCCTGGCCGGGCACCTGGGAATGTCCAATCTCATCCTATTCTACGATTCCAACGACGTGCAGCTCTCCCACATGACCAAGGACACCATGAGCGAGAATACCGCCATGAAGTACCAGTCCTGGGGGTGGAACGTGGAAACCGTGGACGGGCACGATTTCGAGGCCATGCGCGGCGCCTTGAAGCGGGCCTGGAGCGAGAAATCCCGCCCCACTTTCATCGTGGGCAAGACCATCATGGGCAAGGGCGCCGTGCGCGCCGACGGCTCCAAGTACGAAGGCTCGCCCAAATTGCATGGCGTGCCACTTTCCAAAACGGAAGCCTCGGTCGAAAGGACCATCCAGGTGCTGGGCGGCGATCCGGCCAACCCCTTCGTCCTGTTCCCGGAGGTGAAGGAAGCCATGGCCGCGGTGCTGGCGGAGAAATCCAAGGCCGCGGCGGAAGCCAAGGCCAAGCAGGCCGCCTGGGAAAAGCAGAATCCCGAGCTGGCCAGGAAGTTCCAGCAATTCTTCACCGGGGAATTGCCTCCCCTGGACTTCGCCTCCATCGAGCAGAAGCCCAACGAGGCCACCCGCGCCGCCTCCAAGAACGTGCTGGCCTACCTGGCCGGCAAGGTGGAGAACATGATCGTGACCTCGGCGGACCTGGCCGACAGCGATTACACCGAAGGCTTCCTCAAGAAGACCAAGATCTTCACCAAGGACGATTTCTCCGGTTCCTTCCTGCAGGCGGGCGTGGCCGAGCTGACCATGGCCGGCATCATGAACGGCATCGCCTTGCATGGCGGCTGCTACATCGCGGGCGGCACCTTCTTCGCCTTTTCGGATTTCCAGAAACCGGCCATCCGCCTGGCCGCCATCATGGGGGCGCATACCATCTACATCTGGACCCATGACGCGTTCCGCGTGGGCGAGGACGGGCCCACCCATCAGCCCATCGAACAGGAGGCGCAGATCCGCCTGCTGGAGAAGATGGCCAACCTGGAAGGGCATCGCAGCGCCCTGGTCCTGCGCCCGTGCGACGGGGCGGAAACCACCGTGGCCTGGAAGATGGCCCTGGAAGCCAAGACCCCCACCGGCCTCATCCTCACCCGCCAGCCCGTGAACGATGCGCCGGCCAAAAGCGGTTCCACCCGCTATCAGGACGCCTTGCTGGGCGCCGCCAAAGGCGCCTACATCGTCCGCGAGGCGGGCGGCAAGCCGGACCTGGTGCTGGTGGCCAACGGTTCGGAAGTGTCCCTGCTCCTGGAAGGCGCGGAAAAGCTGGTGAAGGAAAAAGGCATCAAGGTCCAGGTGGTTTCGGCCATCTCGGAAGGCCTGTTCCGGGAACAGGCGCCGCAATACCGCGAAAGCGTGCTGCCCCTCACCGTCCCCACCCTGGGTTGGACCGCGGGACTACCCGCCACCCTCCAGGGCCTGGTGGGCCCGCTGGGCAAGGTGTACGGGATGGAGCGCTTCGGCGCTTCGGCCCCGTTCAAGGTGCTGGACGAGAAGTTCGGCTATACGCCCGCCAACGTGGTGGCCGTAGCGGAGCGCTATCTGTCCGAGTACAAGGACACGGCGCGCCGCATCGCGACCGCGGTGGGCTGAGACCCGTCCCGTCCGCCCGCGCCCGGCCGCCATGGGGCGGCCGGGCATGGATCGGTTAATCCATGCCGTTGTACGCGGTGGTATTCGCCGCCAAGGACCGCAATTTCCCAATTCAGGGCCCCGAGGCCTTTTCCACGGTGACGGTGAAGTTGCTGGAGATGGAAATATCCGCGGCCGAAACGACGTAAACCGTGGTGGTTCCCCTTGAAACCGGGTAGAGCTTTCCATCATCCCTCACCTCCACGGTGGAAGGGGACGGGCTGAACAGGGTATAGGATTTGTCCGTGGCATCGGAGGGGATGTAGGTCACGTTCGGGCTCACCCACCCGTCCCCGATGCGGATGGTCATGTTCGCCGCCTGGATCCCCGTGATCGGCGAGATGATGTTCACCAGGAAGGTGTCCACCTTGGCCCCGTCGGAACTGGTCGCCACGAACCTGGCGGTGCCGCCGCTCACCGGATGGACCGCCCTGCCCGAGGCGGATGCGATGCCCGGATTCAGGCTGACCAGGGAGAACCCCCTGTTGGTGGCGTTGGCCGGATTGAAGGCGACCGAAGGTTCCCGGTCCGGATCGGTCTTCATCATGGTGAGGTCCGCCACGCTGATGGACGTTACCGGCTGGCTGACGGCCACGGAGAACGTATCCGCCTTGTTGCCGTCCGAGGAGGTCGCGACGACGTTGGCGGTTCCTGGCGCGACCGCTTTCAACTGGTTGCCGGAGATCGAAAGGATGGCGGAGTTCAGGGAGACGAGGGCGTAGCCCTTGTCGGTGGCGTTGGCCGGATTCCAGGCGATGACCGGATCCCGGAGCGGATCCCCCACCTTCATCTGCAAGGCCGACGCGGTCAGGGATATCACCGGAACGGTGACGGTCACGGTGAAGGTATCCCTGATGGCCCGGTTGTCGGAAGCGAAAACCGCGATGGCGGCCTTGCCCGGACCCACTCCCTTCAGCTTCCACCCGCTCACGATGGTCACGATTCCGGTCGGGGCCGGCGAGGTGGCATACACCAGGCCCCAGTTCTTGTTGGTGGCATTGGCGGGCGCGAACGTGAACAGGGGGGTCGCGCCGTATTCCGGGTCGGTGGTCTTGAGCGTCACGTCCTTGGCCGTCACGGACTGCACCGGGACCTGGACCAGCACGTGGAAGGTCGCCGTCCTGCCGGAACCGTCCGAAGCCTTCACGGTGAGGGTGGCCGTGCCTCCGGCCTTCGCCTTCATGAGCTTTCCATCGGCCTTCACGATATCGGTGTCCGAGGAACTCAGGGAAAAACCCAGGTCCGTGGCGTTGGAGGGAGTCCAGGTCAGCAGAGGGGTGGCGTCCTTGTCGGGGGATCCCACGCGCAAGGTGTCGTCCCTGGCCGCGATGGACTTCACCAAGGCCACCACCGTGACCGTGCATGGCGCGGCGATGGCGGGGTTTTCATTGGCGGAGATGGTCAGCACCGCCTTGCCGGGATTGGCCGGCACCACCTTGTTCGCGCTGACGCTGAGGACGTTCTGCCCCAACGGAGCGGTGACGGTGTACAGCTTGTTGGAGGCGTTCTGCGGATTGAAGACCACGACGGGATCCTTCGCGGCATCGCCGACGTTCATGGTGAACTTGGGCGCGGACAGCGAAGTGAGCGCCACGGGAATGGCGGTCACGATGACGACCAGGGTGGTGACGGGTCCGTCCGCGGACCGCACGGTGAATTTCGTGGCGCCCACGGCCTTGGCGCGGATGCGTCCGCCCGCGACCACGGAAGCGACGGACGGATCCTCCGGACCCTCGAGGGTATAGCCCAGGTTGGTCGCCTCGGGCGGGGTCCATTTGAGCGCAGGGGCCTTCTCCTCGATCTTGCCGAGGACCAGCCACATGGAATCGGCGGTGATGGTTTTCACGGGGAAATCCGGGGGATAAACCGTGACCAGGAAGTCCTTCGCCAGGCCTCCGTCCCGGGCGGTCAGCCGGAATCGCGCGCTGCCCACCTGCATCGATCGGATGGACTCCCCCGCCGCCTGGGCGATGCCGGTGTCCAGGCTGGCGAGGGTATAGGCCCGGTTCCCCGCGTCGGCGGGAAACCAGGTGACCAGGGGCCGCCTTTCATCCCCGAGCTTGATGGAGAAATCGGGGACCTGGATCGAATCGAGATGGATGGTGGAATCGGGGAGTCCGACGTTGACCGTGAACGTGTCCCGGAACCCGCCGTCCTCCGTGGTCACGATGAACTCGGAGGTTCCCATGCTCAGCGGCCTGATGAAGCCGGACTGAATGGCGGCCACGTCGGGATCGCCGGAGGAGAGGGAATATTTCCGGTTGGTCGCATTGGCCGGCGACCAGGTCAGCTTGGGCATGTTCGGTTCCGCGCCCGCGTAGAGATTCAAGTCCGCCGCGGCGATGCCTTTCACGGCCACGGCTTCGGAGACCACGGTCACCGTGAATTCCGCGGTCTTTCCGGTGCCGTCCTGGGCGAGCACGTAGACTTTCATGGTGCCCGCCTGCCTGGGCGCCACCTCGGTCTTCTCCGCGTTCAGGCCCGCCACGTTGGTATCCAGGATGGTCAGCAGCTTGTACCGCTTGTCGGTCGCCTTTTCCGGAAACCATTGCAGCGTCGGCGCGGCGGGCCCGCCTCCCAGGACCAGGTACATATCCTCGGAACGGATGGAATCGGTATGCACGATGGACTCGTCCCCGGCCACGGTCACGGAAAACGCGCTCTTATGGCCCCCGTCCAGGGACTCCAGGACGACGGCGGCCTTGCCCGGAAGGAGGCCGCGGATCTTCTGCCCCACTATCCGCGCCACGTCGGGTTTATCGCTTTGCAGGAAATAGTCCTTGAACGTGGCGTCCGCCGGCGTCCACGTCACCACGGGCGTGGAATCGGTGCCGGCCTGCAGGGTGAAGTCCCCGGCCGAAACGGACACGACCTGCTTGCCTCCGGAAACGACCTTGGCGATGAAGGAAGCCCACAATGAATCGGCTCCGGGCACGGTCACGGTTATCTGGGCGCTGCCGACGGACACGGCCGAAAGGCGCCCGTTGACCGGCCTCACCTTGGAGCTGTCCGAGCTGGACAGCCTGAATCCGCGCAAGGCCCCTTCCTCCGGGGTCCACTCCAGGCTGGGCGGCCGGGGGGAGTCGCCCAGCCACAGCATCATATCGCGGGCGAAAAGCCTGTTCTCCTCCTTGGAAATCCTGCCGATCACCTTGGCATTGGCCAGGCATCGATCGGGAGGCAGCGCGCACCCGGGGGCGTATTTGTCCAGGCTGTCCGCGACGCCGTCGCCGTTCGCGTCCCGGGTCCATTCGTCGCCCGCATATTCCGGGCTTCCGGGCATGTAGGGGCTTTCGAAATCCCTCCGGCATGCGGACAGCGCGGAAACGGCGATGCATGCGGAAAGCAGGGTAACACCCACGTTGCGTCCGGAACGGATTCCCTTCATGGTCCGCATCGCCTCAAAAGGAGAACACCAGGAAACCGCCCGCTCCGGCCAGGCCCATGCCGCCCAGCAGGCCGAAGACCAGGGAGTCGCGTTCCCGTTCCCGGACCTTGGCCTGCTGGGCCTCCGCGGCCTCTCGGGATCGCGCATCCCTGAATTTGGAATACTCCCGGTCCGCCTCCTGGTTGGACGCATAGGCCAGGTATCCGAAGGCCGCGCCGGCGGCCAGGCTCAGGCCGGCGCCCGTCCAGGTCCATGGCTTCGGGCGATTCACGCCGGGAGTCCCGGAGGCGTATTCGGGCAGCTTGAAAATGCCGGTGAAGAACTTGTCCTCGAACTCCAGCAGCTTGCGGAAGTCCAGGGTGGGCCGGGACGGCCATTCGCGGATCTTCTTATGGCCGGCCACGTCGTAGAGGGCGAGGCGGAGCTGCAATCCCCCGCCCTTCACCGCGACCAGGCGCGAATAGACGAGATGGGTGACGTCCATCTTGTCCCCCAGCCTGAAGATGCTCGAGTCGCCGGGGATGAACTCCGCCTTGTCGATGTCCAGGGCCGTCAAAAGCTCTTCCATCTCTTTGCGGCCCATGATGTCGTAATTGCGGGAAGCGTACAGATGGGTGGCGACGCGCTCCGCCATGATGCGCGAAGGGGTGGAGCCCCCCGCGCCCAGATCCAGCACGGTGAGCAGGCCGCGCTTTTCGCGCCTTCCCGTGCGCACCTGATCGGGACCCAAATCCTTGGCGATCTGGGTCAAGGCGACCTCGATGGCCGCGCTGGGGACGCCCATTTGCCGCCTGCGGACTTCGCCGACCCGGGACCAGATCACTTGGGAAGTAGGGACATGCACCAGGTTCAAGGTGAAGGTGTACAACTCGTCGAGGGAGGTGATGGAGCCGAAAAGGACGAACTCCGCGGAAAGGATATTGCCCGCATCGAATGCGCATTGGAATTCATGGCAGGGGACGCGGGGATCGAGTTTGTAATCCTTGAACTTGGAGAGGACCGTGTCCCGCGTGATGACGCTCCAGTTCCGATTGGCGGAAAACCCCTTGCGGAGGAACTCGCCCCATTCGGGATCGATCCTCTGGGTATGCAGATCGATGGGATCCATCACCGCCAGGACCCGCTGTTCCTTGTCCATCGCCCGTTTCGCCGACTCGGAAAAGGAATGGCATGGACCCATGGACAACCCGAACAACAAAACCGCCGGACCCCATGCCGACCGGACGAAACTCCGCATATTGGAGATTTTAAGGGGTACCCGCGGTTTTAACAACGTGGTAAATCCCGTGAAACCGGGAATGAAGCCGCAGGCTTAGGGTATTTGCGGTTTGCCGCAGGGGCGCCGAACCCGGGGGAGGAGAACGAAAAAGCCCCGCCTGTCAAGCGGGGCCGCGAACTTACTGATGGTATGCAACCGGCCCTTCGCTTTTCAGCGGAAGGGAAAGGCTACCAACGGTTGCGCTGACCGCCGCCACCGCCACCGCCGCCGAAACCGCCGCGCGAGCCGCCGCCACGGGGGCCGCCTCCGCCGCCGCCCATGCCGCCACCACCGGGGGTGCGGGGACGGGCTTCATTCACGGAAATCGGACGGCCCTGGATCTGGACGCCGTTCATGCCCTGGATGGCTTTGAGGGCTTCGCCCTGATCGGCCATTTCGACGAAAGCGAATCCGCGCGGGTTGCCGGTTTCCCGGTCCACGATGATCTTGGTGGAAGTTACCCGGCCAAACGCTCCGAAAGCTTCGGAAAGTTCGTCCTGGGTTACGCTGAAAGCGAGGTTTCCAACGTAAATATTCATATGTCTCCTTGGATACTATTGAGATGGTTAGGGTGAACGGAACAAGGAATTATCAAGGGTCCTCGGAGACTCACTTTCGAGACGTCAACTGGGGGATTGGATACTTCCATCGTTCGAAGCAGAGGATCCCACGGATACCCAAAAGGGTATGGCGGTTAGCCTCTGTCATTCTAAATTACTTTAAATCATCCGGTCTTGCAAGAGTAAAATACCGGCTTGGAAATCTATTTTCCCAAACACTCCTTTCCGTCTCTACCCAATCTTCCCGATGGATCAAAACTTATCCTGGGTCGCCCCAAGAACCGATACTCCGCCTTGGCTTGCCGGAGAGATGCTATTTTAGCGCCGTCATGGCAACCCAGAAAAACCGTCTTCGCGGACCCTCCGGCCTTTCCCGCCCGCTGAGCGCCTTCAACGAAGCCTATTACCGCAGATATTACCGGAATCCGGAAACCCGCGTGCGCTCCGCCGCCGCGGACGGACGCCTGGCCCGATTCGTGTTCGGGTACCTGGAGCATCTGGGGATTCCCGTCAGGCGCGTGGTGGATCTGGGATGCGGACTGGGTCAATGGCGCGGCCGGCTCGCCCTGCACCATCCCCGCGCCGCGTACACGGGAGTGGACATCAGCCCTTACCTCTGCGCCAAGTACGGCTGGGAGGAAAGCTCGGCGGCGGATTTCCGGGGCCGGGGGCGTTACGATCTGGTCCTCTGCCAAAGCGTGTTCCAGTACCTGGGGGACGCGGAAGCGCGCATCGCCG
This sequence comes from Fibrobacteria bacterium, assembly GCA_035275285.1. Taxonomy (GTDB): domain Bacteria; phylum Fibrobacterota; class Fibrobacteria; order UBA11236; family UBA11236; genus Chersky-265. Next base: position 8,220 of record DATENA010000133.1, on the reverse strand, counting down.
TGGAAAACCTGGCGCGTCTGTGCCGCGGGGCCCTGTACCTGGAGATCATCACGGAAGAGGATTGGGAATTGCACTGCAACCGCAGGATGACGGACGGGAACGTCCATCTGCGCGGCGCCGGCTGGTACCGGAAATTGCTGGGGCGCCGCTTCCGCAGCGCCGGCGGCGGGATCTTCCTTCCCAAGGACTCGCCGGCGGTGCTCTACGAACTGGAACGCGGCTACTCCTCGCGGTAGATTTCCGCGCCGGCTTCCACGAACTCCTTCGCCTTCTCCCGCATGCCCTTGGCCAGCGCTTCCGCCTCCACCAGGCCTTCCTTCTCGGCATAGGCCCGCACGTCGTCCGTGATCTTCATGGAGCAGAAGTTGGGGCCGCACATGGAGCAGAAATGCGCCAGCTTGGCCCCTTCCGCGGGCAGGGTCTCGTCGTGGAAGGAACGCGCCGTGTCCGGATCCAGGGACAGGTTGAACTGATCGTGCCAGCGGAACTCGAAGCGCGCCCGGGACAGGGCGTTGTCGCGGTACTGCGCCGCGGGATGCCCCTTGGCCAGGTCCGCCGCGTGCGCGGCCAGCTTGTAGGTGATGACGCCGACCTTGACGTCCTCCCGGTTGGGCAGGCCCAGATGTTCCTTGGGGGTCACGTAGCACAGCATGGCGCAGCCGTACCAGCCGATCATGGCCGCGCCGATGCCGGAGGTGATGTGGTCGTAACCGGGGGCGATGTCCGTGGTAAGGGGCCCGAGCGTATAGAAGGGCGCCTCGTGGCACCATTCGATCTGCTTCTTCATGTTCTCCTCGATCATGTGCATGGGCACGTGGCCGGGGCCCTCGTTCATCACCTGCACGCCCATGTCCCAGGCTATCTCGGTCAGCTCGCCCTGGGTCTTGAGCTCCGCGAACTGGGCCTCGTCGTTGGCGTCGTACACCGAGCCGGGGCGCAGGCCGTCCCCGATGGAGAAGGACACGTCGTAGGCGCGCATGATGTCGCAGATGTCCCGCCAATGGGTGTATAGGAAGTTCTCCTTGTGGTGGGCCAGGCACCACTTGGCCATGATGCTGCCGCCGCGGGACACGATGCCGGTCATGCGCTTGGCGGTCATGGGCACGTATCGCAGCAGCACGCCCGCGTGGATGGTGAAGTAGTCCACGCCCTGCTCGGCCTGTTCGATGAGGGTGTCCCGGAACAGCTCCCAGGTGAGCTCTTCGGCCTTGCCGTTCACCTTCTCCAGGGCCTGGTAGATGGGCACGGTGCCGATGGGGACCGGGGAGTTGCGCAGGATCCACTCGCGCGTCTCGTGGATGTTCTTGCCTGTGGACAGGTCCATGACCGTGTCCGCGCCCCAGCGGGTGGACCAGACCATCTTCTCCACCTCCTCCTCGATGGAAGAGGCGATGGCCGAGTTGCCGATGTTGGCGTTGATCTTGACCAGGAAGTTGCGCCCGATGATCATGGGCTCCAGTTCCGGGTGGTTGATGTTGCAGGGGATGATGGCGCGGCCGCGCGCCACCTCCGACCGCACGAACTCGGGGGTGATGACCCGGGGAATGGCCGCGCCGCGCGCGTCGCCCGGATGCTGCCGGACCAGGGACTGCTCCCGGATCTCCGCCTGCAGGTTCTCGCGGATGGCGATGTATTCCATTTCCGGGGTGATGATGCCCCGGCGCGCGTATTCGAACTGGGTGACGGTTTTGCCGGCTTTGGCCTTCAGCGGCTTGCGGGCATGCGCGAAGCGCAAGGCGTCCAGGGCGGGATCGGCGGCGCGGCGGCGGCCGTATTCGGAGCTCTGGTCCGGCAGTTCTTCCACGTCGCCCCGCTCCAGGATCCAGGACCGGCGCAGCGCGGGCAGGCCCTTGCGCACGTCGACCTCGGCGGCCGGATCCGTGTACGGTCCCGAAGTGTCGTAAACGACCACGGGAGCGTTGGGACGGTCCAGGGCCTTGTCGAAATGCGAGCGGGTGTTGCCGAGGGAGATCTCCCGCATCGCGACCCGGACGGAGGGATGCAGGGTTCCGGGCCGGTGGATTTTCACGGAGTTGGGAAAAGGCTCCCGGGTGATGGCGCTGTCGGTCACCACGTTCTTCTCTTTGGCGGTGCGTAAGGGATCATGGATCATCGGAGGCTCCCATTCAATCGAGTTCGGCAAAACGCAGGGAGCACCGGAAAACCCTTCCTACGCCGGCATTACCCGGATCAGGTGCTAGGGTCCCCGGGCTTCGCCTCCGGCGAAGCCTTCGACTTCCGAAGCGGAAGTCGAGGCGCCGAACGCGAATCTCCGGGATCTCAGGCCTGCGGCCTCCCCTGGTTTCGGGGAAAATATAACTAGGAACGGGGGGCGGGAGAAGCGGACTCGGTGAAAGAGCCGGATAAACCGGGGTTTACGGGTCGGACCCATGACGCGGCCCGGGAAAAGCACGGCGCCGGAGGCCTTTTCCCGGATCATCGCCGCAAACGGCCGGTCCAGGCGGATCAGGTACGCGGGCGGGCCGTGCCACGATGCCGCCTCATTTCGGAAGCGGTCCGGCCGCGCGCCCCGTCACAGGCCATGGTCAGGGCCACGGAAGCGCTCAGGGGGAAACGAACAGGTTACCCTGCGCGTCCTCCCCCGCCGGCCGGAAGAACAGCTTGATCCCCAACCCGTTGTCGCTGCGGATGATCTCGGGGTCGGCCGCGCTCAAGGAGACCCCTGGCTTCCGGGCCTTGGGATCCTGGGATGGGGCCGTGGAATCGGATCGGCAGCCGGAAAGCAACAAGGGAAAGGCGGCGGCCGGAAGCAGGGCGGTGAGGGGTTTGGCGGATGCGGACCCTTCGAAGGCGAGGGGGGTTCGGATTCGTAGCCTGATATTGTAGTGCAATTTACATCAAGCGTAACTCGATTCTCGCCAATTTATCCATTTTATTTTCGTTTAATGCATATTTTTGTAGTGCTGATTTATCAAATCACCCTTACTCTTCCGCTTCAGCCAGGACTTAACAGGGGGTTGAAAAAGTCCCTGCGAGGCCAAAGGCCGTGCGAGCGGGCCGATGGCTTGGAAATAGGAGGGAATTTTTCCATTTTAACCCCACCTTATAAATGGGGCTTTAGCTCAGTTGGTAGAGCGCTTCGTTCGCAATGAAGAGGTCAGGAGTTCGACTCTCCTAAGCTCCACCAGAAAGCCCTCCTTAACCTGAGGGCTTTCTTTTTTACGGTCCGCGGCAAATCCGCCTCGCCGCCGGGGCTTTTTGGAGCCTTCTACCTCGTTTTGCGGGTCGGCTCTAGCGGCGGGCGCGTCCGGGCCTGCGTTCCATCCCATGGGGATGTTCCATCTCGACGCGTCTACGCCGGTCAAACTCCTCGGGCGTTATGCCGAATGCACGGCGGAAACTCTCCCGTGCTTGGAGCCGCTCCCGTTCCGCGGCCGCCTCCTGGGCGTCCCGCGTTCCGATCTGCGCTTCCTCCGCCTGCACCCGCGCGGCGATGACCTCGACCGACGAAACCGCATCGACGGCGCCGTCGCCTCGCACGGCGCGTCCGAGGTTACCGGCCAGTCTGCCGGCCACTTCTTTGATCGCCGCCGGATTCCGCAGCATCTCGGCCAAGCCCTCACGGTTGTTCGCGAACCAGTCCTTGACCGCGGTCTTGGAGAGCGCGTCGGCAGCCACTTTGATGAACTGTTTCAGCAACGGTTCAACCGAGGATGGAACTAACGATCCCAGCGCCAGCTTGGCTCCCTCGATCGCGGCCGCCTCCGCCTCACTTACCCGGGCTTCGCTCCGCAACGCCTCCTGCTCCGCCGCGGCGACCAGGCCGGGGGTCACCCAGGGCTCGCGCGGCCCCCGCAACGCCGCCACCGTCCGCCAAAAGGAGCGCGGCACAGCGAGAGGGAGAGGATCGCCGTTCGCCTCCGGCGGCGGCGACCGGGCTTGCGGGCGTGCCCAGGCCGCGGTGAGCCTGTCCCCTTCGGCGAACAACACTCCGGTGCCGTGGGGCCGCTTCCCGGCTTCCCGCAACAGCGTGGCGATATCCTCCCGATCCATCGGGCTTGACTGCGAGATTTGCGATTCGAGCCACTGGAAGGCCACGAGTTGATGGAGCGCCTCCGCCGTCCGCTGGTGCGCCCGCTCGATATGCGACAGCCTAACCTGCACGAAACCATCCTCGTGAAGGGCTGCGTACTCGGCCGCGAAGAAGCTCGTCGAGGCAAGGACCAGCGACACCTTCGCCGTGCGGCCGACCCACACACGGGCCCCGAACACGCGCTTAACGGGCTTCCACTCCGGGCGGGCGACCCCGAGAAAGACCACGGCGGCGAGCAAAATGAGGGTGAGGCGCGGACTGAGGATGCCCGTGAGCAGACGCCTGACGGCAATCAGCCTCTCCTCGCTGGACCACAATGCGTTCGCGACTTCCTCGTCGAAGAGGGTCCCAGGCCCCGAGATCCAGATCACCGCATTCGCGACAAGTTGGATGGCTGCGAGCAACGCTAGACCGACAAGCACGCACCTGAACATATCGTATAGGCCTTCACATGCGGCGCGCCACATGCGCCCGGCCGGCGAGCGCACGACGCCTACCTGCATCCGCGCCTTTACCCGGCCGAGAAGCCAGAATACAGCTCCCGCCCCTAGCAGCCACAACCCCACATACCAAGTCAGCCAGATGAGGATCGCCAACAAAGCCACCGCAAATATGATCGTCTCGCCCCCACCCGGCTCCTTACTCGAAGACATGCGCATCCCCTCCAAGAGTCGCTGTGAATCCCGCCGCCGCGCGCCTAGATAGGAAAAACTGAAACTCGTATGAAGTCCCGGCCTTCCATCAGCGACCGCTGCCTTGGACGGCCTTGTCGGCTGCGCGGTAACTTACCATCGGAGCGCTGAGATGTTCAGTTCTTCCTTTTCAGGGATGTTTCATTTAAGAGTGCATATTCAGGATCCGGCAGCGGTACCAATAAAGCTGAATCTGCCGGATTCCCTTGAATTTCAAGGGTAATGGGCGCCTTCAGCCGTCCTCTGAAATTCGGGACTTTCGATCGCGATGAGTAAACCAGTGGTCCGACTCCGCTTAGCTCCACCAGAAATCCTCCGGGTCTTGAGGGATCGTGGGCTTTTGTTTGCGCGGATTTTATCCGAGTTCTTCCAGTTCAAGCCCATCTGGTAGCATGTGTTGATGCAACACGCGCAGGATGAGAATCCCGCCTTCAGCCCTCCTGAAAAATGCCACATGCTTTCCGATTTCCCATCGCATTAAACTGTGGCCAAGTCGATCGCATTTCCTTCCCAGGCCAGGTTGGTCGGCCAACAGCTGAAACTGGGATTCGAATGCCTCCAGGTAAATCCGGTTCTGGTTTTCACCCCATTCCCTGAGGGTATATTCCGCGATTCCTTCAAGATCTTCTTCCGCCAACTCGCTGAGCTTGAAATCAGCCATGCGCCGATTTCGATCGGGTTTTGGCTTTCAGCCTTTTGAACAACTTTTTCCCGTTCACATCCTTGGAAACGGGAGATGCGTCACCGGCCCGGACAGCTGCCTTGAGCGCTTCGAATTTCCTTTCTTCTTGCTCCAGCAAGCGCAATGCGGCGCGCATCACATCGCTTGCGTTTCCATATCGGCCGCTCGCAACCTCCTCGACGATGAATCCATCGAAATGTTCCCCTAGGACGAAGCTGGTATTCTTGGGCATGGAATCTCCTGGCAAAACAGATATTCCAAATATACCAAAGATTGGTATTGAATGCAATTCCGGTTATGCGATGGAAAATCACAAAGGGATCGAATCCCTAAGTTTCTCAAGAATAACAGCAATCCGCGGTCCGGTAGAGGCCAAGAAAGTTCGAAAAGAGTCCACTTGGCTCCACCAAAAAAGCCCGGTTCTCGTAAGAGACCGGGCTTTTTTGTTCCCTTCAAGTTCGGTCACGGCTTTTATTTCCGCATCTTTTTGTGGTAATCCTGGAGCAATTCGCTCAGTGAAAAGCGATATACCCCTCCATATCCATAAGAGACGAAGCCTCGAACCGGGGGATTCCATTCGAATGATTTCCAGTCACAGATATCCCAGGGGTTATACCACTTCCGGTATGCTTTTCCATTCGGAAGATCCGATGCTTTTCGAACCCGGCGGTTCGCTGCGGTTTTTGACAGGCGACGGTGTTTGGTTCCGTAGCCATCGGTGGATATGGGTTTGCGATAGGAACGACTCATGTATCAGGCCTTGGTTAAGGTGACTAATACACGGCATCTCCTTCGATGTTTTCGGCACAGCGCCGATTTTTCAACCTGTTCATACTCTAAATTTAATCGTCTCCGACGAAATCGACTAAGCCCACAGGCGTACGAGGGACGAAGGCTTTTTTTATCAGCTCCGACCCGGAAAATAACGCCTGGTTGGGTCCTGTCTACTTGTTCCCCTCTCCTTTACCAGGCCTTGGTTCACCAATTTTATCAAACGCAATCGTGTGGCGCGCGTCGAGAGCCCAATTGAATCGGCAAGTTCCTGGGTTGAAAGACCTTTGCGGTTGCTTTGCAAAGCCTGCAAAATGCCCTTTGCGACATCGTCTATCCGGGGGGTGCGTGTGGGTTTGAGGCCAAATGTGACTCGGAAGCGCGTTCCTATTTCCTCGAACCCCGGCTCGGGCAATCCCGCATCGAGGCAGGCGGCTTGCATGCGTTGGATGCCGCTGCCCCATTGTTCAACCAAGCCGATTTCCTTGAATACGCGCGCCAGGACCCTGTTCCGCAGTTTTGACACGCCTTGAGGCAGATCCTCCACTGTCATTCCCAATGGCAAGAGCCCAGGATTCTCAATTTCCAGCCGGTCCTCGAATATGGATATACGGAAAGGCGCCCCTGTTTGGGAGTAGTCGGCATGTGCCACTGCATTGATCAATGCTTCTCGCAAAGCGACCGCCGGCACCGTAAGCGTATCGCGGCGATGCAATCCTTCGAACGTTTGGCCCTGCCATAGATGCTTCCTGATGAAATCCATGGCATCCTCGATTCCAGACACCAAGGTGCCCCTAATCTCGCGCTGATCCAATAGAACCGATTTTTTTTCTCCGTCAAATCGGCCGGCTTGTATCCAGGAGTCGGGAAAGCGCTCCAATCTTTCCTTCCCGCAAATCAGCAGGCCCGCAACCGAAGGAACCTTTTTACCTTGATGCTTCACCAACAGGCGCAGGCTTTCCATGTCTTTTGGCTTTAGCGGACGTATGTTTCGGAAAAGCTCGGAAAGCACTCGGAAATCCAGGGCTTCCGAGCTGAGGTCGGGGAGGGCTTGCTCGTCGAAACTTTCTCCGCGGGATAGCCTGCGCATCTCGTCGCGCATTTCCCGGTCTCCCTTTCGATTGGTTGATCCCACGCGCACATAGGTCCCGCCTTCCTCACCTTCCCTCTTGAAGTGATGCGGGCGTTGGGAACTGGGATAAACGTGGACGGCCAATATCTGGACTTTTCGATGGGATAAAATCTCCAAATCCGGCATGAGGCGGGGGACTATGGAATCGCTGATCAAGCTGGCCAGGCGCTCCTCCTGGTCCAGACAATTTTCGAGAGAACGCAATCTTCGGGTCTTATCCTCGACACCGATCAATAAGGTTCCACCCGCGGTGTTGGCAAAGGAGATAATAGTACGCAGTATTCCATCCGGCGAAGACAAGTCCCTTTTGAATTCGAGGGATTTGCTCTCCGGTTTTTGAAGCATTTCCAGTAAATCCATTGTCGTGGTCTCCATGTCGCTTGCGAAGGTTGATCGACCGCTTGCTCTATGTATTTCCAACGCAACCGGGGCCGCTTATCAATCCCTCGTTACTCTGAAATATACTATGAAGCAAAGAATTTCAGAGTGCTTCAGAGTTTGACCGATGCAAGGGGATGCCTTTTAACCGATAAATGCCCGTTTGGCTCTCCGGCGGAGTCACATTGGCCTCAAAATCCGGAGAATTTCGGCAAAATCCAAGCGATTCTCCAAAAAGCAAGTTCTAAAAGAGTCTACTTGGCTCCACCAGAAAAGCCCGGTTCTCTTAAGAGACCGGGCTTTTCTGCTCGTGCGCCCGGCAGGACGCACCTACTTGGGGGTGCTCCATGGCACCTGTCGGCTGTTCAACTGTATCCGTTCTCGGCGCACCCTTTACAGCAAGGCGAACGGGTATTAGGAAGCAGAGATCGTGGGAATGGAAGCGCGTGCCCGCCGACAAGTGCGGGGGCGGGATCTACGCGAGATCTTGTAGCGTGGCTTTGACCCGGGA
>DATENA010000132.1:0-53721 GCA_035275285.1 Fibrobacteria bacterium | reverse complement strand
TCAGGCTTGCGGGGATGGCGGCCTTGATCGAGACATGGATTTCCCGCTCCAAGGTTCCCCGTTCTTTTCCCCATTTCAGATCGGTCAGCTTGACCTTTTCGGCGGGCTTTTCTTCCGCAGGCAACGGTTCCACGGCGAGAGCGAGGTAAAAAGGAAATGTGTCTTCGTTCAACGTCCCTACGGGGCCGGCTGCTCCTTGAACCATGCGCTCTATCACGGTCCGAAGAATGTGGAGCCGAAGCTCAAGGCTCAAGAACCCATACCAACCCCGCTCCGGAATCCCAATTCACGGATCAAAAGAGGTTTTCATCACCGTAGCTTTACCCTCTAAACCCTCTAAAAAAGCGACGTAGGGGACTTCCGTGCTGCTCAGAGCTAGGGAGATGAAGGATGCTCTATTAGGAGAAAATCCGGCACTTCCGACAATTTCCCATGCGGTTCCCGCAGCATTAAGACGCATCACCGTAGCTCTGAGCCCATTCGCCTCATCCCTGAATGCGATGTAAGGAACGCCCTTACTGCTTAAAGTCAGGGAAATAGAGTATGCTGATCCAGTGGAAAATCCGGCACTTCCGACAACTTCCCATGCGGTTCCCGCAGCATTAAGACGCATCACTGTAGCTCTGAGCCCATTCGCCTCATCATTGAATGCGACATAGAAGACTCCCGTATTGCTCACAGCCGTGGAAATGGAATATGTTCTTCCAGCGGAAAATCCGGAACTTCCAGCATTTTGCCATACGGTTCCCCCTGCGGCATTAAGACGCATCACGGTAATTCTACCCCCGCTAGTTCCTTCTGAGTACGCGACATACGGGATTCCTGTGTTGCTCAGAGCTAAGGAAGTGTAGGTGGCTTCACCAGCAGAGAACCCTGCATTCCCGATATTTTCCCATGCGGTTCTCCCTGCGGTAGTAAGATACATCAGTGTGGCTTTACCCTCTCTGGCCATATCTTTGAATGCGACATACGGGATTCCTGTGTTGCTCAGAGCTAAGGAAGTGTTGGCGGCTTCTCCAGCGGAGAACCCTGCATTCCCGACATTTTCCCATGCGGTTCCCCCTGCGGTATTAAGACGCATCACCGTGGCTTTACCCCCCCTGACCATATCGCTAAATGCGACGAAAGGAACTCCTGTGCTGTTCATAGCCAGGGAAATGGAGTGGGCTACTCCAGCGGAGAACCCTGCATTCCCGACATTTTGCCATGTATTCCCTCCGGCATTAAGACACATCACCGTGGCTTTGTGCATATTTGCATCATCATCGAACGCGACATAGGGAACTCCCATGCTACTCAGAACTAGGGAAATAGAGCCTGCCCCTACATTGGAAAATCCAGCATTTCCTACAATTCCGCGCACGGCCAGTACAAGGGATTTAGAAGATGAACGCGACCAATTTCCCGCCGAATCCCGTTCCTGCACATACAGGGTATGGGGCGCCTCGCTCAGGTTACCCGGCGGCGCATACTGCCCATTGCCCACCTCCGTGGCTCCCGAAGCAAGGTTAGCATCATCCACCTTGCAGCGATACGCCCCCATCCCGCCGTTTCCACCGCTTTTCCACGTCCAAAGGGGTTTGAGGCTGTTCAACGGAGACAAGGGAGTGGCGTCAAACACCGGCGCTCCCGGAGGGGTTAAATCTACCGTAACGGATGCGGTACCGGTAGCGGACCAGTTTCCGGCCGAATCCCGCTCCTGGACATAAAGAATGTGCTTCCCCTCGCTCAAGGCCGCAGCGGGGGTAAAACTCAGGGGCGCTCCCGAAGCGGCTCCCGCCGTCAAGACACTGTCATCCAGCTTGGAACGGAACAGGCCCATGCCCGCGTTGCCCCCGCCCACCCAAGTCCACAACGGCTTGGGGAGATTCGTAGGAGACGCCTGCGCCAAAGAGACCTTCGGCGCTGCCGGAGGGGTCAAGTCCACCGTCACCGAGGCGGTACCGGCCGCGGACCAGTTCCCGGCGGAATCCTGCTCTTGCACATAGAGCGTATGCGGCCCTTCCGGCAGCGCGGTGGCGGGGGTGAAATTCGAGGACGCCGTGGAGGTGGTTCCCGTCCTCAAATCGGCGTTATCCAACTTGTAACGGTAGGCTCCGGACCCATTGCCCGGGCCGGGAATCCACGTCCAGGTGGGTTTGGGATTATTGGTGAAAGCGGCGGGAACCGATACCGCGGGAGCGCCCGGCGGCGTGACGTCAATGACAATGGATAAGCGTCCACTCAAAGACCAAACCCCATCCGAGTTCTTTTCCTGAACATAAAGCGTATAGGTTCCCTCGCTCAATTCCTTGGGGGGGATATAGGATGTATCCGCAATCGGAGTCGCGGCGGAAAGATCGTCGTTGTCCAGGCGATAGCGGTAGGTGCCCGTTCCCCCTCCGCTGCTGCTCCAGGTCCAGGTGGGAGTTTTGTTGTTGGTAGGCGATTTCCCTGTAACGATCGGTCTTCCAGGAGGAGGCAAAATATTGCCAACGGTGAGAACCGGTTCCAGGGAATCGACGGCCCCACCATCGGTGACTTTGAACTTGATGAAATAGTTGCCTGCTTGACCCATCTGCGGCTTCCAGGAAAAGGTTCCCGCCGTGAATTGGGCTCCGGGGGGGAGATTCGAGGCGGAGAGGAGCAGGGAATCCCCATCGGGATCCGAAGCCTCCACTTTAAAAGTCAGGGGTTCGTTTTCTTTTACACTGTGGTTTGATAAAGGGGTCAGCCTGGGAGGCCGATTCACGTTCACGACGTGGATGTGGATTTTCTGGTCGATCTGCCGGCCAGAGGCCGCATAGAGGAGGGTCACGGTGTAAGGTTCGCTTCGTCCTTGATCAAAGCCAGGGCTCCACACCAAATGACTGAGGCCCGAGTCCAGGCCCGCAGTGTCGAGACGCGCGCCGAGGGGCGCATCCTTGAAGGTCAAGGTTGCAGGGGTTTTCCAGGGATTTCGGATGCCGATCCGGATCCGCAAGCTATCACCTTCCCGGATGGACGTGTCCGATGGGGCAATCAATTCCGGAAGCAAAGGGTTGACGGTTACCGTGTCTGTCCGAATGGGCAGATCCTTGGATTTAAAATCTTTGGGACCCAGAACGGTGACTTCCTTATTCACCCCCACCTTTCCGCCTTTATACCCGATGATGCCGACCTTGTACTCCTGGCCGAGACGCGGATCCAGCGGGAGGCCCTGGACTTGTTTGGGATCGGTCAGTTTGCCATGGAACAACTCCTTTTTGTAGGAACTGTCCTTACTGTAAGCGGTGATGATGAGGGTGTCGAAGGTTAAGAGGCTGTCATTGTCCTTGTCGATCTGGATATTCAAGACTCGGACACCTTCCTCGGACGTAGGACAGGCGATCAGGAGAAGAAGCGCGGCCAAGGAAAACAAGACGAGCTTCAAGCCGGCGGACTTTGGGAATTGCATATCAACCTTCAGGGCTTGATGCCATCGGACGGGTTCGTGGTTTCGGGTTCAGTACCCAGCGCGATATACGCCGTGGTAGCCACGGCGGCGGTCCCGATGCTTCCGAGAGTCCACCACACCCATTTTCGGGAGGATTTTTTGGGCGTGGAAACGGTTTTTGTGTCTATGCGGGACGTGGAATCCCGGGGGATGGAATCGCGCTTCGCGTTCCCGAACAGATCGTATTCCCGAATATATTTCTGTTCCTGGAGGTAGGATTGCTTGACCTCCTTGAATATCGCCTTGATCTCGTCGGAGATATACAGATCGACCAACTCGATGGTAGGCTTGAGCTTGAGCAATTGCACCATGTAGCTTTCCGCCCTGGCCCGCGTGGAGGAGTCGGCGGCATAGATAACACTTAAATATTTATACACGAAAATTGAGTCATCCCGGGTCGAATTTTCGGGAAAAGATTGGCGATATTCCTCCAAGGGAGGAAGGATCCGGTAAAACTCCCCCTCATAATAGGCAACGGCGATAGCCTCCCTGTCCAAGGTGCCGTCCAGCTTGAAACCGAACCCAGCCCAAGAGTCCACGCGGGGCAAGAGGAGGAAGAGGAGTGATGCAAACAGGAATTTCGGGAGCTTCCGCTTTTTCTGCAGCACGGCTACCACCTCCTTTTGCACGCAAGGATATAGTATTTCCCTATCCGAATCGGAAGGGTTCCCCCCTTTGGAGGTTCGGTGCGGATTCCCTGAACCATTCATTGTTGTTTCCTTGGTCGTCGCCGTTCCGGATTTGAAGTTAAGGTGAACTTATGCATTTGCCGGCCCGGCAGTAGAACCAGCACGGTATCGAGCCCCACCCCATTTTTGCCTTTTAAAAAGAAGCGATGCGGCCCCGGCGGCAGGACTTGCCCTTTCACTGGTGTTTGTCCCAGGTATTGGTCGTCCAGGCTGATCTCCACAAAGGGAGGGGAAGAGTAGATGGATAGAACGGTCTCTTCTCCGTCTTCGTTTGGGAGGGCGTCTTTCTCTTCCCCCGTTGCGGGAGAGGAAAAAGTCTCCGGTTGCTTTTCTTCGATACGGGTCCGCAAGGAATCCGTTTCTGGATCCGGATTCTTAGGGAAGGAACGCTTTCCAGACCTGGAAAGGGATTCCCTTTCTTTCTTCTCGACGCGTGCCTCTTGGGCGCGTGCTTCCTGAAAAGGCTTGGGGGCAAGGGGTTCAGGAGTCGGCTTCATCTTCCAAGCGATCCCGAGAAATGCCAAGACGCCAAGGACCAAAAGAGAGAAGAGCATCACCCCTCCCACTTTCCTGCGAGGTGGCCGCTGGTCCAAGTCAAAACTTCCCTGCAAGCGCTTTACGGTGGAGTTCCCCAGGGCGGCCGTCGTTTGAAACCCCTCGTCGGTCAGGTCCCGGATAAAAGCCGCCACCCGTTCCGCCGGGTCAATCACTTTCCGGCGGTGGAGATACCTTTTCAGTTGGAAGCGCAACCACCGGGGTCCATTCCCACGCTGGGTTGGATCCTTGTGCAGTAAGGTATCCACCAGGCGAATGAGGAAGGGGTCCAGGTCGAGCCCGTATTTCCCAAGCGGCGGATGCGGCTCCTCGGTGATCTGGCGGTACAGTTCCCTCTGGGTCTGGGCCTGAAAAGGCATCTGTCCCGTGAGGCAGTAATACAGCACGACGCCGAGGGCAAAGAGATCCGCCTGCGGGGTGATCGGCTTTACTCCTCGCACTTGTTCCGGAGACATGAAGCAAGGGGAGCCCAGCCGTTGGCCGGTCCGGGTCAGGGTATGGTCCGACAGATGGCACATCCCGAAATCGGTGATCTTGAGATAGCCCTTTTCCGTAATCATCAGGTTACCCGGCTTAATATCCCGATGCACAACGCCGACCTCCGCCACCCTGGAGAGCCCTTCCGCAGCCTGGCAGAGGAGGGACGCGGCCACGATCGGGGGCATGGGTTCCCCTTCCAAGTAACTCAGCATCGATTGCAGGGTCACCCCATCGAGGAATTCCATGACGAGGTACGGCGTATTTGCAGATTGACCCAGATCATACACCTGGACGATATGCGGGCCCTGGGTACGGCCAGCCACCTTGGCTTCCCGGCAGAACCGATAGACCAGCCCCCGGTTGAGATGGAAATCGGAATGGAGCACCTTGATGGCCACCAACCTGGCGAGCACGGGATCGCGGGCCAGATAGACCGCTCCCATTTGTCCCTGACCGAGGAGACAAAGGAGGCGGTAGCGGCCCAGGCGCGGGGGCATGGCCTTTCCAAGGTCTGGTGGATGGGACTCTAGCAGGAGGGGCGTTTGGGACACGTCGATTCTCCGGGACTTCCGCCAAGAGCAGGGGTTGTACTCACGTTCGAAAATTCTAATCCAGGGTTCATAGATACTGCCTTTGACGATCCTGTCCGGTCCCCTTGTGCGTCGGATGTGCGCCCGATCACAGTGGGTTGTCATAGTGGGATCGGCCAGGACGAAAAGGAGCAAAACCCTGGGAGCCACACGTCGAGTATCCGCATGCTTACACGCACACGCTGCACGATCCGAAAGGGGAGAAGGACAGGAAAGGATCCCGGTGCATAAGTTGGAAAGGGTCCTTGGGATCCTTCGTCGGCAACTCTGGGTTCCCAGTCCAAAGAGAAGAGCCGGCGGGAAAGACGTTTCCTCGGAAGGGAGGTTTCCCTGGCGCCCGAGGCTCCTTTTTGAAGGAAGATTAGTATGCCAATACAAAAGTAACCTACGAAAACAATCAAATTAGGTGCCCCGCAAGTGAAAAAAAAGATGCTAATTGCATCTATTAGCATCATATTTGCGCAAATAAAGTATATTCTATTCGGAACAGTTCGGAAGGGAAAATTTGGGCTTATTTTTGGAGGGATGACCGATGCCAGCAAAGCCGCCCTAAACCCCGAGGGATCCGAAGAAGACAAGGGAACCGAGGCCGAAGACGACAAAGCGGACAATCGAAGAACGCTCAACTTCTCGGACTCGGACCTCGCCGGCGTGAAGGAGTTTGCGGAAGAAATGGGGATTCGAAAAGATGCAGCCGCTGCTCTCTCCCTGATCCGGATTGGCTATAGGGAGTGGTGCAAGCGATGGAAGAGCGGACCTTCCGACTCGAAATCGAAAGGGGAGTCTTCCGAGTCTCCATAAACAGGCGCTTCCCCGTTCTCTTCGTCTCGTTCTCGCCTTCTGAGTCCACCTAGCTCCTGTTTTGCGAGTTCAATTCCAGGGATTTCTTCCCGGAAGGTCTTCGCACCTTGAGGAAAAATCATGGGCTCGGCTACAAGCCCATGATTGCGGAAAAAGTATCCCTGGGATGCCTTCGTTGTATTGCCAGATACCCGCTATCCGCGGTACAGACCCGCGATAGGGGCCCCTGCGGGCATTTCTCCCGCCGGAACGGCGTAGGCTTTCGCATGGTTGCGGATCGCGTTGACGCATGCCATATTCGCCAAATCCACCGCTCCGTCGCGATAGCCATCGAACAAGGTCGTCCTTCCGTCGGCCTCTTCGAAGTCCCCCCATTGCGGCACGCCTTGGGCGACGAACAAGTGCGACAGGCGTCCCTGGACGGCGCAAGGAACCAAGTCCGTATACCCGGCGCAGGATCGCGCCCGCGTCAGATTCCCGATATAGGTCCCCAGGGCGTGGTTGCGCTCGAGGATCTCCGCGGTTTGAAGCAAGGCATTGGCTCTCTGATGGAGATGCTCCGACGTGCCCGACGATTCGGGATTTCCCGGGAGGTCCGCGGCGAACAAGCCGGCATAGGTGTTCACGGTACGGTAGATAGGCAAGAGGAACCCCACTCCCGCCAGCACCATCGGTTGCCGTTTGGCCGTGAGTCGGGATCGGATTCCATGATCGATCGCGCGGAAGAAGACCTCAATCTCTTTTTTCAGCCGACGCCCGTCCGCAAGTCCGATGCCCGCGTAACTGGAGTTGTGCCCATGGCCCGATGCGGTGCTGCTGTGGAACACCGCCTGATATTCGGACTCCTGGAAATGCGGCGTTTTGCGGATATCCGTTTCCAGGCCTTCCAGGGAAACGGCACGGATGGATACGCCGTCGCAATCCCACAATTTCACGGCCTGTTGGCTGAGGCTGAGCAGGTAGAAACGATCGCGGCCAAATACCTGGGTCAGTATCCCATCGAGGCGGAAGCGGAGATCGATTTGGGCGCCCGGTGCGGGAGCTTTGGGCAAGAGCACGGCGAGCGCATTTTCCCCATCGGAGAACAAGGCCAAACCTTCCCCCTCATACCTGAATGCCTGGGTGTCCGCCAAAAGCGTATCCACGGGTGCGAGGATGGCTTCGATCCCGCCGGAAAGGGTGCCCCGGCGTTGCAAGGCATAGGCGGCATTTCTCCGGAGGTCTTTCAGAAGGACCTTTTCCGCAAGGGGTTCGCGCCAGGTTTTATCGAAGGGGAAATACAGCGAAAGCTTGAGGGAGGGACCGGTTTGGGTGAGGAAGGCGATATCCTTTTCATCGAGCCGGGTATGTGGGGGAAGATGAATCGATGTGCGGGCCATGGCCCCTCCTTTAACGGTGTTTGGTATTCCCGTTATTTGAGCAAGATATGCGCCACCGCGGAAAAGCCTTGAGATGGGAATCGGGCCCGAATCTCGGGTTCGATACCCCGTTTCCAAGCCTTTCAGGTGCCTTCTTGTCCAAGATCATGCCAAATTGGCCGGTGCCGCGGTTCGACAATGGCTTTCAGAGAAACCAGGCGTTCGCCAAATACTGCAGCACCATCCGCTGGGTATTGAAGAAAGAGGCGTTGAGGGCGATGGCATGCTTCATGATGTCGATGAAACCCCGGCGGTTGTCGTTGAAGAGAGGGTAGATCGATTGATCCAGCTTGGCATAGAGGGTGGCTGCGTCTTCGGCATCGTTCCGCGGTCCTCCCACGCCGTTCATGCCCGGTCCGATGGACCAGCCCGTAACCCCCTCGATATGACCCTCCAGCCACCAGCCATCGCGGATGCTGAATGAAGGGACGCCGTTCATGGCCGCTTTCATTCCGCTCGTTCCCGACGCCTCCATGGGCGGCTCCGGCGTGTTCAGCCATATGTCCGTCCCTGAGGTGAGCAGCCGTCCCAGTTCCATATCGTAGTTCTCCAGGTAGGCCATGCGGATACGGGGGCCAAGGGATTCCCTGATGCGGAACAGATCGCGGATGATATCCTTGCCGTCTTGATCCTGGGGATGGGCCTTTCCCGCGAAGATCAATTGCAGCCCGCCGTGTTTCGCCGCGATGGCCTTCAACGTTTCCGGATCCCGGAAAATCAGGGCCGGACGCTTGTAGGCGGTCGCGCGCCGGGCGAATCCGATGGTCAGAACGTCGGTGTCCATCCCGGCATTGGCCGATCGATTGACTTCCTGGAGCAGAACCGACTTGGCGGTCTGGTGCGCCCACCAGATCTCCTCGGGCGGGATTCCCAACGCGGAACGCAAACTGAAATTATCCTCCCGCCAACCCGGGACGTGCCTGTCGAACAGATCCGCGAACGCGGGGGAAACCCAGGTCCGCGCATGCACGCCGTTGGTTATGGAGTCGATGGCATACTTGGCGAACAGGTGCCGGGAAACCTCTCCATGGCGTTTGGCCACGCCGTTGATGTAGTGGCTCGCGTTCATGGCCAGGAACGTCATGTTCAGCAAGCCATCGTGGCAGAACAATCCGGTCAATTGGAAGGGTTTCCCCCCTCCCAGCATTTCCCGCACCAATTCCAAAGTGAATTGATCATGCCCGGCGGGAACCGGAGTATGCGTGGTGAACACGCATCGCCGCCGTACCGCCTCGATATGTTCCGGCAGGATTTCGGCCTGTCCCGAATGGCCCGACTCCTCGCTGAGCAACTCCAGGGTCAGCAAAGCGGAATGGCCCTCGTTCATGTGGAAACGATTCAGCCCGACGTACCCCAAGGCACGCAACATGCGGATGCCGCCGATTCCCAGCACGGCCTCTTGCGCCAGCCGGTAGCGGACATCCCCTCCATACAAGCTGTGGGTCAAGGTGCGCTCCCATTCCCCGTTTCCCTCCACATCGGTATCGAGGAAGTAAACCGGAAGGACATGGCCGGTGATCCCCTTTACCGAACCGATCCAGGCGGTGATCTTGACCGGCCTGCCGGCCAAGGTGACCTCTACGGTCGCGGGAACCCGCGTGAGGAAATCCCCCACGGCCCACTCGGAAGGCTGTTCCGACTGGCTCCCATCCGCGGCCAAGCGCTGGAAGAAATACCCGTGGCGGTGCAGCAACGTCACCGCCACGAGCGGCAGTTTCAGATCGGCCGCCGAGCGGATGGTGTCCCCGGCGAGCATGCCCAACCCGCCGCTGTAGGTAGGCATGCCGGGATCGAAACCCACCTCCATGGAGAAGTAGGCGATGTCCGCATCCTTGGGCGCGACGGTGAGAGGCCCGCCGAGGGACTTGTCGGGAAGGGCCGGCACGTCGGTTTCGCTTCCGCTCATTTCTGATCCTCGGGATACCTGGAAATTCCAGGTGCGGAATTCTCGTACAGCTCCTGTTCCAAGCGCCCGGCCCGGGGGAAGAGGAGGTCGGTTTCCAGTTCCGCATGGGCGAGCAAGCGCCCGGCGAACCCGTCCATCGCGGCCTGCGCGCGTTGCGCCAGTTCCGCGGCGGGACGGTG
Organism: Fibrobacteria bacterium; assembly: GCA_035275285.1. Taxonomy (GTDB): domain Bacteria; phylum Fibrobacterota; class Fibrobacteria; order UBA11236; family UBA11236; genus Chersky-265. Next base: position 43,649 of record DATENA010000132.1, on the reverse strand, counting down.
CATATGCTGGTTGCGGAGCTTCTCCCGAATGGAAATGATCATATGCTTGAATTCCTCTTCCGGCCTGTGCGTTTCGAGTTTCAGGTACAGGTTCACCGAACCCCGGAAAACCTGGGGCCCCAGTTCGGGGTAGCGGAAGCAGGCTTCATTGCGCATGATCTTGGGGAACAGGAATTCTTCCTCTTCGGCCATATGCCTGGTGAAGTCCGCTTGGAAATGGCGGAACTCCTGGAGCAGGAGCTTTACCACATAGCCGTCGGGGTAAGCGGGCATCCGCTCCTCCTCGATGAGGGCGACGATGGACGGCATATCGATATCCCTGAATGCGACATGGTCGAGGGCAAGGTGATCGACCAGCCAGTAGATCGGCTTCTTATCCCATCGGGTATCCGCGGGTGACACCGGAAGCGCGATAATCTTCTCCAGCAAGGAATGGGAATCCACCCCCGCGGAAGTGCAGAGGTTCGAGAGAGGCGTTTCCATCCTGTCCCAGAAGAGGGCCCCGAACTCCTGTTCCAGGGCTTCGGCGGCCAGCGGCCTTTGTCTCAGGATTTGCTTGATGGTCTGCGAACTGGAGAGAATCATAAGGCCGTCCTTTGTTTGGCGGTATTACAAGACAATATCCGTACAAGGCAATATCCGTACCAGACCCGGCGGCCGGGTTTTCCGGGAAAACACCCTTTCCGTCGCTGCCTGAAAAATCCCGAGTGCCAAGTTGGCAGAGGTGCTGACTTTCAGGCAGGCTTTAACCTCGGCGGCAACCTTGAGATTGCCTTATGAAAGATCAGAAAGGGATTTCGGCCAGAAGTTGCGCTTGCAGAGCCTGGCCCGCGAAGGTGTATTCCGTGCCTGCGGGACCGGCGAACCCGAAGACCGTGAAACTCAACCCAAAATCATTCAGGTCGCGATAGGATATCACTCCCGCCAGCAGGGCGCTGCCTTGATTGAGGTTCGCCACCGCGTTGCACGACAGGGCCAGGTCGGAGCGGAGGAACCGGTGCCACGCGCCGAAGAAAGCCGCATAGTGCCGCGAGAAGGAGTTGGGCTCGTAGGCCCCGTATGCGGCGGCGGAGGCGGCGACCTGCTCCGGCCCGATGCCGGCGGCGGCGGCTTGGCCCGGCAATTCCGCGAAAGGCATGCGCCGCGCATCCGAACCGGGATGATTGTAGTAGTACTCGGCATTCAGCATTAACCGGTCGGGTATGCCCGATACCCGGAATCCGCGGCCCACGCCCAGGGATGCGCGCGGCTGCCAATCCCGCTTCGACCCGGTAAGGCCGGGAAATCCGTTTTCCATCTCCAACCCCTGCGACCGGAAGGTGGAATACAAAGCCCCTTCCGCGGCGAAGTCCAGGCCGAGCCAGCGCGTGGACAAATCGGCCCCGTAAACGGGATCCCGGCCGCCCCCGTCCCAGGCCATGAGGGCGATTTCCGATCGGTCCGCCAGGAACTCCGCCCTGACCGCCCCGGAAAGGCTGTCCGGACGCGAACCCCTTTCCGCATCCAGGAATCCGTACAGGTTGACCGCCGTGCCGAACGGCACGTGCACCTTTGCGCCATGGACGCCTTCGCGCTCCCCGATGCGGCGGACCAGGGTCTTCCGCTCCACGTTGATGAGGTCGGTGGGATTGAAGAAATAGCCGGGGCCCCATTGCAACACCTGTTTTCCCGCCCGGAACCAGATCTTGCGTCCGATGTTCGCGTCCAGGAAGGTTTCAGGCACGCGAAAGACCGCTGAATCTCCGCGGGAAGCGTCCAGGGACCATTCGAAATCGGCGTAGGCGCGGAATCCCCTGAGGAGGCGGGCATCCAATGCGGCATTCCCGACGACGCCCGCGGAAACGCTGGAATGGGCCGCATCGAATTCGCGGTGGTACTCCCGGTCGGCGCTTCCGCTCCCATAGGCAAGGATGCTTCCCGATATGCCGAGGGACTTATGTTCCTCCGCCGGAGGCCTGGCGCGCGACACGCTATCGACCACCTGAACGGTGTCCGCGAAGAGGGCATTTTCATCCGGCGACGCAAGGTCCTCGGCGCGGGAGGTACGTATCGAAGCGGCCAGAACCAGGATGGCCGCGGCGGGCGGAAACGCGGAATGCCGGAAAAGGCGCATGCGGACTCCTACTTCGCGAGGTTTTCCAGATAGGCCTTGGTGAACACGTCCGCCGCAAGCGGCGCGGTGACGATACCGGAGATGCCCAGCCGGGTGCGATTCCCCTTCTCGAATTCATCGATGAACATCTGCTCCACGGGCACGAACCGGCCGAGGATGGGCGCATACTTGAGGTAGTAGGCGGTCTGCATCAGGGCGCCCGATTGCGCGAAGGATTGCTCCTTGAGGACGAGCCCGTTATCGCGCCGCACCCAATAGGTTTTCCGCGGGTAGTCCACGTCGAAGACCTTGGCGACGGCTTCCAGGCGAAAGACGGGAACCTTGCCCAAGGTATCTTCGGCCGTGCGCTCGCGCCCTTGCGGATCCAGCGCCGGGCGGTACAGCTCCGTCAATTTCCGGTCCCCGAAATCGTCTCCTTGGGCATCGGTGCCGGCGATGTTCTCATCGCGGTTGATATGCTGGAACGAACGGGTATTCCGGCGGTACATCCAGAAATTGTCCCCGGACCTCAGGTACCCGTTGCCCTTGTCGGCCTCCGGCCCCGTGATGACGATAAGGAACGAGTTGTCCGCGTCCCGGCGGTAGAAAAGCATGTCCATGGTCTTGACCCCCTGCCCCGATTTCCGCTGGGTCAAGGTGACGGTCGCGGAAATGTCCGAGGCCAGGCGCGTATTGGCTTCGATCCGGGAAAGCATTTCCGATCCGGTGGGAATCCTATCCGCGGCGAAAGCCGCGCCCCAGAAAAATCCCGTCAGCGCCAGCGCGCCCGCCCTCGTTTTCATGGTTCCTCCCCGTTGTATCCTGGTTCATCCGAAATGCCGCAGGGCCTCGGCAGCCGGCAGCCGGGCGGCGCGGCGGGCCGGAAACCAAGCGGTCGACACCGCGATGCACAGGATCAGCGCCAGATACGCGAGCGTGCCCGACACGGTGGGTTTGAAATGCACGTGGCCTTCCACGAGGAGCATGCCCAGGGGGTTCCCTTCCGCCGAAAAAACGGGCAGGCCCAAGGCCCACATCCCCGCGAAGGCGAAACCCACCCCCAGCACGCAAGCCGTGAACGCGAGAAAAAAAGTTTCCAGCAGGAAGATGTCCCGCACCTGCCCCCGCTGCATGCCGATGGCGCGGATGGTCCCGATCTCCCGGGTGCGTTCACGGATGGTCATGCGCAAGGTATTGACCACGCCCACCTGGATGATGAAGAAAAGGATCAGCACCGCCGAGAGGGTGATCAGGTTCAAGGCGTATTCCAGCTTGATGATCATGCTCGCGCTTTCGTACATGGTCTGTACGTCGACGGTCGTGGCCTTGGTCTTAAGGCGCGAAATGTCCCTCCGCTTCCGGGCCAGCTCTTCGGTGGTCCGCGTGCGCGGCAGCAGCAGCCATTCGCGATCGAGGAATGGGGCCAATGCGCCGGCCGAATCCGGCAGCGCCGTTCCCGCCGGGACGGCCGCGGGCCAATGCTCGTAATAGAAGCCGTAGAAATCCCTGTCGTTGACCAGCAACGCGTTCCCCGGAACCCGATCCGATCGCGGAAGGATCCCGCTCACGGTCCAGGCCGCCGTGAATTCCGCCGTATCGCGTTTGCCCCGGTACCGGAACCGGATGGGATCGCCTGGACGCAATCCAAGGGACTCGGCGAGCGCGGCACCGGCGAGCACGTCGCTGCGGGAGAGCAGGGTGCGGCCTCCGGCGAGCTTGGGCGCGAGCAGGCGGGACACGCCGAGCAGGGCCGAGCTGTCCGGAAGGAATCCCAGGACCAGCGCCCGCGCGCTTTTTCCGCCTGATGCGAGTTCGCCCACGGCGGCGGCAAGGCCTGGCGCCAGGGCCGCATGCAAGGCGTCGGCCGCCGATACCGCGTGGCGCTTCGGGTCCGGCAGCGAGACGGAAATCTGGCCTACGTCATCGGGCCCATAGCCGGCCAGCCGCCTGAGCCGGGAGAGATCCAGGAAAACGGGAACGCTCATGAAGATGTTGGAGGGATTGAAAACGCCGGCCACGGTGAGCCGCGCGGCTTGGTTGCGCCCATGGATATCCTGGAAGCGCGCCCGGAGCACGTCCCCGACCTTGGCGTTGAGGTAGGCGGCCTTTTCCGAAGAGATCAGCACGGGGTTCTCGAGATCGGTCCGGACCAGATCGTCATAGGCGCCCTGGATCATGCGGAAATCGGCCTTGAGATCGGCCAATTGCCGGGCCGATCCCTTGGCATGGACGTCCATGCCGATGAGCATGAGGTTGTCCGATTGGCCGTTCCCGATCGCGCGCGCGAAGATGCCGATGCCTTCCTGGGCCGATTCCGCGTCCGGAACCGCATTGCGCACGGCCGTGAACAGCCGCTCCCGATCGCGGAACAGGGGACGCATGGCGTTGCCGCCTTGGGAAAGGGCGATGGTCACGTGCCCGGTAACGTAAGCCATGATGCGGTTGAAAAGAACGTCGGAAATCCCATGGGAGAACGCGTTGGCGATGACCAGGATGGCCATCCCTATGGAGATGGCGGTGCCCAGCAGCAGGTTCCTCCGCTTCTGGCGGAACAGGTTGCGTATGCTGATGCGGATCAATAGGCCCATGGTTCCTTTCCCCTGCGGGAATCATTCCCGGTATACGGCGTCCAAGGCGGAAACCTTCCGCGCCAGCATCACCGGGTAGGCCACGGCGAACACGGCCACCAAAGCCAGTTGCGCCGCCGCCAACAGGAAATCCCCCGGCAGCAGCACGGGCCGGAAGGTATCTCCGCCGAAGGCGAGCTGGAGCATGTCGTTGCCCGAGGTGAGCTCCAGGGCCGCCAGCGCCAGGGTGGTCGCGGCCCCGGCCCCTATCCCGAGGCCGCCGAACAGGGCCGAAAGCAAGCCCGTTTCGGCCAGGAACATGCGGGCGATGAATCCCTTGCGCGCGCCGATGGCCCGCATCATCCCCAGTTCGGGAGTGCGTTCCAGGGCCGCCATGGTAAGGGTATTGACGATGATGATGATGGCGACGACGAAGAGGAAGGTGACGAATAAGGTCAGGGCCGCCTTGATCAAGGTCGCCATGCTCCCGATGGGACCGAGCGCTTTTTGCCAGGTTACGGCCCGCACGCGGAGCTTCCGATCCGTGAAAGAGGCGTTCAAGGCCTTGGCCGCCCGGTCGGGCGCGGCGCCGGCGCGGAGGATCACGAGCACCATGTGATACGCGCCCGCCTCCGGTCCGCCCGCAGGCGCGGCTGCCGGCGCAGTCTCCGCCGGCACCGATTCAGGGGACCCGGACAATGCCGCCCGTCCCGGGTCCCCGCCGAACAATGCGTCCATCCCCTTTTCATCCAAGGCCATCAGGACGCTGTCCCTGCCGCTCAACGCGGCATGGGAGCGTTCCGCGTCGGTGAAATACCCCGTGCAGCGCCGGAAGGATTCGATATCCGCCAAGGCGAAGGATCCGAAGATGGAATTCAGGGCCCGGTAGCGGAAGATCCCGTCCACGGGGAGCCGCACGTCGGTGGCGGTGTTGCCGTCGTTGAATCCCATGAGCACCATGTCCGATTTGCGCGACAGGTCGGCCGCGTGGCGGCGCGCGTCCTCATCCATGCCCGCCGTATCGGGACCGGCCTGCCGGGTGCGGAACCAGAGATTGGCCTGGCGTTGGATGTCCTTGCGGGCCCCGGTGGGCAGCAGCAATCCCGTCGCGCCGGGGCGCGGAAAGCCGCCTTCCAGCATGCGCAGGTTATCCGGGAAAACTTCCGCATACCGGCTGAAGTCCACCCCGATCAGGTATAGGAATACGCTGGGGCCGTCGTCCTCGTTCAGGACCATCACCGTGCCCTTGCCTATCGGCAGGTGGGCCGCGACCAGCGGGTCGGAATCCAAGGCGGCTTTCAGCGCGGGATATCCGTACAGCGGTTCCACCGCCCGCCCCATCATTTCCATGAACACGTTGTCCGAAAGCTGCTCGTCCGGCAACACGACCAGGTCGCCCGTGAAGCCATGGGCGACGGTTCGGCGCAAGCCGCGCTCCATTCCCGAGACCACGCCGTTTCCCACCGCCATCAGCAGGGATCCCAGGAACAGGATGGCCCCGATGACCAGGCTTTGCCCGCGATGGCGCCGGATGTTCCGGAAGGCGAGCTTGAAGATGAGAAGCATGGCCGCAGTCCGCTCCGGCCTAGGACCGGGCGATCAAGCCGTCCCTGATGGTGACGACCGTCCGCGCATAGCGGAGGATGTTCTGATCGTGGGTGGAGAACAGGAAGGTGGTTTGCTCCCGGGCATTCATCTCCTTCATCAGCTCAAGGATGGTGGCGCCGGTCGCGGAATCCAGGTTGGCCGTCGGTTCGTCCGCCAACACGATTTCGGGATGGGTCACCAGGGCCCGGGCGATGGCCACGCGCTGGCGCTGGCCGCCCGAGAGTTCCGAGGGACGGTGGCGCAGGCATTCCCCGAGCCCCACATCGTGCAGGAAACCTTCGGCGCGCTTGCGGATTTCCTTGCGGGCCAGACGTTTCTGCAACTGCAATGGGAACTCCACGTTTTCCAGGGCGGTAAGCACGGGAATCAGGTTGAACGTCTGGAAGATGAAACCCAGGGTATGCAGGCGCAGGTCCGTGGTCTGCCTGTCGGACAAGGTCGTCATCTCCCGCCCGGAGATGCGCACGCTCCCGCCGGTCGCGGCGTCGATGCATCCGATCACGTTGAGCAAGGTCGTCTTTCCGCTTCCCGAAGGCCCCATGATGCTCACCAGATCGCCTTTGGCGATGTCGAGATCGATGCCGCGCAAGGCCTGCACCGTGGTATTGCCCAGGGCATAATCCTTGGTGAGGCCCTTGATTGCGATGATATCCATGTCCGCCCTTTCCGATCCGATACAGCGGGCATAAGCAAGCATGGTGCCATGGAACGCCGCCGGACGTTTACGTCCGATCCGGGCATACGGCCGCACGCGGGCGGGTTTCCCGGAAGCCCGTTCTTGTGCGGTCCGGCCGCCGAAAATCCCGCGCCTTGACAATCTGGCTCGGCCGGTGCCTATATGTCACAAAAGGATCGTTCCAGGGGCGGCCTGTCCGGATTTCGCGGAAAGGACCCGGGACCCGCGTTGGCGCAACGCTTGCTTGGTTACGCTCCCGAAAGGACGAACCCCATGCACAACACCCATTCCCGTAAATCCGCATTCCTCCAGGACACCGACCCCATCGCGGCCTACATCCACGATATCCGCGATTCCCACAAGCTCACCTCCCGGGAGGAGAAGGCGTTGGCTGCGCGCATCCGGCAAGGCGATCGCAATGCCATCCGGAAACTGGCCGAAGCGAATCTCAAGTTCGTCATCGCCGTCGCCCGCCAATATGAGAACCGCGGCCTGCCCTTGATCGATTTGATCAGCGAGGGTAACCTGGGACTGTTGCGCGCGGCCGCCCGTTTCGATGAAACGCAGGACTGCCGGTTCATCTCTTACGCGGTCTGGTGGATCCGGCAAGCCCTGGTTACCGCATTGGCGGACCAGACGCGCGCCTTCCGCCTTACCACCACCGTAACGGCGAAATTGCAGCGCATCAACCGGGCTTCGCAAAGCCTGGCGCAGAAGCTGGGACGCGAGCCCTCGGCGGAAGAGTTGGAACTCGAGACCGGCATCCACTCCGGCAGCATCCGCACCTATATGCGATTGATGCCCTCCACCTTGTCCCTCAACGCCGAGCAGGACGGCGGTGCGGGCGAATTCCAGGACGCCCTGGCCGAAGATCCGGATTCCGGAACGGAAGCCCGTATGGATCGGTTCCTGACCAAGAGGGCGGTGGATAAAGTGATTCGCGGGCTGGACAAGCGGGAACGGGAGATCCTCCGCCTCTTCTTCGGCCTGGATGCGGGCCCGGCGATGAACCTCGCCCAACTCGCCAGGAGATTCGGAATGTCGAAGGAAAGGGTGCGCCAAATCAAGGGCAAGGCCATGGCGAAGCTGAAATCGTTCCTCCGCAGGACCGCCAAGTACCCCTGCATCGCTCAAGGGGGCGCGGGCCTTTGGGCCGTCCCTTGAAAATCCAAGCGGTTCCCGGTCTGCTCCGGCGGCGGAGGCGGCATCATGGAAGCCGCGAACCGCGGCGCCCGGGACGCGGGCGGCCGTTCCATCGGTCTCAATATCGGCTTGCCCCGTGAACAGCGGCCCAATCCCTATGTCTCCCCGGGCCTGGGATTCGAATTCCACTATTTCTTCATGCGCAAGCTTTGGTTCGCGCACCTGGCGCAGGCCTTGGTGGTGTTCCCGGGGGGATTCGGAACCCTGGATGAACTGTTCGAGATTCTCACCCTGTCCCAGACCGGGAAACTGAACCGGCAGCCGTTCATCCTGCTGTACGGGGAGAAATATTGGCGTGAGATCATCGACTTCGAGGCCCTGGTCCGGCATGGCATGGTATCGGAGAAGGATGTGGGCCTATTGCGCTTCGCCGAGGATCCGGGCATGGCCTTGACACTGCTGCAAACGGCGCTGCCCGTTTCCTGCGAACCGGGCATGCCGTGCTTCACCGAGTCCGCCCCGGACTGAGTAGCGACGCGGCCATGGCCATTGCCGTGAGAACAAAGGCGCTAAGCATGACCCTCGTCCTTTCAGGTTTTGGCGGCGTTCTTTCGAGCCGGGACCCGAAGGAGGGGTGAATCCTGGATCGGCTTCTTCCGTCAAGCCTGGATCTCGAGCCGTTCCGTCCGGGCTTCCAGCCCCCCTATTGAATGTCGATTGTGCTTGGCCTTCTTCCCTTGCATGGTTATCCATGCCCCACCGGCCATTTCCGCCGCAGCCATTTATGCGCTTCGACTGCGGCTACACCCGCCGCGGCCAGCGCCAGCAGCCCCGCCCAGCCGCGCAGGTCCACCGGGGCGGTGCCCAGGATGCGACGGGCGGGGGGCAGGTAGAGGACGGCCAGGTGCAGCGCCGAAGCGGCCACCGTGCCGGCCAGGAGGATCGGGCTTTTCCAAGGCCATACCGCGAACGCCGACTTCGTTTCCGACCGGTAGTTGCCGATGCCGATATTCTCGAACAGGACCATGAACAGAAGCAGCCCATTGCGCGCGTGGGCGGCGTCCCACCCCTGGCGCAGCATCCAGGCGAAGCAACCCAAACCCAGCAATGCCATGACGCCGCCCGCGACCAGGACCCGTTCGATCATCAGACGATCGAAGATGGGCTCCTCGGGCGAGCGGGGCTTTCGCTTGAGTTCGTCACCCTCGCCCGGTTCGAAGGCCAAGGCTACGTCCTGGATGCCGTTGGTGATCAGGTTCAGCCAAAGGAGTTGCACGGGCAATAAGGGCAGAGGCAGATCCAGGATCACCCCCAGGCCGCAGATCAAGACCTCGGCGGCGGCCGTGGACACCTGCATGGCGATGACATTGCGGATGTTCTTGTACGCGATGCGTCCTTCCTCCACGCCCGCCACCACGCTCGCGAAATTATCGTCGGAAAGGACGATCTCCGCCGCGTCCCGCGCCACGTCGGTGCCGCTTCTCCCCATGGAAACGCCTATATGGGCCGCTTTCAGGGCCGGCGCGTCGTTCACCCCATCCCCGGTCACGGCCACGAAATGCCCTAACGCCGCCGCAATCTCGACCAGCCGCAATTTCTGCTCGGGTTCCACGCGGGCGAAGACCTTGGCCGTCCGGGCGGCCCGCAACAGGCCTTCCCGGTCCAGGGCTTGAAGGTCGCGGCCCGTCAATACCTGATAGGGACTGTCGGCCAATCCCAGGTCCCGCGCAATGGCCAGGGCCGTCAAGGGATGATCCCCCGTGACCATCCACACCGCCACACCCGCTTCGCGGCAGGCCTTGACGGCGGCCCGCGCTTCGGGACGCAGCGGATCGATCATCCCTGTGAAACCCAGGAACGCCAGTCCGGAAGGCTCCGCTGTTGCGTCCTTACCGGGCCAAGCGGCCGGTCCCGCGGCGAAGGCGAGCACGCGCAATCCGCGCGCCGCCATTTCCCCGGCAACCGCATGCGGAACCGGACCGGCATCGGCGCACATCGCCAGCACCCGCTCCGGAGCGCCTTTGACGAAGACCGTATCCGTGCCTTCCACGCGATGGTAAGCGGCGGCGAAACGCCGTTCCGCCTCGAAGGGGATCCCGCCCAGGCGCGGATGCTCCGCGTGCAGGCCTTCGGGCCGCCATCCCAGTTTGCGCGCCAGCGAGAGCAGGGCCACGTCGGTGGGGTCGCCGCGCCATTCCCATCCGTTTCCGTTCCGCCGCAAATCGCCCTCGTTGCAGAGTGAGGCCGCCAAAACCAGGCGCTCCAGGCGTGGGTCGCGATCCGCAACCGGCTTGCCCTCCATTTCGGCGCCTCCGTGGGGCTCGAATCCCTCCCCGTCCAAGCGCACCACGCCGCCGCCGGGCAGCCGGATTTCCCGTACGATCAGTTCGTTGCACGTGAGCGTGCCCGTCTTATCGCTGGCGATCAGGGTGCAACTCCCCAATCCCTCGACGGCCGGCAGCCTGCGCACGATCACCCCGCGCCGCGCCATGCGGGAGACCGCCACCGACAACGCCACGGCCATGGCCGCCGGCAGGCCTTCCGGGATGGCCGAGACCGCCAGCGCCACCGTAAAGAAGAACATTTCCGCCATGGGGCGGTGCTGGAAGAAGAATCCGAAGGCGCCTGCCCCGACGCAAACGGCGGAGACGATCACCGCCAGAGCGGAACTGAAGCGTTCCATGCGCCTCACCAAGGGCGGGGGCATATCGGGAGCAGTCAGCAGGTTCTCCGCCAGCTTGCCGATGACGGTGCGGACGCCGGTGGAAACCGCTATTCCGCGGCCTCGCCCCCGGCGCACCACGCTCCCCGCGAAGGCGATATTGAGACGCTCCGCCGGTGGCGCATCCGAGGGTCCGGTCCAGGCCGCGTCCTTGACCACCGCCACGGATTCCCCGGTCAGGAGGGATTCATCAATCTCCAATCCGTAAGTCTCCAACAGACGGATGTCGGCCGGCACCTTCTCCCCCGATTCGATCCAGAGGATGTCCCCGGGAACCACGGCTTCGGCATCGATCCCGATTCTTTCGCCGTCCCGTTGCGCCGAAGCCCGGATGCGCAAGAGTTTCCGCAGGGCCAGCCCGCCCTTTTCGGCCTTCCATTCCTGAAAGGTCCCGAGCAAGGCGTTCACGGCCAGCACGGAAAAAATGAAACCCGCATCGCCGGCGTGGCCGAGGGCGGAACTGAGCCCGGCGGACACGCCCAGCACGTAGACTAACGGGCTGCGGAATTGGCGCAGGAATATCCGCCAGAGGGGCGGAGGCGGACGGAGGGGAAGCAGGTTCGCGCCCGCGATCCGCGAGCGCGCCGCGGCCTCTTCATGGGACAGGCCCGCTCCATCGGTGCCCAGGCCGGCGAGCACGGCTTCCGGTTCCAGAACATGCCATGGCCGCTCCCCCAACCATTCCGGAGTCGGTGCCGATTTTTTCCCGGCCGCGGCATGGATCATCGATTCTCCCTCCTCAATCCCGGAGCCGAATCCGCTTCACCGCGCGGCCCGGCCGCCATCCACGGCCAGGGCATGCCCCGTCGTGAAAGAGGCGCCCGGAGAGCACAATTGCAATAACCATACCATCGCCGTAGGCCGGAAAATCCACTTCTCCGGGGGCGGGCACAAGGGATGGCCCGGACATCCCGCCATTCCGTCATGGTTGATGCCAGAATGGCGTTTCCCTTCCAGCCAACCCTTTAAATTCCATCCTTTCCGATAAATCATGAGTGGAACGGATATTGCACTCTCCTCCCCATAAGCCGACGGCAGGCGCTTCGGTCTGGAGGTTAAACACATGAAAAAGCAATGGTGGATCGCGGCCCTCATTTCCATCGCCCCCCTGGCCCTGTGGGCCGAGAGCGAATCCGACCTTGGCGATCCCGGCATCCCGCGCCGGCCGGTCCTCCCTTCGCAGCGCGTTATCACCCTTTCCATGCAAGGCGATCCCAAAACCGCGTCGGAAATCGCATTCAAGAAACTATACCAGGCCGCCAACGCCCACGCGGGCAAAACCGGGAAGAGTCACGTTGGCGCGCCCAGGGTTCGCTGAGCATTCGCGCCCGTGGAGAGAGTTTTATGGAGACCAACATGATGATGGATGCCGCCATCGCCCAATCCGATATGGCGATTTGCATCACCGATCCGCGCGGGATTCTGCTCCAGGTGAACGAGGCCTACCGGAAGCTCTATAAATATCCGGATATGCGAAGCCTGGTCGGGAGACCCGTCTCCATCATCCGTTCGCCGCTCACTCCCGCCGGCCTTTACGCGGACATGTGGAAAACCATCGCCGCCGGAGGCATCTGGCGCGGGCAGATGAACAACCGGGCCAGCGACGGCAGCGAAGTCCATATCCACCTCACCGTATCCCCCATCCGCGACCAGGGTCTCGTCACCGGCTACCTCGGGCTCTCGCTGGATCGGGCCCAGCAGGTGATCCTGGAAAACCAATTGCTGAACGCCAATAAGTTGCTGGCCATCGGCACCTTGGGGAGCGGCCTGGCCCATGAACTGAACAATCCGCTCGCCAGCATTCTGCTCGATGCCGAGCATTTGCGGGATTGCCTGGCCGACATCATCGCCGGCCCTGCGGCCGAACAGGCGGAACAGGCGGCCATCTCCATCATCCATTGCGCCGAGAAGATGCGTAAGGTGCTGGAGCATCTGCTCCTCTATTCAAAACCGGACTCCTCGCAGGCCCGTTCCACCATTTCGGTGGCGCCTTTCCTCCAGGACTGCTTCCTATTCCTTGAACGTCACGTGCGAAGCCTCGGCATCGAGGTCGATATCCAGGCCGAACCGGAACTCTCCATGGTGGGGAACCGGATGGAACTGGAATCCGTACTGCACGTGCTGCTTTCGAACTCGATAGAGGCCTTCTCCGGCGCGGCCGTGAAGGAGAAACGCATCCGGGTATCCGCCGCGATCATGCCGGGTTCGCCCTTTTTGAAGATCGAATACCGGGACAATGCGGGCGGCATCGCGCCCGAGGTGCTGCCCCATATCTTCGAACCCTTTTTCACGACCAAGGGGACCGGAGGTTCCGGCCTGGGTCTCTCGCTTTGCCGCCACATTCTCGCGGCCCATAAAGGCCAGATCGAATGCGAATCATCGGGAGGGGAAACCCTATTCCGCATTTTATTGCCTTTGGCCGGCATGGAGGAAAGGAATGCGGATGGCCGCGTCCGCGCGGCAACGGCCAAGCATGCGGCGCCCGCAATCAAATCGCGCCGGAAGGGCTGAGCCAATCCGCCCTTCGCTGCGGACAACTCACGTTTACTCCGGTGCGCATTGACAAGATCACGGCCCGCCTCCGTCATTGCCCTCGTCGCAGTACTCGCCGAACCGCAAGCGGTTCGGACGTACAGCTCCTCGGGCTGCTTGGGAGGCGAGGCCGCTTCTCTGTGACGCTCCCTGCCCGTGCTCTTGTCAATGCGCACCGGAGTAAAGGGAGCCTTTTCAGGCGGTGAAAGACGCCAGTTTCTCCTTGAGGTCTTCCAGGGTAAAGGGCTTGAGCGGGTAGTCGGCGGCCCCGGCCTGCACGGCCTCCAGGATCATCCACGATCAGGACGCGCATCACCACATCTCCTCGAGCAATACCGGGTCGAGCCCGGAATCCCCGAATTGCCTGTCCAGATGGACCACCAGGTGGAACTTGCCCACGGGGGAATCGAAAAAAACCACCAGCTTGCGGGCATCCGAATGCGAGGAAATCTCATGCTTTTCGCCGATCACGACCTTGGGCAGGGAGATCTCGATGTCCAGGTCGGGGATGTCCTTTTTGGCATGGCCGGCGATGATATTCACCAGCTCGCCGATGGCGTCGGCCATGAGCTGCTTGGAAACCCCGCTCGCGCGCAGGAAGGAGCAGGCCACCGCCATGGCGGTCAACTTGGGGAGGCCCAAGGTCACCGAACCTTCGGCCATTCCGGAAAGCTCGATGGCTCCCGACACGTCCTGGCAAGTGTCTTGGAGGTCCATGGGCTTGATTTCCCCCCTGTCCACGTCCAGGTGGGCCATGGTCTTGAAAGTATCGATCGTCGCCTGTATGAAAGGCTCCACCTTTTCCTGCTTCGGCATCGGGCTCATGATCATGCGTTCCTCCCCCGGGAAATCTTACCATTCAAATTACGGCGCGGACATGGATTTCCCGCCCTTCCCTTGCCTAAAAAATCCCCAGCGGAAAACCCTCCGGCCGCCGAAAAAGCAAGCTCCCGGGCCGGTTCGGGTTGTAAAATCAGGCTGAATGCAAGCGGGGAGCTTGATGGCAAAACGCGTCGTAGTCGTTGACGACTCCAGGATCCTCATCCGGCAAATATCCGATTTCCTGATCCAGCAGATGGGATACGAGGTGGTGGGAACCGGCATGGACGGGAACCAGGCGGTGTCGCTTTTCCGGCAGTACCGGCCGGACCTGATCACCCTGGACATCACCATGCCCAACAAGGACGGCAAAGCGGCCATGAAGGAGATCATGGCGGAATTCCCCGAGGCCAAGGTGCTGATGATTTCCGCCGTGAAGGGCACGGCCATGCTGCAATGCATAAAGGATGGGGCGAAAGGATACATCGAGAAGCCCCTGATGTTCAAGAACGAGCAGTTCGTCCGGGATTTCAAGGACTCCCTGGAGGAGATCTTCGCATGAAAAGGGCGGTCCGCGTGGAAACCGGAGCGTTACCCCAGGAACGCGGCGCCTCCGTAGCGCTCCCTTGAAGGTATAAGGCCTCGACGATGTCGGCCCTGGGAGCCAATTACCTCGAAGAGAACGCCTTGCTGTTCGCGTCGGAAGTCGCGAAGGCCATGGCGGAGATGGTATCCGCCGAGCTCGAGGTGGATCGCGGCTCCTATAGCGAAGGCCTTTTCGAGCCCGGCCGGGACCTGGTGGTGCAAATCTTCTTCACCGGGCTCACCCAGGGTGAATACGCGCTTTCCCTGGACGAGGAGTCGGCGCATCGCCTGTTCGGGATAACGCGCGCCGGCATGGACGCCGCCGCATACGAATCCGCGCGCATCGATTTCACGGACATGCTCAAGGAAATCCTCAACGTGGCGGTGGGCTGCTCCATCCCGCCCCTGGAAGAGGCGTTCGCCGGGCTGACCTTCCTGCCGGCCGTGTCGTTCTATGGGCCCGTCTCCTACCCGGAAATCCCCGCGGGCCGGGTCCGCCTCGTCGGGCCGGGGGCCGGGGTATCCTGCTGGTTCCTGCTCAACCGCGCCAAGCTGGGCGTCGGGGAGATCCTTTCCATCCTGGACGAGTTCCCCGCCGGCCTGATGATGCTGGACAGGTACGGCTCCATCCTGCCCGGTTACAGCAAGATGACGACCACGGTGCTGGACCTGCCCGGCGAAGCCTCCCTGAGCGGCAAAGCCCTCATCGAGGCCCTGGGTCCCGCCTGCATTCCCCTCGCCGACGATTTCCGGGCCTGGCTGGGCTTCGCCTTCGAAAAGTACGGGGTAACCAAGCGATCCGTCATCGACAAGCTATGCCCCCTCCAGACCCTGACCCTCGCCTCGGGCAAGGATTTGCGCCTGGATTGGATCCCCATCGCCTCCGAATACGGGAAGTCGCTGGCCAAATACATGGTAGTCGTCCACGACGTGACGGAAACCAACCGGCTGCAAAGGAAAATGGAACGGCTTCGCAAGCAACACGATGAGAACCTCGAGATCCTGGCCAACGTCCTGAGCCTGGGCCATGACGTGGTCGCGGAATTCCTCCAGGACTGCCGCGAGCTGCTCGCCCAGGCTACGGCCCTCGCCCGGGGGGACATGGGACGGCCGGGCAGGGCCGATGACCTCGACCGCGCGGTTCATACCCTCAAGGGCCTGGCGGACCAGAACAAGTTCGCCTCCCTGCAAAAAATGGCCCACCGTCTGGAAGAGGAGATCCACGCCGCCGCCGGCGGAACGCTCCCGGAGCTGGCCGAGCACGTGGACGAGATGGGAAGCTATCTCGACAGGATAAGCGACGTGTACCTCAAGCTGAACGGCCGGGGAGGCGGCGACGGAGATGCGGGAGATGCCGCGGGGATCAAGGCGCCTTTGGGACGGATCCGCGATTTGTTCGCGTTGGTGGAGGAGGAGCGGCGCTCCCTGCCCGCGGGACCCGCGCGGGCGGCCCTGGACGCCCTGTTGGGCCGCGTGGGAGCGGGGATACTGTCCCTGGGCGAAACCGGCCTCGCCTCGCTCAAGGAACCCCTGGAGAGGATGGCGGGCAACGTCGCCGCCAGGGCCGGCAAGCAATTCGCCCTGCAAATCCCGCCGGACGGGAGCGTCGCTGCGGAGGTGCTCGCCAAGCTGCGCCGGGCCTTCGTCCATCTGATCAACAACGCCATCGATCATGGCATCGAGGATCCCCGCGACCGGCTGGCCGCGGGCAAGCCCGCCGCGGGCCGGCTTTCCCTGTCCGCGGAGCGGTGCGGCGACGACCTGCTCATCCGGTTCCGCGACGACGGACGGGGAATAGACATGGATTCGGTGCGGCAACGGCTGGTCGAGAAAGGGCTGATGGGCGCTGCGGAGGCCGCTCTGGCCTCTCCCCAGGAGCTGCTGAAATTCGTCTTCCAGCCCGGATTTTCCACGCGGCGCGCGGTTTCGGAGATCTCCGGACGCGGAGTGGGCATGGACGCGGTCGCCCACGTGGTGAACGAATTGGGCGGCAGGGTGGAGATCCGCAACAGCCCGGGACGGGGCACGGACGTACGCATGTTCATCCCCCTGCGCGTTGCGTCCCCTTCGCAATGGGCCGCATCCCGGTAAGAAGGGGAACGATGGCGGCGCAAACGGGCATAAGGCATAAGCTCATCAAGAGCACGATGATCATCATCATCGCCATTTTCGCCACCATGCTCGCCGTCGTGTCCATCCTGAACGTGAGCGAGGAGAACTCCAAGCTCCGGAAGACCCTGCGCGACATCCAGGAAAGCCTGGAGGGCAGGGGGCTCACCCTCGTCATCAACAACAGCCTGGCCATGAGGAGCATGGCGGCCGACAACGCCATCGTCGACGTCAAAGGCCTGGTCGCCTCCACCGTCTCCAGCGGCAAGGACATGGCCTACGGCATCTACATGGACGCCGAAAGGCGGCCCTGGGCTTACGCGTCGTCCGCGCCGGCCGACACCGCTCCCTCCGGGAACGCGCCGCTCCAGGACTCCATGAGCCTGTGGGCCTCCTCCCTGGCCGCGCCCGCCTTCAAAGCCCGGTCCGAGGGCCCCGAGGCGGTGCTGGAATTCGCCGGGCCCGTGAGAATCGACGGCGAAATCGCCGGCTTCATCCGCTACGGCATCTCCATGAAATCCATTTCCCAGGCGGTGCTGGAGGCCAAGGCCCTGGCCGGAAAGCACCGGGCGCAATCGGCCGCGGTGCTGTTCACCCTGGCCCTGGCCGCGATGGTGGGCGGTTATTGGGCCGCCCGCCGGCAGGCCCTGCGCATCACCGGCCCCATCGCCTCCCTGGTGGCTTCGGCTCAGGACATCGCCCGGGGCGATTATTCCTCCGAGGTGAAGGCCGCAAGCGACGACGAAATCAGGACCCTGGCCGAGGCTTTCGAATTCATGCGGATGAAGGTGAGGCAATACACCGATCACCTCCAGGATTTGGTGGACGAGAAAATGCGGCAGGTCAAGGATATCCTGGACAATATCGAACAGGGGCTTTTCACCCTGTCCCTGGACGGCAGGATCAACCCGGAGCATTCGGTGCAGGCCGATGCCATCCTGGAAGTGGCCGACGTGTCCCGCTGCGGCCTGAAGGAGGCGTTCCGGATCTCCGACGAGATCGAGGCGGCCTTCCGCGACTGGCTCGAGGTGGTCGCGGAACGCCATAAGAAGAGCCGCTGGACCAAGCTCGCCAAGCTGGCGCCGGTGCAGGAGATCCGCATCGACAAAGGCGGGGGCGCCAAGCATATCAAGCTCGGCTACCGGAAAATCCTCGACAAGAACGGGGAGCTTGTCAAGATCATGGTCCTGGCCATGGACGTCACGGAAAGCCAGCGCATCGAGGCGTTGATGGAGGAGGAGCGGCGCAGGCACGAGAACGAAGTGAAGGTCATCATCGGATTGGTGAACAACCCGCCGGAGACCACGGGCGCCTTCCTCGCCGACGCTCAGGCCCGCCTGGCCCGGGCGAAGCGGGCCGCCGCCGCCCTTCGGGAGGAGGCCGATGCCGGACGGTACGCCCTGAAAATCGCGGAGCTGTTCAGGGACCTGCATACGGTGAAGGGGGGAGCGGGCAGCTACGGATTCGACCTGCTCAGCCTGGCCGCGCACCGGGCCGAAGACGCGCTCGAGGACTTGCGGAAATCCCCGGAAAGGCCGCGGGAAGAGCTGCCGGCGGCCTTGGAGGAGCGCATGCAAGCCATCGAAGGCGCCCTCCAGCACATCTTGCGGAAGCAAAGGATCCTTTCGGGGGATCAGGGCGAGGCCATTCTCAGGGTGCCCGAGTCCCGCGTGAACCAGATCCTGGACCTGTGCGAAAAGCTGCGGGGCGGGAATTCCGGCGACGGGAGCCGGAGCCTCATCGCCGCCTGCCGCATGCTTCCATACAAGTCCCTGGCCACGCTCACCCGCCGCTACAAGGACCTGGTGGCCAGGCTGGCGGAGAAGCTCGGCAAGGAGGCCGTCTTCGTGTGGGAGCCCGTCTCCCTGGAAATCCATCCCGAGCCCCTGGGAAGCCTGGATGAAGCCGTCACCCATCTCATCCGCAATTGCGTGGACCACGGCATCGAATCCGCCGAGGAACGCGGCAAGCTGGGCAAAGGCAAGGGCTGCATCCGCTTCACCTACCGCGAAGACGGCGATAACGTGCACATCACCATTCGCGATGATGGAAGGGGGATGGATCCGGACCTCATCGCGCGCAAAGCGGTGGACCGAGGTCTGCTGCGCCCGGAAGCGGTTCGGGAATTGTCTCCCGAAGCCAAGCTGCGCTTGGTTTTCCTGCCCGGGTTTTCCACCGTCGAACAGGTCACCTCGGTTTCCGGGCGCGGGACCGGCATGCATGCGGCGCTGAAGAACGTCGAAGCCCTGCAGGGCGCCATTGCGCTGGAATCGGAGCCGGGAAAAGGCACCTATTTCCACATCCGGGTGCCCAGGACGAGGATGCATGCGGGAGCAAGGCCGGCCGGCGCCGGCGAACCCGCCGTCCCAGGCGCGCGCCTGGACGGGCAGGACGGCAAGCCGGAAACCCAGGCGGATCTTTAGGAAGCGAGGCGATGCGATGCGAATATTGATAGTCGATGATTCCTCAACCATGCTGAGGGTGGAGCGGACCATGCTGGCCGAGCTGGGCTTCGAGGATATCTTCGAGGCCACGGACGGACTGCTGGCCTTGAAAATGGTGGCCAAGGACAAATTCGATTTGATCCTGCTGGACTGGAAAATGCCCGTCATCTCCGGGCTCGAGACCTTGAAGACGCTGAAATCCGATCCGGAAAGCAAGTCCATTCCCGTCATCGTGGTCACGTCGGAATCGAAGCAGGGCAAGCTCCTGGAAGCCATCCAGGCCGGGGCGGACGATTGCGTGCTCAAGCCTTTCACCAGGGAAAGCCTCAAGGAAAAGCTGGAGCCGTTCCTTACCTATTGAAGCGCCCCGCGCGGACCCTTCCGGAAACGCCCCGGCGGACTTGGGCAGCGCGGCTCAATCCTTCCGGAGAACGGTCTTTACCTGGGACAGCTTGTCTTCCCTGAGCTCCCAGCCGGCCCTCCTGGCCATGTCGGCGTTCACGGTCATCTGGATACTGACCAGGGGCTCGAACCCGACCCGGGAAACGTCCTCTTTCGATTCGAAGACCTGGATCACCTGCTGGGCGGCCTGGGCGCCCAGTTGGGTGTAATCCGGGAAGGCCGCGAAAAAGCCGAGATTCGACTCCAGGCTGACCATGTTCGCCAGGGGAACCACCAGCGGCAGGCGCGACTCCTTGAACCGCCCCATCCAGAATCTCTTCAAGGTGACCCTATTCACGATGAGGTTATCCGCCAGCATCCAAACGATCTCGACCTTCTGCTTCCGCATTTCATCCAGGCCCGCCCTCAGCTTGTCCAGTACTTCATCTTGGGAGATCACCTCGGCCTTGCCGCAATCCAGGCATTGCCCAATCAGCTCCATCTTCTCCTTGGCCAGGAACCGCTTCGATTCCTCCACGAACCCGGAAAAGCTCCGGCGGTGGAAAACCCCGATTTTCCTGAAATCCTTCCTGGTGATGGCCTGGAGGTTCGTGAAAATGGTGTACGCCGGCACTTCGAAGCGGATGCCGGCCACGTTTTCCAGTCCCTTCACCGCCTGCTCGGCCTTGAGGGTCATGAGCACGAACTTGGGGATTTTCGCCAAGGCGCTGTCCCGCCCTTTCAATTCCTCCACCAGGTTGATGGCCTTGGAATCCATCAGGATCAGTCCGTCGGGCGCGGTGGATTTATGGATCCGCAACAACGCTTCCGCCGGGTTGGGTCCCTGCACGTCGAAAGCCGTTATCTGGTAATCCTTGCCCAGGTCCGACTTCATCCCCTCCACGGCCTCCTGGAAAGAGTCGGACATGGGCATGATGGCGAGCAGGCGCACGGCTCCGGCAGGGCACCACAGCAGGAGGAGCATCGATAGAAGTGAATGGGGTATTCTCATTCCCAGCCTTCTATTTTCAAGACTTTTCCCACTTCCTTTTCCTTTTGCATCAGGGAGGACTGTAATTGTTCGTACCGCTCCTGGCCGGGGACGACCAGGACCGGAAAGCTGTCCATGGACTTGGAAACCAGCAGCACGGAAAGAGGCAGCTTGGTGCGCGCCTCGAAATCGGCGAGATCGTTCTCCTCGATCACGATTGCGTCCACCGACTCCATGCCCAGCAGGCTGAGCAGATCCTCCTGCTTGCCCACGCGTTTCAATTGGGAAAACTCCAGGCTGAAAGCCTCATGCACGAATGGCGGCAGCTTTTCACGCCCCAGGAAATCCAGCACCCCTACCGTGAGCCGCGCCAGGTTGGCGTTGTCGATTCCGGTTTTGGCGGCAAGCAGGACGTATTTCTTGGTTTTCGCCCCGCCCTTTTTCCCCTTGAGCCGCACCTCATACCCCTGCAGATAGCGCGCATAGGCCGCCGAGGTGATGACGGGCGATTTCGGATAGGTGGAAAGCGCGGCTTCCAAATCCCTCATCCGGGAAAAGGCCATGGCTTTCCAGGGCGAGATGGCGGGATTGAGGACGGACTCGATTTTCAAGGGGGGATGGCCTCCCGGCAGGCAGATCAGCAGCGGAGGCTCCGCCGCCAGGCCCGCGCAAACCGCCAAGGAAAGCAGCCACTTGAGAATCGAAACCATGGATAGTGTAATATAAATTAACTAACCCGCAAATTTACCGGAACCGACCCTCGCCGCCGGACATAAAGCTTCGCGTCCGCCGCAAATAGTCATTGAAACCGAAGGCAGCAGCTCCTATGATCGGGTAATGGCGGGGCACGGGCCGTTCTCCGCGAAGAAAATCCGAAAAACACCTACTTCCATGCACTCCGGCCGCCTCACCCTGATCCTTGTCCTGACCTCCCTGTTACCGGGCATGGCTGAATCCGAAGGGGAATTGCGGGCCGGGGATTTGAGCCTGAACGATTTGATGGGATTGAAAATCTCCTCCGCCGCCAAGGTTTCGCAAAGCCTGGGGGAAAGCCCGGCGGTGATTTCCGTGATCACCGCCAAGCAGATCCAGGCGCGAGGCTATCTCTCCGTGGGGGAGGCGCTCGAGGATCTCCCCGGTTTCGATCTGATCACCGACCACGGAAACCTGAACTTCGGCGTGCGCGGCATCAACAGCGGCGCGCAGGCCGGCTCGCGCATCATCAAGGTCATGATCGACTACCAGCCGGTGAGCTTCCGGCCCACCACGGAAAACTGGCTGGGCCCCGAGTTGATCCCCATGCAGGCGATCGAGAAAATCGAGGTGAACCGCAGCCCGGCCTCGGCCCTGTACGGCGCCAACGCCTACCTGGGGGTGGTCAACATCATCACCAAGGACCCCTCGGATGCCCGCCGCTGGCAATCCTCCGTGGATGCCGGCTGGAGCGGCGGCAACCCCGGCGCCTCGGCTTCGGGCGCGGTATCCGCCGCCCGCGGCGATTGGGGCCTTTTGGCGGGCGCCTCCCTGGGTTACCAGGATCGCTCGGGCCTCCGCGTCCGGCCCATCGAGCACCCCCCCGTGCCGGCGCCGGCCTATTACGGCGAAACCTCGAAGAATGATCTGGCCCGCCCCCGGAGCGGCTACCTCAAGCTCCAATACCACGACTTCGACTGGGGAGCGTTCACGGCCGACGCCAGCTACCAGCGCATCGACGCCAACCAGGAATTCTGGGACGCCGACCCCATGACCCATGAAACCCGCATGGCGGTCGACAATGCCTATGCCCGCCTCCGCTACCAGAAAGAGCTGCCCGGGGACGTCTCCGTGAACGTCTCGGGGACCTTCGCGGGCGGCGAGCCCGCCGGAGAGGAGCGCTGGAAAGTCACCACCCCCCTCGTGGAGTACGTCACCCGGGACGTAGGCTACCGCTCCGCCGATGCGGTGGCCGATCTCACCTGGATGTTCGGCTCCGAATACCAGCACAGCCTGATCGCGGGCGGGGACATGAGCGCCGACGGCCACAAGCTCCAGACCTATTACGAGCATTATGCCGGGGACAGCGTGGCGGCGGTCAACAGCGACACTTTGGGCCGCCGGACCTTCCTGAACACCGGCGCCTACGCCCAGCTGATCATCCGGCCCATCGAACGCATCGACCTCACGGGTGGATTGCGATACGACCGCCACAACATTTACGGCGACGTCCTCAATTACCGCGGGGCCCTGGTCGCGCAAGTCCACCCGACCACCCATCTCAAGCTCCTTTATTCCACTTCCTACAAGGCCCCCGCCTCCGCCCAGCTTTTCAGCAACCCCATCGCCCCCCAGCAAAGCGTTCTCAGCAACGCGGCGCTCAAACCCGAAGAGGCCGAAGCCTACGAGGTGGCCCTTTTCACCCAACTGGGGGGACACCTGCAATTGCAGATAAACGGGTTCCGCAACTCGGTGCGGAACCTGATTGCCGTGGAGGATATCGGGCTGCACGGCTTAGCCAACCCGCAGTTGCTGAGCCGCTATTACAACAGCTCATCCCTATCGTCCTGGGGGGGGGAGCTGGAAGGGACGCTGGGCATCGGGAGCGGCCAGTTCTATTTGGGGGCAGGCTGGCAACGGGGCACCAGCAAAGCCATGAGCGACTCCGGGGATGCGCGCCTGTATCCCGAATGGATGCTGAGCGGGGGCGGTTTCTGGCTGTTCCCCCGCCGGGCCGAGCTCAGCGCCAGCTTCCACTATAACAGCGGACGCATCGCCAGCATCCCGAACGTGCGGAGAAACCTGGATCGCAGGTTCAATCCCCAGAATTACAGCCTGGCTCCCGCCTTCCTCTGCGATGCCGGTATCGCTACCGATCGGCTTCGCTGGCTCCCGGGCGGGGAGACGCGCTTCCAGCTCAAGGTAAGGAATTTACTGGGGGCGGAAGTGTTCTATCCCGGCTTCCGGGACTATGATATCCCCGATCTGGGCCGCCGGTACACGTTCACCTGGTTCCAAAGCTTTTGAAGCCCCTGGGAAAGAGCGTGGAACAGGCCCGCGAGCCGGCATACTGCCATGTATGGATTGTAATGATTGAAATTTAACCACTCCCTACGGCGTTTTCCCGCGGAAACAAGCCCGATTGTCCTTGACCGATCCGCGGCGCCACGTGTAAGATCCCTGGGAAATCTTACCCAAAGGGATCAATCATGGGAAAACGCAATGGACCGGCCGGGATCGCGTCTGCCTTATCAATCGCCTTATTGGCCGCCTGCGACAACTCCTCCAATAGCGGCTCCGACGATGGCGACACTGCCATCAAGGTGGGCGTTTTCATGAACCTCACGGTGAGCGGAGCCGCGGGCACCCAGGATGAGCTTTACCGGACCTTCGTCCTGGCCGCCAAGGAGATCAACGAGGCGGGCGGGATCAATGGACGCAAGATGGAGCTGGTTCCCGGCGACAGCAAGCGGGACACGGCCAGCGCGCGCCTGGCGGCCCGTTACTTGATTGATACCGCCAAGGTGGACGCCATCGTGGGAGGCCAGAGCTCCGCCACCACCTTGGTGGCTTCCTCGGAAGCCATCCGCGCGGGCATCCCTCTCATCACTTCCGGCTCCACCTCCACGGCCATCTCCTACTTGGAAGATCAGGACCTGGTATGGCGCACAGTCGTCTCCGACAAATTCCAGGGCAAGGTCGCGGCCACCTTGGCCAAGAAGACTTTCGGCGCCTCCAAGGCCGCCATCCTTTATCGGGACAATGCCTACGGCGCGGGCCTGGCCAAGGAGTTCAAGACCCACTTCGCCGCCCAGGGCGGAACCATAGCCAAGGAAGTGCACTACTCCGACGATTCGGCTTCGGGAGCCGGATTCGACGGGATGGCCAAGCGCATGGTGGACACCCTCCTGGAGACTCCCGTCGACCTGGTTTACCTGGTGAGCTTCGACACCGAGCCCATCTCCGTCGCCAAGCACATCCTGGCCAAGACCGGGGCGGAAAAACTCCCCATCCTCCTGGGTTGCGACGGCAATGCAATGGAGCAAATCAGGAATTGGGACGTCGCCTGGTACTCCAAATTCTTCTCCGTCACGGTGAAGTCCGATGAGCGCGGCAAGCCGTTCCAGACTTTTTCCAAGAACTTCCAGGCGCATACCGGATTTTCCAACCCGGGCTATCCCACCGCCTATGATGCGCTGTACCTGCTGGGATTGGCCATGGCCAAGGCCTCCTCGACCCGCGGCGCAGACGTGGCCGCCGCCCTCCCCGCCCTGTCGGGCACGGGAGCCACGGGGGCCACCAAGGTCTATCCGGGGGAATTCCAGAAAGCCCTCGACCTGCTCAAGCAAGGCGGGTCCGTCGATTATGACGGAGCTTCAGGGACCCTGGAGTTCGACGCCGCCGGCGACGTCACCGACGGTTATTATATGTGCAACGAGTACTCTACCGGAGACGCGGTGGTGAAGGCCGGTTTCGAGTACATCGGCATCGAGTGAACCTCCCGATACGGAGAATGGGCCAGGACCCGGCTCAAAAACGCCGGGATTGCTCTCCGGATCCCAGGGAGGGATTTGGAGGCTTCCTCCCGGGGGCGATGATCGGCAGGCCTTCCGGGAAATCCCGAATCAAGGCGCCTTTGATATCATAAACCTTCGCGGCCGGTGGAACGGCGCGGTGCGCCGAAGGCTTGCGATTGCCGACCGCATTCGCAATGCGGACGGAAACCACGGCATGATTGCTTTCACCGTCCGGACCCGTGGTCCGATAAATCATCCGGTCCGTTCCGGAAAAACCGGGCACCGGCGCATAGTCCAGCGACCCGTCGCGATGCAGAGTAA
Organism: Fibrobacteria bacterium; assembly: GCA_035275285.1. Classification (GTDB taxonomy): domain Bacteria; phylum Fibrobacterota; class Fibrobacteria; order UBA11236; family UBA11236; genus Chersky-265. Next base: position 18,169 of record DATENA010000132.1, on the reverse strand, counting down.
CCCGGCCGTGCCGCGCCGAGTCGATCAATAAGGCCTCCAGACCCGATCCGCTGTCGTTGGAAAGCACCCCCGGGGCCCGGACCTGGAGCGTACCGTTCATCGGGATCGCGAATTCGTCCGCAACCGCCGTGGGCGAGGACTCGCTCGCGGGCTTGATATTCAGCCAATCGATCCGCATGGTCCGGGTGCCTTGCCAAGAGAGGGGCCCGGTCCAGGACATCCTGCGGAAACCCAGGATCACGTCGGACGGCCCATCCGGGACGGGTCTCGTGATCCTCCGTTGAGGCACGCCGTCGATAAAAAAATCGACCCGGCCCGATCGGCCATCGCCGCCGGGAACATGCAGCCAACGGATGGAATAGACGTGGAAGCAACTGTCGATCAGGGATATGGGCGTACCCTCTTTCCCCTTGACCGGCTGCTTGTGCGAGGTTTCGGGCAATAGGGAAACGGGATCGGAGCTGCCCCAGGCATTGAACCGGGCATCGGTCCATCCGGCGGGCGGCAGGATGTCGTGCCGGATCGCATTGCGGGCATGGTCGTCGGGAACGATTTCGATATCGATTTCGTCCACGCCACCGGTTTCATTATAGGTGAATACGAAACCGCCCAATCCAGGCACGGCCACGCCCTCGGCATACATCTCCAAGAGGTGGCCGGGCCCCACCGGGCCCATGCTTACGGTTTGAAAGGGATAGGTCGCATCCTTGTCGTTGCCCAAGTCGGCGTCGACGGTAAGCCGGGCGTATCCGTCTCCGCTCATGAGATCATTCCAGCCCTTGGGAACGGGACGGATATCGTCGGTGAAGTGCCAATAGGTTCCGGATGGTCCCACCGGCTCGCCCGGGGCGGTGAAGTTTTCGAAGTAGGACATGCCATGCGCCCGTCCGGCGCAGGTCGCGGCCACGGCAAGCAGAGCCTGCAGCATCAGGGTACTTCCCGACCAAGTCGAAGCGGATCGTCCGGCGCCCATACTTACCTCCCCGGCATTAATCTAAGGCGGGCTCGAAAATCAGGCTCAGGGAAAGAATTGCAGGAGAGGGGGGGTCTGCGAAATGGTCGGGATGGCGGGACGGTTTCAGAACTTTCCCTAGCCGGCCGATTCCATTGATTTCCCAGGTAAAAGCCTTTGTTGCCCACATTTAGCCCCGAAAGAGGATTTGAGCATCCCGGCCCGGGAAACAGGGAACGAGAGAGCCGGGGAAGCGGGACCTGAAAGGAGCGGAAATTGAGCTGGGAAAAACGATCCGGAATCAATCGGCCACGCAGCCTGCGAATTGCGAAGGTTGACGCGAAGCCTGCTCCGGAAAGCAAAGGGGGCGTGAATCTGGCGGGACCATGCCACGAGATTAGGAATTGCACCTCCGTCCTCAGGGGGAGTGCGGATTAGAGCTTGCCTGGCTTGCGTTTGCGGAGGCCGGTTTCCCAGAGGGTTTCCGGAACCCCGGCGACCTTGGCAACATAACGAGACATGACGAAGAATAGATCGCCCAACCTGTTCACGTATTTAAGGATATCGGGAGGAAGTTCTTCCTCCTTGGAAAGCCGGACCATTTCCCTCTCGGCCCGCCTGCAAACGGAGCGGCATTGGTGCAAGGAGGCGTTTGCGAATGACCCGCCCGGCAGGGTGAAGGATGGAAGCGGTTCAAGATCTTCCTGGAAGGTATCCATTAGAGTCTCCAACGCCGACACCTGATCGGGAATAATGACCGGCATGCCGTCATACTCTTTGCCGGCGGGCGTGGCCAGAATGCTCCCCACGTCGAAAAGCTCGTTCTGGATGCGCAGGAGCAAATCATTCATCGCGGTCCGCTGTTCGGGGGGCAGGCCGCCCAAATCCGAAATGAGGATGGTTCTGGCCATGCCCACAAAGGTGTTCAGTTCATCGATGCTCCCGTAGGACGAAAGCTTCTGGGAACCCTTGGAAATGCGGACTCTTCCAACAAGGGAGGTATCCCCCTGATCTCCGGCCCGGGTATAGACCCGGGTAATGTTAATGGCCATGATAGGTCCTTTCTTGAAGATTAATTGGACTTGGGCAACTTTTTTATCCGCTTCATCGATACCACGGGTGGAATCGTTTCCACCGATTCGTCCACCCCCTGCATCCAGGAGCCATGCATCCACGGTGCGGCCTTCCATGATGCGCTCCCGCATCACCCTCTCGCTTTTTCCGCATTCATTTCCCGGTACCAAGCGTTGTCCGGCTGCAAGGCCCGTATCAGGCTTTCGACCGATCCATGTTGACTGGGAATGCCGTTCGCTTCACACTGCCATTGACGGGAACCGGAGGTTTTTTCGACGATCCGCACCCGCCTGTTGGCATCGAATGATTTGCCGACCTGGAAACCATTGCGTTCCAAGGCGCGACGGGTCCAGAAAGCGGAAGGCCCTGAACCGATCAGTTCGACGGCATCACCCTCAGGTTCTTTGAACCTGAAAGCGCCCGTCGATATATCGAAAATGAACCCGCTCTTTCCGAAGCAGGCGGCAAAAGTCCCATCCAAGACCAAATCTTCAGGGGCTCCGATTTTCATTTCACCTTCCGGTTCCATGAGCCAGATCTGATCCGCGGCTTGCAGGGCCAAATCCAATTCATGGGTGGAAAGCAGTATGACCTTGCGGGTTTCCCGGGCCAGGTTCTTCAAGAGCCGCATGATGCCGACGCGGTTGGGAAGGTCCAGGTGGGCGGTCGGCTCATCAAGGATGATCACGGGCGTTTCCTGGGCCAGGACCCTGGCAATCATCGCCTTTTGCCGTTCTCCATCCGACAGCTCGGCGACCTTGCGGCCCGCAAGGGGCGCGCTTCCCGCCGCATTCAGCGCCCGGGAAACCTTTCCTTCATCGTCTTCCGAAAGCCTTCCCAGCCAGCCGGTATAGGGTGCGCGACCCAGCGCCACCAATTCCCGCACGGTAAGATTGCCCATCTCCAGGCGCTCGGTGAGAACAAGTCCCAGGCTCCTTGCCTTCTTGCCGGGAGTCAACGTCCGGGAATCCTCTCCGCAAATCGCGATTGACCCGGCAAGCGGAGGTTGAATCGCCGCCAAGGTCCGAAGCAATGTGGATTTTCCGGCGCCATTGGGCCCCAGCAGGCAGATGAATTCCCCGCCTTCGAGGCGGAAGCCAATCCCCTCTGCAATGATTTTCCGGCCGCCGTTGGCGGGATATCCGATGCTTAGATTGTTCGCTTCCAGCAGGCTCATGCTTTATCCGTCAGAAAAGGTTTTTCCGATGCTTCGCGCGCGCGATGACCCAGATGACGACCGGAGCGCCGATGATGGCCGTCATGACATTGAGCGGCATCAAACTGCGGCTGCCCGGAAGCTGGGACATGATGTCGCAAGCCAGGACGACGATGGCGCCCATCACGCAGGAGGCCAGGATAAGGCGCAAATGATCCGAGGTGTGCAGTAGGGCCCGGCAAAGGTGCGGCACGGCCAGGCCGATGAAGCCGATGGGGCCGCAGAAAGCGGTAATGCCTCCCGACAAAAGGCATGTTGCGATGATAATGAGCAACCGGGAGCGAAAGACGGACAACCCCAGGGAACGGGCGTAGTTCTCCCCGATCAGGAGCATGTTCAGCGGTTTCGATGCGGCCAGCGCGATCGAAACACCCATGGCTACGACGATGAAAAGGGTCAGGAGATGTCTTCCCGTAACGCCGCTGATGCTGCCGAAAGTCCACATCAGATAATCCTGAATCTGTTCCGGGGAACTCAGATACAACATCAGGCTCACGATGGAGATGGTCAGGGTTCCCATCATAATGCCGATAATCATAAGGGAAGCGTTGTCCCGGACTTTGACCGAAATGGCCAGGACGAGTAGCAGCACCAGGGCCGATCCGAGGCTCGCCGCGACGACGATGATCCAGCCTCCAAGAATCCCCGTCTGCTTTACCGATTGGATGCTGGGGATGGTTCCGGAAGCCAGCATGACCAAGGAGACGCCCAGGCTTGCGCCGGAAGTGATTCCCAGGACATCCGGGCCTGCAAGGGGATTCCGGAACAGGGTTTGCATGAGAAGTCCGCTCGAGGCGAGCGCGGAGCCTGCCAGAACGGCCGTCAGGGCCTTGGGTATCCGGATTTTCCCGATAATATTGGCGGCCCCGACCGAATCGACCTCCATTCCGAAGATGACCCTTAGGATATCCTTGACGGGAATGTGCACCGGCCCTACCGCAATGTCGAGGATGAAGAGGACGAAGGCCAGCAGAACCAATCCGGCAAACCAGGCGCCGCCGGACAGGCCCAGGCCGGGCATGACAGGCGACCTGGATTGCCGGGACGGCTTGGGCGGAATCTCTTCGCGGGTCAGGGTATCCATTGCGTTACTCCAACATCCTCGTGTAAAACAACTCATGATGAGGCAGCAGTTCCGGATGCAGGACTCTCACCAAGTCCAGCAGGATCAAATGCGGATTGACCAAGCCGGACTCCCAATAATCGTTTGAACCGTTCGCGCCCATGCGCTTGGTATTGCTGAATACCCGCTTTGCCTTGAAACATTTGAAATCCGCGTACCGCTTGTCTTCATCGGAGATGTCCTTCAAGGATTTCGCCCATCCCGCATTAAGCCAAAACTCCGCCTCCAGGCCTTCCCTATAAACGGTTTCGAAGCCAAGGTTCCGGCTGCCGGTGCTGGTATCCCCAGCGAAGGGATAATCAGCCCCGGCGTCCCTAAGGAGCGCGGCCACATAGCTCCTTCCCCCCGGAACCGTCCATACCCCTTTGCGGCATATCCCTCCAATCACCTTCGGTTTTTTCTCCGCACCGGCGGCAATCCTTCTGACCTCTTCGTATTTCGCTTCGATCGAGTCGAATTTCCGCTCGGCCAGCCCCTCCCCATCTACGAATGCCGCGAGCAGCTTGACCCATTCCATCCTTCCCAAAAGCGACGTCTCCATCCATTCGGAATTGGTTACCACGGCGATTCCGCTTTCCGTCAGAGCCTGGAAAGAACCGATCTCCTTCCCGGGGAAACCGACGGTCATGAGCATGTCCGGGGCCAGAGTGAGGACCAATTCCCTATTCAAACCCTGTTCCCGGCCCACTTCGGTGATTTTTCCCGCCCGTATCCGGGCGATAACATCCTGGTTGAGAACCCTGCCCGTATCGGACATGGCGATGATGCGGTCGTTGATCCCCAGAAAATCGGTAAGACCGACATGCGTAGTCGACAGGCATGCCAAGGTGCGAACGGGAATTTCAACCTTCATGGCTTTTTCGAATCCCGGAGGGACGGGTTTCCCTCTTGGAACCAAGACATACCGCATGGTATCGGGAGAGGCGCTGAAGGGATTGAAGACGTCCACGACCTTGTGGGTTTTGGAATACCGGATTGAAAATCCCTTGGCATATCTGACCCGGGCCTTGTCCGGAAAATGGTCCTTAGCCGGATCCGATCGGTCCTGGGAAACGGCGTGGATTCCCTTCGGTGCGCCGGCCCGCAAATAAACCACGGCCGCGACGCCGGCGGACAAAGCCGAGGCCAGCGCGATTCCGATTGATTTCCGAATAGGCGACTTTTTCAAGAACAACCTCGGGTCCCTCAAAATTTCCGCGCGAGATCCATCCGGAAGTTTCTTCCCGGCATGTTGTACCCCCGCTTTTCGTAGTAGTTCTCGTCCAGCAGATTGGCCACGGACAGGGTTGCGGTGGTGAGCGCTCCCATGCGGAAAATCGCCGTCGCATCGAAGAGGAGAAATCGGGGGTATTCAATATCCGGGAAGCGCGGGTCATTGAATTCCGTATCCGTCCTTTTTCCGATGTAGCGGCCCGAGAACCGGGTTGCCAGGGTAGTGCGGTCATCGTATTCGATTCCAAAGGTGGTGTTCACTTCTCCGACGTTCTTGATGCCGATGGTGGTCTTGATGCTGTCCCGAAGCCCGTCCCTGGAAGGAGTGATCGTTTCATCCTCCGCCTCGAGCATGCGCGTGGAGTTCACGTAAAGGCGCAAAGACCTGTTCCATTGGAGTGGAACTCCGGCATCGAAGGACATCCGCATTTCAATCCCACGCATATGCGACGCATCGGCGTTCACGAAGCTGGTTCTGGAAGCCACCGTATCCCCATCGATGATTTCCAGGGGAAGGGCGGGCCTGCTCACCGTCCTTGCTGAAATGCGATCCTGGACTTCCGTATGGAAATAAGTCAAATCCATGGATAGGCCCATGGCCGGTTTCTCAAAACCGATGCCCCCGTCCAAAGTCACGTTGCGTTCGGGTTTAAGCCCGGCGTTTCCGGTGGTAACGGCTACCCTACCCGTTCCCTTGAATGTCTCCGCATAACCGGCCACTTGGTAGGCGTCAGGGGTGACAAAACCTTGACCGACCGCGCTCCGAAGCCGCAATCCGTTATCGAAGCGGTACAAGAGTCCGGCGCTGGAGGAAAAAACATCATACTCTCCGGTGCCGGGATGGTAGGTGGTCAACAGATCCGTCTTCAGCACGTCGAAAATAACCCGGTCATAACGGGTCCCTAAAGTGCCGATAAGGCGCTCCTTCATGAAACCGAGATGGGATTGGGCATAAATAGATGCGTTGGAGATCCGGTAATCGGGGCGGGTGGGAATATTCCGGGTGCCGGCGCTTTTCCAGGAAAGGCTCTCGGTGCTCTTGGTCTGGTAATCCACGCCCGCGGTCAGCGAATGTGCATTCCATGCGACGTCGTCCCGTAGGGTCACGCCGGAGAAGTCGAGCGAGCTTTCGAAGCTTTTGAAATCGTCCTTGACGCTGAAGTGTTCCGAGTACTCCCGCGCCGCGTAGGTTTGCAGGGTGAAGTCGTGCATCCCCATTGCGCCTCGGAGGCTGGCGTCCCCATCGTAGCGTTCCAGGCTCTTCAGGCCCGGTTGGGTGATTCCGTAGTAGATGTCCCCGGGATTTTCGGCATTGGGGGCGTCGTAAAGGTTGATATGGCTTTCCAAGGTCCACCTTTCATTGATGTCGAATCCCAGCCGAAAGGCGGCCGCCTGTTGTTCATACCGGGTGGAGGGGCGGATCTTGCCATCGCCGAGGTCGTTGACCTTTTCTCCGGAAGACCCCTTGGGCAACAGAGTGGGACGCTCATCTTCGACGAACCCGATGTTTTTCAAGGAGTGCTCCCGGCCGATGCGATAGTCGCGGGTCTGGGCCAGCCCGTGAACGGCCAGATCGTAATTCAGCTTTTCGGTGAGGCTGCCGCCCGAAATGAACGTTCCTTGCATGCGCCCGAAACTTCCGGCTCCCAGCCTGGCCTCATTCCGGATTTTGCCGTAGGAGCGCCTGGGAACGACGTTGACCACGCCGCCCATGGCCTGGGGACCGTACAAGGCGGAAAACGGCCCCTTGAGAATTTCAATCCGATCCACGGGGATGAGGTCGATGGTGGCGTAGTTCGTGGCCCCGGCAGGCCGGCCATCGAGAAGCAATAACGTCCGTTGGTTTAGCCCGCCTGACTGGGGCCTGAATCCCCTGACGCCAACGCCCGAGAGCAGGCCGGGATATTGGACGACATCAATGGAGGATGATTTCTTAAGCTGATCGAGCAAATCATCGGCAACGGTCAAAGAGATGTCCCGATTCGAGATCACCTCGATTTTCTGAGGAAGTTCGTCCGTTGTTTTTTTCAGGCGCGTCACCTGCACATTCTTTTCGCCAAGCTCCAACGTGCTGTCCGGAGGCAGGGCCCGCGCGAAGGCGGATTGGGCAAATACGGGGACAAGCAGAGGAAAAACAAGGGCAAAAGGCCTACGAATGGCTCCCAGGAGCGCGTGCGAAACAGGCATGGAAAAAATCTCTTCCTTTAATGCGGAGATATCCGGGTTCTCGCCGGTTACCTCCCGTTTATGTGCATGCCTTCGAATTTTTTGCAGGGGGAACGGCAGATGGACAGGGTAGAATGCCTGTGCAACTCCGTTGGCCCCTGCTTCGGAGGCCAACCGGTATCTTGTGGGCGAGGAAGCGTGGAGTTTGCTTACGCAAACTCCATAGCGACAAGCCACACTGGAAATCTTACAGGTGAGTCTTCTGGCTTGCGGGTCTCGAAAGAAACGTTTTTTCCGTTTCCTTCATCCTACTCCCTCCCCTTCCCGGTCATAAGACCAGTGGCTGGGCTTTCTTTCCGCCGGTTTTTATTCCGTTGGAAAGGTCCCTGGAGGTTTCGTACCGCTTACAGCGACGAGCTCGCTTCCGATTTCAACGGAATTCCTCGTTATGCCGGGGGTCTGCGATTAGCGGACCGACGGCTCCCTGCAAGAGAATGCTGAAAGTATATAGGACCGTGGGTTTTGTCTAATGCCTATCTTGTGGGAATGGAAGCGGCAACAATTTGCGGAAAATGCCTGAACCCGTTTCAGCGCAGTTAGGGATATGAAGGGCATATTGTTGGCCGGAACCCATAGCGGCTGCGGGAAGACCACCATGGCTTTGGGCTTGCTTGCGGCCTCGCAGAGCATGGGCCTGCGGGTCCGAGGGTTCAAGGCCGGTCCCGACTTCATCGATGCAGGCCTTCATGGTTTGGTTACGGGCGTCCCTTCCAGCAATCTGGACCTGTGGATGTGCGGCTCAAAAGGGGTCCGGGATATTTTTTGCCAGGAGATGGAAAACGCCGACTTCGCCATGGTAGAAGGAGTGATGGGACTCTTTGACGGCAAAAACAGCTCGGCCGGATTAGCGGAATTCTTGAGCCTGCCGGTTCTTCTGATCGTGGATGCGTTCGGGCTGGCCGAAAGCGCCGCCGCCGTGGTGATGGGATTCCAAGAGTATGCGCGCAGGCATTTTCCCGGCTTGCGGATTGCAGGCATTCTCTTCAACCGGGTGGGCTCGCCGAGCCATTACCAAAGGCTTCGCGAAGCCGTCTCCGGAATGGATGCCCTGGGATACCTTCCTCGTGACCCCGGGTTTGAATTGCCGCATCGCCACCTGGGATTGACGGTTGCGGAGGAAGCGCCCATAAGCCAAGGGCAACTGCAATCCCTGGGAGAGTCGTTCCGGAAACATGTGGATATGTCCCGCCTTCTGGATTTGTGTGACTCGGAAATTCCGGTCCATCGCGGCAGGGAGCAATCGTTTACACTGTTTCCGTCCGTTGGAGAAACGGGTTTATCGAACGCAAGCCCGACGCCCGTAGGTAAGAAAAAAACTGCACGCATCGCCGTGGCCTGTGATCGCGCCTTTTGTTTTTATTATCGGGACAACTTCGCTCTCTTGCGTGAATCGGGAGCGGACCTGGTTTTCTTCAGCCCCCTATCGGACCCGGCCTTGCCTTCCGGGGTGGACGCCTTGTATCTCGGAGGCGGATACCCGGAATTGCATGCCGAAACACTTTCCGGCAACGTCGCCTTGCTTGAAGCGATAAAAGCCTTTTCCCAAAAGGGCGGCTTTATTTATGCCGAATGCGGCGGTTTGATGTATTTGTCGCAACAGATTCACGGACTGGACGGCCGCATTCACCCTATGTGCGGGGTGCTTCCCCTGGAGACGGCCATGAAAAAGCAACGAGCCCGGCTGGGCTATCGGGAAATCGAATTGAAAAAAAGCTGCTTCTTGGGAAGAGAGGGGTGGAAGGCCCGAGGCCATGAATTCCATTACTCTGAAGCGAGGAATCCGGAGGGCTCCATAACCACGTATTATGGCATCAAGGACAACCGAAACCAGGCCTGGGAAAACGAAGGTTACGGCATCGCCAATACCTTGGCCAGCTACGTCCACCTGCATTTCCGCAGTTGCCCCGAAATGCCGGCACATTGGATCGCGTCGATCCGAGAGCAGGAATTCAAAAAGGATCGAACAGGTTGCGCGCCAGCCGAAGCCCCTACTTGGGAGGGATAATCCGCGAGTTGGTGTTATTCTCGCGCAGATCCTCAAGGCGGCGATAAGAGGCCTTCAAATGGTCCGCGATTTTCAGCGCCATCTCCAGCCGAACAAATCCCGTTTCCGTATCGACTACGGTGAAGGATAGGTTTTCCTTCGCCGCGGTCTTGCAGATATCCAATGTTTCCTCGATCGGATTCCTTCCCGTCGTGGAAACATTGGCTCGTCCATCCGAAAAAAGGAGCACGTGAATCGGCGTCGCGGATTCACGCGCCTTTATTTTGCGGCAAAAATCCAGGGCATTGCCTATGCCAAGGGCCAAAGGGGTCTCGCCGCCGGTCGGGATTTCCCGGAGAAGGCGCTCGGCCAAATCCGGGCTTTTGGCAAGAGGGAGCAGCAAACGGGTTTCTCTCCGCCGGAAGACCATCAGGGCAACCCGGTCCCGCCGAAGATAAGCGTCTTTCAAAGCGGCAAGTATGCATCCTTTGGCCGCGGCCATGCGGCGATGCGCCCCCATGGAACCGCTGGCGTCGACCAGAAAGAGAAGGATGCGACCGGTTTTCCCCTTGCGCCTGTTTTCCCGGATGTCCTCGCAACGAATGGAAACACAGAGGTTACCCTTTCGCCTTCCGGCCTGCCGGGGCAATGCTTGCTTCAAGGTGGCATCCCAGGAAATACTCCGGGGTTTGCCGACGGGCCGGCGATGGCCGGAAGCTCTTCCCCTTCCAAGGACTGATCGGGTTCGATGTCGTCTTCCGCTTTTTGCGCCCGATTTCTCGCGATCGAAAGGGCTATTCGCCGTTTCCGGGGCGGAATAACCTTCCGAAATGCCGAACTGGATTTCCTCCCCCGGGGTTCGGGAGGAGACAACGGAATCTTGTTTTGAAGCCGCGGCGACATCCCGTTCCAAGGGGTCCGTTGCATCGGCCCGGCTTCTCTTTGCTCCCTTTAACCCTTCTGACCCGGGATCCGAATCCGATTTTGACACGGCCGGTGCCTCCGGTGGCGCGTCCTTGGGAAGGTCGGAGGCGCGATGGTCCAGGGCAAAAGCCGCGATTTCCCGAATATGGCGCTCGGTCACGCCGGAGCGTCCATACCAGGCCGCCAAAGCTTTGGCTGCCCGGCACAATGCGATTTCGCCGCGGTGACCCGCGCATCCCTTGGCAGAAGACAAGCCGACCGCAACGCCAAGCAATTCGGCGGGGAATCGGACCTGGGACATCCTGGCTTGCGATTCGCGGATTCGAATGGCCAGGGAGTTCTCCTTTTTCCGCCATTCCTGGAGAAAAAGCATGGGGTCCTTTTCGAAGGGCAAGCGCCTCCTGAGAATCTCCGTCCTTTGGGCGGGGTCTTCCACGGCGCCCATATCCACGCATAGGCCGAAGCGGTCGAGAAGATGCGGACTCAGGTCGCCCTCTTCCGGATTCATGGACGCGACCAAGGAAAAAAAGCAAGGATATCCCAGGGAAAGCCCATCCCTTTCGAATCGGACCTCGCCGCATTCCGCCGCATCGAGCACGGCATGAACCAATCGCTCGTCCAAGAGATTCACTTCATCCAGGTAGAGAATATGGCCATGGGCTTCGGCCAGAAGTCCGGGTGAAAAAACCGTTCGACCGGTTTTTATCGCCGCATGCCAATCCAACCCGCCCAGAAGGTGGTCTTCGGTAATGCCGACGGGAACGTTGAAGATCCGGGCTTCAGGAAGAAGCCGGGCCAGCGATCTTACCAGAGTGGATTTGGCCGTGCCCTTGGACCCCATCAGCAGAGCGCCGCCGATGCCTGGCGATATCAGATTCAGGCACAGGGCTTTTTGCGCCTTCTCCTGACCCACAACCGCCGAAAAGGGAAACATGACGGGTTATGCCTTCTTATCCAGCCATTGCCTCAATGCACCGGCCAGTCGGGAAACTTCCGTAAAAGGAGATCCCGTCAAGCGATGCGGGAAAACCATTTCAGCGGCCCGGGCCAAGTGATCGATTCCGGGTTCCGGGCGGGAATCCAAGGCCGCCAACGCAAGGCCGGTTTTTACCAAGGCGATATCCGCCCTGTGCCCATCGGACTTCATGTGGATGGACAATTCAGCGGCCATTTCCAAAAAGGTTCCGTTATTCTTCACCCTCGGCAGAAAATCCCGCGCCTTCTGGATTCGCGCCGTCAGGTTTGCTTCTTCGGATTGATAGTGCCGGCAAAAGGCCTCCGGGTTTTCCTCGAAGGCCAAGCGTCGTTTCAGGATTTCAATCCGGTTTTCCCGCTCATGCTCCCCTTTTACCTCCACCGCCAAGGCGAACCGATCCGACAATTGCGGCCTGAGTTCCCCCTCCTCGGGGTTCATGGTCCCCACCAGAATGAACCGGGAGGGATGGGAATGGGAAACGCCTTCCCGCTCCACGTAATTAACCCCCATCGCGCTGACGTCGAGAAGAATATCCACCAGTTGATCGTCCAGGAGATTGATTTCGTCCACATAGAGGATCTGGCCATGGGCCTGCGCCAGTATCCCCGGCTGGAATTGTCTTTCGCCCGCCTGCAACGCCTTTTCCAAATCCATGCCGCCCACCACGCGATCCTCAGTGGCGCTGACCGGAAGCTCCACCACGCGCAGGCCGCTTGGGGCGGGGCCGCCGGTAGCCGGTTCACTAGGGGCGACTTGTGCCAGGGAACGCACCGAGGTCGATTTCCCCGTGCCTCTCTCCCCGCGGATAAGGACCCCTCCGAGGGAAGGATTCACCAGGTTCAGCAAAAGGGCCGTCCTCAATCTCTCCTGGCCCACCAAGGCCGTAAACGGGTATAGGAACCCATTCTGTTCGCGGTCCTGTCCGGTACGATTCTGTTCGGCGCGGTATTCCATGGTATTCCTGTTCAGCCTCTGGCTTCAAGGCCGCCCTCGCTTGTGAGGAGCAATTCCTGGAGGCCTTGGCGCGTTTCGGGTTTGGGCGCTTTCCACAGCCCCCTTTGGATGGCCTCCAACATCCTTTCGGCCATATCCTTCAATGCCCAGGGATTTTTTTCCCGGAGGAATGCGCGATTGTCCGGATCCATCAAATAGGCTGCGGTAATCCCTTCGTACATGAAGTCCTCCACCAGACCGGTAGTGGCGCCATAGGCGAAGAGATAGTCCATGGTCGCCGCCATTTCGAAGGCGCCTTTGTAGCCGTGGCGCTTCATTCCATCCATCCATTTCGGATTGACGACCCTGGATCGGAAAACTTTCAGAAGCTCCTCCTTCAAGGTTTTCACCTTGGGGTTTTCCGGGCGCGCATGGTCCCCGAAATACGCTGCGGGCATTTCCCCGCGGATCACCCCGGCGGCATTGGCCATGCCACCCTGGAATTGGTAATAGTCATCGGAATCGAGAATGTCGTGTTCCCGGTTGTCTTGGTTGTGCATTACCGCATCCATGCGTCCCAGGCGGTTGCGATAGGACTCATGCGCGGATTTCCCCTCGCCGTTTCCTCCATAGGCGTAGCCGCTCCAATGGATGTAGACGTCCGCCAAGTCGCCGGAAGTTTTCCAATTCTTTTCATCCAGCACCTGTTGCAAGCCGGTTCCATAAGCCCCCGGCTTCGACCCGAATATCCGGTACAGGGCTTTCTCCTCCGAAACGTCTTCCTGAAGGCCCGCCGCAATCCACTGCCTTTTTTCCTTCAGGTGGCTTTCCCGCAACGGGTTCTGGTCCGATGGCTCATCCAGTTCCGCCACCCGCTTGACGGCGGCATGGAAAAAGGAAATGGAGTCCGGAAAAGCGTCCCGGAAGAATCCGGAAATACGCAGGGTGACGTCCACACGGGGGCGCTTGAGCAGGAAAAGCGGAATGACTTCGAAATCGATCACCCGCCGATTGGGACCTTGCCATACAGGCTTTACGCCCATGAGGGCGAGGGCCTGCGCGAGATCATCTCCTCCCGTCCGCATGGTGGACGTACCCCATACGGACAATCCGATGGACCTGGGATACTCTCCCTTATCCTGAAGATGCCGTTCGATGAGCAAGGCCGCGCTCTTGGAACCCAATTGGTAAGCCGCTTCCGTGGGCACGGTGCGCACGTCCACGGAATAGAAATTCCTGCCGGTGGGAAGCACATCCAGGCGGCCCCGGGTAGGAGCGCCCGACGGACCGGAGGGGATGTATCCGCCATTTAGGCCATGCAACAACCAGGTGATCTCCTTTTCCGTGTCCTTGAGACGAGGGAGCGTATCGCCCATGATTTTTCGAAGCTGGGACGAAAAGCGGGGAAAGCTCTCCGATGCATCTTCCACGGTTTCCGAACCGGCCAGGTTCTTCTCCAGATGGGTTCTGGCGACGGCTTCCAAAGCTTCGACGGCATCTCCCAATGTGCGGCATTTCACCCCGCTTATTTCCATCCGGGAAGCCGCTCCCATATCGCAAGCCAAAGGATCGAATGCGAGATTGAAATCCATCGCCAGAGCCTGGGTCAACCCGAGGCCATTTCCAGTGGGTACCCGGTGCAAGGCGATCAAAAGATCAATCAGTTGATCGCCTTCCGGCATTTTCCCGAAAATGTGGAGGCCATCCCGGATTTGGGCCTCCTTGATTTCGCAAAGATAGCGGTCCAAGCCGGCCAACAGTTCATTGACGTCATCGCCGCTTACGCCCAGGTCGGACCTTAAATGGTTTCGATCCGCCAGCTCCACGATTTTTTTCCTGAGCAAAAGACAGCGCTTGGGATCCAGGTTGACCGCTTCATAGTATTCATCGATCAGGTTCTCCAGGCGATTCAAGTCCCCGTAGGTTTCGGCACGGGTCAGAGGCGGGATCAGGTGATCGAGGATGATGGCCTGGTTTCTCCGTTTGGCCTGGCTTCCTTCGCCGGGGTCGTTCACGATGAAAGGGTAGAAGTGCGGGAGCGGGCCCAGCAGGGCCGCGGGGTAGCAGGATTCCGGATCCAAGGCGAGGCTTTTTCCGGGGAGCCATTCCAGGTTGCCGTGTTTCCCGAGGTGGATCACGGCGTCCGCCTTGAATTGGTTTTGCATCCAGAAATAGAAAGCCAGGTAGGCATAGGTAGGCGGCAGATCGGGAGAGTGGTAAATGGCCTGGGGATCCAGATTGTATCCGCGGCTGGGCTGGACGCCGACGAATACCCGGCCCAGCAAAAACCCGGGAATCGAAAACCCTTGTTGTCGGTAATGCGGCGAGTCTTCAATCCGTCCCCATTGCTTTTCGACCTTCTCCCGGAGGCCCGGAGAAAAATCCTGATACGCTTTGTCGAAATCTTCCCGGCTTAAAAAGTTCCGGCCGATGCGCCCCTCGTTGAAATCAAGGTCATTCGTAACCCCCTGCGTAAGCGCATCCATCAATTCGGCGCTGCTCCCGGGTATGGAACCGGTCAAGGTATAACCGGCATTCCGGAAAGCGTTCAAAACGCCCACGCAACTCGCGGGCGTATCCAACCCGACTCCGTTGGCCAAGCGGCCGTCGTGGTTCGGATAATTGGGAAGGATCAGAGCGATGCATTTTTCCGCATTGGGCATGGTCTGAAGCCTCGACCATCGTTCGGAAAATGCGGCGACAAACCGGCAACCCGGTTCATGGACCTCATAACGGACCTGATCGCTGTCCGTGAGTCCGTCTTTTCCCATGTGTTGCTTGAAACTGACGGGCCGGGCGATAATCCGGCCATCCACTTCGGGCAGAACCACGTTCATGGCCGTATCCGTGGGGCTGAGTCCGAAATAGCCGGCCTTCCAAACTTCCCGGGTGGAAGAGGCCGGAACGGCTTGGATGACCGGCACATCCAGGCGCGAGAACAGGAATCCGCCCTCTTGCTCCTCGTCCAGATTCTTCATGCTGAAGCCGGTGGTATTGACCACCACGTTGATTTTCCTCCGGCCATCATGGGTCAGCATGTCGTGGAGGTCATCGTGAATGTGCGGCTCCCGCAAGGTCTGGGCGAAAGCCAGGATGACGTTGAATCCTTTGATCCGGAGTTGCTCGGACAAGCCGATGAATGGCTCCAGATTGTCCGCCAGAAAATGGGAGCGGTAAGCCAGAAGAGCGGCGGTTGGCCTACCGGAATCAATCAAAGTGTCTTGCAGTTCCTGGTTGAGGACGCCATGGGCGGGATGATACAGGAACAAATCCGGGTGGGCAGATGGAGGCGCGTACTCCCATTCGATCCCTAAGAACCGATGGTAAAGGAACCGGAGAAGGCGATACAGGTTCTCTTTCCCACCCGCTTTGAAATACCGCCAGGCTGAATCCACGAGCGGCAACTCTACCGTGGATTGACTCATCAGTTCCAGATCCGGCGAGCCATACCCGGGAAGGAAAAGCGCCGGGATTTTATGATGGAGGCAGGCAAGGCGGACCGACTCGAATAAATGAGGATAATATCCCGATCCCCCGATGAGCCTCAGCACCACCAGTTTCGCTTTTTCGATCACGTTTTCCACGTAGGTGTCGACGGTCAACTCTTTTTTGAAATAGAGCAGACTGCAACAACGCAGGGAGGGCAGAATGACATCTCCGGGGCGGGACGCAAGCCAATCCGAGGAGAGATCGGCGTACGCCAGGCTCAGGGTATGGAGTTCCGTGTCGGCAGCCGATAGGAAAACCACGTCGCCGGAGCTTTGATCGATATTGATGACGCCGTCATCGTTCGGGTTCCACCCCCCGGGAATGGCGGCAATCAGGTGCATGACAGCGCGGCCGTCTTATCCGCCAATTTCCTTTCAAGGTCGACGCCCTTCAAGCTTCTTCCGATAAAAACCAAAGCGCCCTGTCGGGGTTCCAGATGCCGCCACGCCCTATCGAAGTAGGTTTCGAACCGGTCCCCCACGCCCTGAAGGGTCATGCGCATGGCCTTTCCCGGAACGTGCAAAAAGCCCTTGATACGATAGATCTCGTGCTCCAGGACCAATTGCTTCAGGGCGGCGAGAAATCCCTCCTTGTCTTCGACGGATCCGACCTTCACGACGATGGAATCCACTTCCTCGTCGTGTTCGTGTTCCGTTCCTTCGGGGTGATCCTCTTCGTGGTGGGAGTGCCGGGAATCCAGGTCCGACTCGGCCGCGGCTTTAATTCCCAGAAGGATATCCAAGGGCACCATTCCTTTATCAGCATCGATGATTTTTACCGGCCGACGCAGACTCTTACCGATCCGTTCCCGGACCTGCATGAATTCGTCCAAAGGCAACAAATCCTTTTTGCTCATAACCACCAGGTCAGCGCAATTCAATTGATCCTCAAACAATTCCTCGATCGGCGTTTCATGATCCAGGGGCCCATCGGCTGCACGCTGCGCTTTGACTTTTTCCCGATCGCAAATTTCACCGGTCGCCATGCCCACCGCATCCACCACGGTGACCACGGCGTCCACGGTGATTTGCGATTTGAGGTCCGGCCAATTGAAGGCTTTGAGGAGGGGCTTGGGCAGGGCCAAGCCGGAAGTCTCAATAACGATATGGTCGAGGTTTTCTTTTCTCTCCATCAGTTTCAGCATGGCGGGAAGGAATTCCTCCTGGACCGTGCAGCAGACGCAGCCATTGCTGAGTTCGATGATGTCCTCATCCGGGCAGTCGCACCCGGATCCCCGCAGGAGCTCTCCATCAATCCCCATCTCGCCGAATTCATTGATGACGACGGCGATCCTCCGGCCTTCGGCATTGCGGAGGAGATTTTGCAAAAGCGTGGTTTTACCGGCGCCAAGAAATCCGGTGACGATGGTGACTGGAATTTTTTTAGGCATATGACTCCCTTTCCCTGGGGGCCTCCGCCCCAATGAAGCTCCATGGCCTGGGAATTTGTCCGGGAAAACGGAGACGGATCGGATTCAAGGAATCCTTGCAGCCCCGTTGACCTCGGCTTCGAAGGCCAACCAGTATCTTGTGGGCGAGGAAGCGTGGAGTTTGCTTACGCAAACTCCATGGCGACAAGCCACACTGGAAATCTTACAGGTGAGTCTTCTGGCTTGCGGGTCCAGGAAGAGGAGGATGTCCCTCCCCACCAGCCTACTCCCTCCCCTTCCCGGCGCATGGGCCAGTGGCTGGGAATCCGCTTGCGCGCATCCCCTGGAGGTTTCGTACCGCTTACAGCGACGAGCTCGCTTCCGATTTCAACGGAATTCCTCGTTATGTCCGCTCAAGCGCGCATCGGCGCGCCGCGGACTCCCTGCAAGAAGATAGAGAAGCTATAAAGGGGTACGGTTATTGTCCACCGATTCGGCTCTGCCCGGGGCAATAGCCAGGGACGAACCCGTACAATCGCCCTGGAACGCAGCTTAGGGTCCGTTAAGAAATAAATGGAGCAAAGGAGCCCCCAGATGGGGGTCAGATTGGCCCGATCGGATTGAGCAAAACCTGAGGCATAGCAGCGCTATGTCGAAGGTTTTGCGATTGACGATCGGGCCAAGATGGCCC
>DATENA010000131.1:0-7308 GCA_035275285.1 Fibrobacteria bacterium | reverse complement strand
TCCAACTTTTCATCCCGTCAGCATTCCCACCCTACGCTCCCCGTCAGTTCTCGCATCCCCGCCCCTGTCTATAGCTGCCGATGGAATTGGAGCGTGGGATTTTCGCCCCACTCTACGCTGCTACAGCGTGGAACGGGACAGTATAGCCCGTGCCGATCCGAGAAGGCATCGCTTGCCGAATACCACTGATGACGATGGAAAACCAGGTGAGAGTCGCCGGCGCTCAGGCCGGAACGGGCTTGCCTGTACGTAGTGTTGAAAAATTTATTGAGATTATCCTGACGGAAGAGCATCCAATTTCGCCAATCGTCGGGACGAAACGGTTCCTCCGGGAACAGCGGCATGGTAGCCGGCGACATGGAACGCTCCGCCCGCCAGATGTTCCAAGCCGATTGGGCATGGGTAGAGTAGTCGATCCAGTTTGCTTTGCCGTAGGTGGTCTCGTTGGTGACGTTGAAGCTGATCACTGCCGGCTTGGTTTTGTAGTGCTCCACCGCCTTCTTCTGGAAGAGGCCCAGCCATTCCAAAGCCGCAGGAGATGATGGAGAATAGTTGAGCCATTGGCCGCTGGCATCCACTTTCTGCCCGGTAATGTCATTCACGTATTTGTTGCTGACATCGATGCCCTGTTTATACACCCAGGAGGGAGTATTGTGGCCGGAGAGCAATATGTTTACCACCATGCCACGCCGGTTCGCGGCAGCGAGGATGTCGTCGGTTTTGGGTGGAAACCAGAATTCACCCCGCGAAGGTTCAACGACGGACCAACTGACCTCGAGGGTGAACCCCTTGAGACCGAAGTCATTCTGCATTTTGTCGAGCGTCTGCTCGATTTCTGCCTGATCGCGGGGTGTGGACAGATAGACAGCGTGGAAGCCACGGAGAACCTTCCCGTTGTGGAGGATTGTCTGGCGGTCGACTTTAATTCCTTGTGCGCTGACTTGGGAAGCGAGGAATAACGTTGCCAGCACATACATCGCATTGGCGATGATCCGGAAACGCCGGAGTCCGTAGAGTATCTCATGCATGGTTGAAACCTTTAGGTTAAGGGACTCGAAACATCGTAAAAACGCAAAATACGGCTGCATTACCATTGCAACAACTTGCGGGACGGCTCCAGAATAATGGTTCTCGGATCGGTCTGAAAAGGCATAATTCGAAGCGCAAAATCCACATAAGGTCCCACACTGGGATAAAGTAATGCGATTTGCCCTGCCTGTCGACACCATAGCCAATGGTCCTTTAGGCATCCGAAAGCTAAGGCAACTGAACATATCGGAAATCGTACCGTAAAAAATCAAGCCCTTTTTGCATGACTCCGCATCCGCAAGACGGGAAGGCATATTTCATCGGCACCAAGCGGACAAACGGGCCAATGAGATCCTGCGTTTGGCTTCCAGGCAGACGTTGGACAGTAACGGGGAAATGACTCCCCCTTTCGGGACGCCCGGGAGCAATCGCTCTTGGCGTCCATCCTCGAACGGGGGCCTCTCGAAAAGCCCCCGGGGCAGGGATGTTCAGAACAAATCGTGCGCCGGCCAGGCAGGCACCGCGTTCACGATGCTCCACATGAGGCCGTCCACGTTGACGCCGGATTTGTTGGCGGCCACCCCCCAGTTGATCTGGCTGTTGAGACGCACGAGCTCGGAGGAGGTCCCGGGCATCCCGCCCGAATGCCACCAGTTGGGAACCGAATTGACCGCCCAACCCTTGGCATAGCCCGAGCCGGCCACGCCTACCGTGGTCATGCTCGTAAGGGTCGCGGATTGCAAGATGTCCGACTTGGTGGGGAAATCATCCACCTTGACCATCAGGCGGACCAGGTCGATCGGGGTGGCCACCCAGCCCCCGTGGGCGTCCATGCGCTTCACCTCCATGGTCGTCCCGTAGGCGTCGGCCTTGGGATAGTATTTCACCTCGTTGGGAAGCCGGTCGGCCTCCTCGTCCCCGCCGATTTCCATCGACGCGGCTCCCAGGGGCGATAGGATATTCGACTTGATCCAGGCGCCATAGGGCTGCCCGGTCACCTTCTCCAGCACCCGCCCGAGCACGCAATATCCGAAATTGGAATAGGCGTAGGCAGTGCCGGGGTCGCTCGTCAGGGCCAGGTTGTCGATGGCCCAGCCGATCAGGGCCCGGTGATCGTCGTTGATATGGGCGAGATTGAACATGGGGTCCGTGCCGTTATTCGGCCAGCCGCCGGCGGAATGGTTGAGCAGATGCCGCACGCGGATGTCCTTGAGGCGGGTACTGTAGGTGTCCGAGGTCCCATAGGTGGTCCCGAGGATGGCGCCCGTGCCGAAAACCTTGCTTTCCAGGTCCAGTATCGGGGTCACCCCGTCCACCCCCTTCAATTCGGTCAGCTTCATCAGGGCGATGGCCGTGATGGGCTTGGAAACGCTCGCCATGCGGAAGCGATGGGCCGTGGTGGCCGCCACGTTATTCTCGACGTCCATTTTGCCGTAGGCCTTGGCGAACACCAATCTCCCCTTGTCGGTGATGGCCAGCGAAATGGCGGGAGCCTTGCCGGCAACGGTAGTGGAAATCTGGGCGTTCACGAGGTTGTCGATGGTGTTCAGGGTGGCCTGCGAGAAGGCGAAGTTCTCCCAGATGGCCGCGTACTTTTCCGCGCTTCCCGAGGCGAAGCCGTTCACCAGTACGGGCCGGTATCCCTGGTAGCGCAAATCGTCGACGTCGGCCTGGTATTGGGAAGACGACAGCCCGTGCCGGGCCACCCAGGGAACGCCGCCAACCTGCTCCCAGATGGCCGCGTAATAATCGGTTCCTCCCACGTTGTAGCCGCTCACGTCCACCAGGCGGAAGCCATTGGCGACATGGGTATTGAATTCCGCCTGGTACTGGGAGGAGGTCATCGCGTGCCGGGCCACATAGGCCGGTCCCGTGGATTGCGTCCAGATGGCGGCGTAGAAATCCTGGTTGTTCACGGTATAGCCGCTGACATGCTTCAGGCGATATCCGGCATTGGCCAGGTTGTTGAACTCCGTCTGGTATTGCGCGTTGGTGAGGCCATGCCGGGCCGCCAGGGCGGGGCCGGTTTTCAGTTGCCAGATGGCCACGTACTTGGCCACGTTGTTCACGGAATACCCGTTGACGAGCACCAGGCGATAGCCGTTGGCGGCGTGGGTATTGTATTCGGCCTGGTATTGGGCGCCGGTCATCCCGTGGCGCGCGCTCCAGGCGGGTCCGGCGGACTTTTCAAACAAGGCGGCGAAGCGCTCGGACGTCCCCACCGCATAGCCGCTGACATAGGTGAGGCGGTAACCCCGGCCCACCCAATAATTGAATTCCGACTGGTACCCGGCGGCGGTCAGGCCATGCCGCGCCACCCAGGGCGCGCCCGGGGTGGGAGTGATTTCCAGCCTGGCGGCGGTCGGCCCGGCCGGTTCGGCTATCGGTTTCACCACGTCCTGGTTGCATCCGAGCAAGAACAAAGGAATGGAGAGCAACAATATCCTGTGTGATTGTAATGACATTTTTATTTCTCTCTTGCGCAGGTTCCGGCTCTGGGAGGCGCATTCCCCCATGGGCCGTTCCCGGAAAGAATCGGTTCACGAAACCTTCCCGCGGACGAACCTTTGACGCTCGAGCGGGACCCGTTGTTTCAGGACAGGCAAAAGTATTGGGAATCCCGAATCGAAATCATGTTTTGGGAATGATTTCGGATGGCGCGCGAACCTCCCCACGGGGCTTTGTATCCGTGTGCCCGGCGAAGCGGATCTGTATGCAAATCAACGTTCCCCCATCCTCGCTTACCGTCAAGGTGACGGCGAAAATCATGCGAAATGCTCGCAATGCGATTTGTTGTGACGGGATTTACACGAAGGAAGGAGCGACCTCGCGATCCGAACGGGATCCGGGGAATTCCTGCCGGATCAATTTTTCCGGTAGGCGCCAAAATATTTCGTTTTTATCGTTAGTATAAATATTAAAGAAATAGGCGAAACAAAATAGTTGAAATTAGAACGGAATTTTCAAATCGGAATGTTTTTCCGCTTGACCTCGATTTTCCCAGGCTTTGTCTCGATTCTCCCGGGTTATATTTCGACCCGATGGGGTCATCCGATCTCCGGCCGTATTTTAGGTTACCTGTTTACGAATGGATATATCTAAAGAAAAAGCCCCGCGTTCCGACAACGGCCCGCGATCGGGGCTGGAAGGTCCAAGCGGGCACTAAGCGCAATCGCGCGTGAAAGGGCGGGCAAATGGTCCAAGTCAGCTATCCCGGGGTCTATATTCAGGAGGTTTCCAGCGGGGTCCACACCATCACCGGCGTGGCCACCTCCATCGCCGCCTTTTTCGGCCGCGCCTCCGAGGGGCCGGTGGGGCAGGCGATTCGCCTCCTGTCTTATGCCGATTTCGAGCGCAAGTTCGGGCGACCGCTTCCCGAAAGCGAGTTGGCCCATGCGGTGCGATTGTTCTTCCTGAACGGCGGCACCGATTGCTACGTGACCCGGCTGATCAAGGCCGGCACCGGCCAAAAGGCTTCGCTCATGCTGAAGAACGAAGCGGGCGCCGACGTCCTGAGGCTCACCGCCAAGGAAATCGGCGCTTGGGGCAACAGCCTTTCCTTCGAAGTGGATTTCGCCACGGCCCGGCCGGAGGATACCTTCCACCTGCGGATTTTCCGTTTCGCCCCCGACGGCAATGTCGTCTCCAGCGAGGAATTCCTCAACCTTTCCATGGACAAGGACAACTCCCGCTTCGCTCCGGCGGCCTTGAGCCAAGGTTCGTCCCTGGTGGATGCCGAATGGGCTTTCGCCAATGCCGCCGCCGCGGACGCCGCCGCCCCCAATGCGGGCTTTTCCCAGTCCCGCCGGCTCTTCACCAATGATCAGGCCGGCCGGGATGCCTTCGCGGCCGTCCTGGCCGCGGCCGCCAATACCTCCAAGTTGCGCCTCTCCGTGGACGGCAGCCCGTATTTCGACGTGGACCTGGCCGACGCTTTCGCCGCCGGCGCCGCGGAAGCGGATATCCTCACGGCCGTCACGGCGCGCATCAATGCGAGCCTTCCCGCCAGCCTGCTGGGTGCCGTCGCCGCATCCTTCGCCGACTTTCCCGCCGCCGGGCCCGCCACCCACCGCCTGCTCCAGCTCACCTCCAATACCGCCGCCGGGAAATCGGTTTCCATCCTGCCCGGAAGCTCCAAAGACGCCGCCGGGGCCCTGCTGTTGGGTGCGGACCAAGGCGGCCTGGAACGGGCGCGTTACGGCGCCCTCCGTCCCGCGCCCACGGGCATCTTCTTCAGCCTGAACCGCCTGGATGCGCTGTCCAACCTGTTCCAGAACGACTTCGATACCCTGACCCTGGAGGGCAAATCCATCGCCCTCTCGGGCGCGTCCAGCCTGGTCTCCAACCCGCCCGGCAATGCTTCCCGTTGGTACCAAGCGGCCTCGGGCAACGACGGGGTGCGGCAGAAGCTCGCCGTCATGGCGGCCGCCATCAACGGCGCCGGAGTGGGCTGGTCCGCCAAGGTGGCGGGCTACCGGCTGCTGCTGGCGCGCAAATCCGGGACGGCCAACCTGTCCCCGGCCCTGGGCTTCGCGGGCGCGACAGCCACCCCGGATGCGACGTGGTTCATCGCCAACACGCGCCTGTACACCCTGGGGGTAACCGGCGCGTTCACCGGGGCCGCCACCCCCGGCCTGGAAGGCGTCGCCCCGGACGTGGCCGCCTATACCGGCAGCCCCGATCTGCACTCCGGTTTCTACGCGCTCGACACGGTCGATCTCTTCAACCTGATGATCCTGCCCTATGACGCGGCGCTTTCCGAGGACCAGTTCCGCGGCCTGTGGGCCCCGGCCAGCGTGTACTGCGCTTCCCGCCGCGCCTTTCTCCTCATCGATTCCCCCCAAAGCTGGGACGCCGGTTTCGACAAGGCCGTCGATCCCTCCAAGGGCATCCGGCAATTGCGCATCGGGGCGGACAAGGATCATGCCGCCGTCTTCTATCCCCACATCCGCATCTCCGACGCGGGCCTGCTGAAGACCATCGGGGCCGCCGGGGCCATCGCCGGCCTCATGGCCCGCACCGACGCCAACCGCGGCGTGTGGAAGGCGCCGGCCGGCACCGAGGCCAGCCTCTTCAACGTCACCGATCTCGCCCTGAAGCTCACCGATCTGGAGAACGGAGTGCTGAACAAAGAAGGGGTCAATTGCATCCGGCTTTTCCCCAACGGCATCGTCAATTGGGGAGCGCGCACCCTGGACGGCGCGGACGATTTCGGATCGGAATGGAAATACGTCCCCATCCGCCGCCTGGCGCTCTTCCTCGAGGAATCCCTGTTCCGCGGGACCAAGTGGGCGGTCTTCGAACCCAATGACGAACCGCTGTGGGCCAAGATCCGGCAGAACCTGGGGGCTTTCATGAACTCCCTGTTCCGCCAGGGCGCCTTCCAGGGCACTTCGCCCCAGGAAGCCTATTTCGTGAAATGCGACAAGGAAACCACCACCCAGAACGATCGCAACCTGGGCATCGTCAACATCGAAGTGGGTTTCGCGCCTCTCAAGCCCGCGGAATTCGTGGTGATCAAGATCCAGCAGATCGCGGGGGATCTGGGGTAATCCCGCGGTCCGCCGTCCTTAAACCCCATCCCCAGGGAGTACCCATATGGCCAATACCGGATTCACCGTCAACGCCCATCGGCGCGACCCCTATAAGCCCTTCAAGTTCAAGGTGCTGATGGACAATCGCGTGGTGCTGGGCGTGAGCAAGGTGGGGGCCCTGAAGCGCACCACCGAGGTGGTCAAATACCGCAGCGGGGGCGACGATTCCCACGATTCCAAATCGCCCGGCCGCACCAGCTACGACGGCGTGACCATGGAAAGGGGCGTCACCCATGACCGGGAATTCGAGCGCTGGGCCAATTCCGTCCACGACTTCCGCGGGGACGCCCTCATGGACCTGGCGGGCTACAAGAAGGAACTCACCGTGGAGGTGATGAACGAAAAGGGCCAGGTGGCCTTCCGTTATTTCCTGCACGGATGCTGGGTCAGCGAGTACACCGCTTTCCCCGATCTGGACGCCAATTCCAACGCGATCGCCATCGAGCATATCAAGGTGGAGATCGAGGGATTCACCCGGGATCTGGCGACCAACGAACCCAACGAAGCCGGCTGAGAACCGTAACATACAGGATACCTTTTGAACGACGCATACCCCATGTGCTGGCCCCCGCAGGCGTTCCGCGCGGGAACGGAGGAAGTCTGGCTCCGGGCCCGGCGCTATGGCGCTTCGCCGGACGACCTGGATCTGCCCCTGGGCGGTCCGGATCGGCCCGCGGCCGTGGAC
>DATENA010000130.1:0-37543 GCA_035275285.1 Fibrobacteria bacterium | reverse complement strand
AGGCAATCCCGCCGTGCCGGGGTTGCTTACTCTTAGTCTAACCCCAGTCGCCCCCTCACCCGGCATTCTTCAACAACCATTCCGAAAACCTCCGCTCGATGGAATCGAATGATTCCCCGTTTTCATTCGACGCGATGACCTCGTCCCCGTGCACGATGCGGATGACGGCGTCCAGGTCCACGGGCGCGGCCACGGAGGCGGGCGCGGCGTTGCGGGCGGCGGCCTGGTCCACTTCCGCCAGGGCTTCGGCCAGGGGCTTGTTCACCATCTCCACCGTGGCTTCCGCGCCGAACGGCTGGCCGGTGAGGCCCTGGATCATGTCCGGGAAGGTGCGCGCGTTGCCCGGCTTCCAGTAATGCTCGGCCAGGTCCCGGCCGATGTTGGGATTGTCCACCAGGACGCCGTCCCGCTTGAGGAAGAAGCGCCGGGTCTGGTGCACGGCCATCTCGGCCAGCACGTAACCGTGGTAATACGCCGAGGACTCGCCGGAGAGGAGGTGGGGGACGCTCAGCACGGGGCGGGTCCCCTCGTTCAGGAACTGCAGGTCCTTCTCGATGCGGCGCAGGGCGGCGATGACGTTGTCCGGGGTGAGTTCGGCCTCGGGCATTTCGTAGATGGCCTTCTCGGCGAAGCACACGGTGAGCATGGCGCGCAGGGCGAAAGCCTTGTAGGGCTGCTTCTTGACGATGTTCTCGCGGATGAGGTCCAGGGGCATGGGCAGGCCGCGCTCGTCGCGGGCGTAGCGCACCAGCCATTCGGGCGTTTCGATGAAGCTGTCCAGGAACATGCTCTGGGTCTCCGCGAAGGCCACCGAAGTGGGGGCGTATTCCTGCGAGAAGCAGGGCGCGGGCATGAGGATGTTGCTGAAATGCGCCGCGTGGCCGCCCTCGTGGAACAGGGTCTCCGTGGCGCGGTGGCCGCTGCCCACCTGGCCGGGGATGGCGTTGGCGGTGAAGTTGATGCGCGCGGGCAGGTATTCCCCCGCGTCCACGAACCCGGGGACGGGGCCGTGCATGAAACCGTTCTCGTATTTGCCCTTGCGGTCGAGCAGGTCCAGGGTGAGGGTGGCGCCGCGGTACTTGATGCCCAGGGCCGTGAAGGAGCGCCCCCAGCGGCCCAGGGCGGTGCCGAAGCCGAAGTAGGGATCCATCTGGGCGGTGACGTCGCCCGCGGTCAGGTACAGGAAGTTCCAGGCTTCGCGGCCGGCCGGCCCCGAGGCTGCGGCCAAGGCGTCCACGGAGGACTTGCAGGCGTCCCGCGTGCGCTTTTCCAGGTCGCCCAGGATGTCGAACAGGACGCGCTTGGGGAAGCCTTCGTTGCGGGTGACCTTGTAATCGTAATAGTCCTCGTAGCCGAGCATGCGCCCGAGCCGGTTCCGCTCGCGGACGATTTCCAGGAATCCATTGGCCAGCATCTCCCGCTCGATGGACTGCAGCCCGCGATGGGCCGCCTTGCGCAGGGCCTCGTCCTTGGACGTGCGGACGAACAGCCCCAGGCGGATGGAACTGGCCGGCGTGAACGCGCCGGTCGCCGGATCGACGTAACCCAGCTTCATGGCCTGGCGGGCTTCCTGCAAGCGGCCCTCCATCTCCACGATGCGGTTGGCCAGGGCCTTGGCTTCCGGGTTCTCCATCGCATGCACTTCGAAGAAGCGCAGCCAGCCTTGCAGGCCGATGCGGTCGTCCGGGGAGAGGCCGGGCTTGGCCAGTTCCGCGCGCAGGGCGGGCAGGTATCCGGGATCGGATATCCAGGACTGGAGACGGATCTCCTTCTTCTCGAAGTCGCCGGGGACCCGCGCGGCCAGCGCCATCTTGTCCTTCCAGAAAGCGTCCTCTTTCTCGAAGTGGGCTTTCAGGTAAGTCTGGTTCAGCTCTTGCAGGAGCGGGTTGACCGGGGTCTTGGCGGCTTTGGCGATCATGTGCGTGTCTCCCGAATCGGATCAAATGGGAAAATATAATTGTAGGAAAGGGAGCGCCCGGATTGGGCGCGGCGTTTTCAGGGGTTCAGCAGACGGCGCGGCCGTATTTCTTTTCCGCATCCTGCAAGGAGGGGAAGATTTCGAACAGGGAGGCGAGATGGCTGCCTTCCAGGACCTGCAGGATCTGGGAGGGCACGTCCACGAGCACCATTTCCCGGGCCAGGTTGCCGAGCGCTTTGTGCTGGAGGGCGATGGCGGCCAGGGCGACGGAGTCGATGGTGGAGCACCCCTGCAGGCTCAGGAAAAGCTTGCCCTTGGCATGGGCCAGGGTGCGGTTGAAAATCGCGCCGAGCTTGGCGGCATTGCCGCCCGCCAGGTTGCCGGCCACGCGCAGGAACGTGTTGGTCTGGCCCACGCCGAGCGTGTAGTTGAGGTCGCCGAGAATCACGTCCATGACGGGCATGTTTCCAGTATACCGCCGGGCATTCCGGGAAGCGAGGGAAAAAGCGCGCGCCGCCGGGAATATCCCTTCCCGGCCCCGCAGTTGCTATCTTGCAGGGCGCGGCATGTGACGCGGGACACGTCCGCTTGACCGGGGACGGAACGTCCCCGCGTTCCGGAGGGAATCCCGTTCATGGAGCCGGGAAGTCAATGGAAAACCTGAAGAACGCATTCATCGAATTCATGCTGTCGGCCGGCGCCCTGCGCTTCGGGGACTTCACGACCAAAAGCGGACGCAAGACTCCCTACTTCATCAATACCGGAGCCTATGTGAAGGCGTCCCAGATCCAGAAACTCGGGGAGTTCTACGCCCGGGCCATCCGGTCCGCCTTCGGTCAAGAAGTGGACAATTTGTTCGGGCCTGCATACAAAGGCATCCCCCTGGCGGTCACCGCCTCCATGGCGCTGCACCGGCTGTTCGATCAGGACGTGACCTATACCTTCAACCGCAAAGAACCCAAGGACCACGGGGAAGGCGGCACCCTGGTGGGCTATGATTACGCTTCCCGCGCGGCCGGGGGCGGGCCCTGTAAGGTGGTCATCATCGAAGACGTGACCACGGCGGGCACGTCCGTCCGTGAGAACATGCCGCTCATCTCCCGGCCCGGGATCCGGCCGGTGGGATTGGTGGTTTCCGTGGACCGCATGGAGCGGGGCAAGGGAACCCTCCCGGCCCTCAGGGAGATCGAAGCGGAGTACGGGCTCAAGACCGCCGCCATCGTGAACCTGGAGGACATCATGGCCTTCCTGGAATCCGGGGCCGGGGACCGGTTCCTGTCCCTGGATCCGGGCCTGCCGGAGCGGATGCGGGCCTACAAGAAAGAGTACGGGTCCTGAACCGCCGGATCCTCATCATCGAGGACGAACCGGCCATCGCCGATAACATCGTCTATGCCCTGGAAACCGAAGGCTTCCAATGCCGCTGGTGCGCCACCGGGGGCGAAGGCCTGAAGGCCCTGGAAGAGCCTTTCGATCTGGCCGTGCTGGACGTGGGCCTGCCCGATATCGGCGGCTTCGATCTGTGCCGGGAGATCCGCAAGCGGCATGGGCTGCCCATCCTTTTCCTCACCGCGCGCGCGGGGGAAATCGACCGGGTGGTGGGCCTGGAGCTCGGCGCCGACGACTACGTGGTGAAGCCTTTCAGCCCCAGGGAGCTGGCCGCGCGCATCAAGGCCATCCTGCGCCGCACCGCGGCGGTCCCGGGCGTTCCGGCGGCCCCGGCCGCGGCGACCGCTCCGGGGCCGGACGCCAAGGCGGCGTTCCCGTTCCGCCTCGATGCGGATCGCCGCGTCATCGCCTACTTCGGTTCGCCCCTGGAGCTTTCCCGTTACGAGTACCGCCTCCTCACCGTGCTGCTGGAGAAGCCCGGAAGGGTCTGGTCGCGGGAGCAATTGATGGACAAGGCCTGGGACTCCCCGGACTCCAGTCTGGACCGCACCGTGGACGCCCACGTCAAGAGCCTGCGCGCCAAGCTGCGGGAAATCCGGCCCGATACGGAACCCATCCGCACCCATCGCGGCATGGGCTATTCCCTCAAGGAAGACTGGTAGCCGTGCGGTTGCGCACCCGGCTTTTCCTGGGGTTCTTCCTGCTTTCGGGAGGCGGGTTCTATTTCCTGGTCGATTGGATCCTGGGCGACCTGCGCCCCCATTACCTGGCCACCCTGGAAGAGAACATGGTCGATACCGCCAATCTGCTGGCGTCCCTGTTGGAAGCGGAAATGGAAAAAGACACGATTTCCACGGCGGGATTGCGGGAGGCGTTCCGGCGCGTCCCCGAACGCCGCCTTTCCGCCCAAGTGTTCGAATTCACCAAGACGCGCATGGATCTGCGCGTCTACGTCACCGATTCCTCCGGCAAGGTGATCTTCGACTCGGAGGGCGGCCGCGACGAAGGCAAGGATTATTCGCGGTGGCGGGACGTGTACCTGACGTTGCGCGGAAGCTACGGGGCCAGGTCCACCCGCGCGATCGGGGAACAGGAGTCCTCTTCCGTCAAATACGTGGCGGCCCCGGTCAGGGGGGCGAAGGGAATAGCGGGAGTGGTCACCGTTTCCAAGCCGTCCGATACCATCAACCTGTTCATCCAGGCCGCGCGCGGCAAGATAGTCGCGGCGGGCCTGATCGCGGCCGTGGCCGTGGCGCTGCTGGGAATGGTCCTGTCGGCCCTCATCACCCGGCCCATCCAGAGGCTGACGGACTACGCGCGCGCCGTCCGGGACGGGCGCCAGGTGCCGCTGCCCGCCTTGGGCCGCAGCGAAATCGGGGAAATGGGCCGCGCCTTCGAAGAGATGCGCGAGGCGCTGGAAGGCCGGAAATACGTGGAGCAATACGTGCACACCTTGACCCATGAGCTGAAGAGCCCGATGTCCTCCGTGCGGGGCGCGGCGGAACTGCTCCAGGAGGAAATGCCTGCGCGGAAGCGGGCGGGATTCCTCGCCAACATCCGTTCGGAAATCGATCGCATGCAGTCCCTGGTGGACCGGATGCTGGATCTGTCGGCCCTGGAAAGCCGGCGCGGCCTGCAGGAGTCCCAGCGCGTCGATCTCTCCGGGATGGCCCTGGAAGTGCGCGACCGGCTGGAAACGGGCCTGGTCCGCAAACGCATCCGCCTCAACGCGGCCCTGGAGCCCGGCCTGTGGGTGCGCGGGGAGAAATTCCTGCTCCAGCAAGCGTTCCACAACCTGCTCGAGAACGCCATCGCCTTCAGCCCGGAAGGCGGCAGGCTCGAGGTGCGGGTGGGCGGGGTCCCGGCCGAGGGCGCTCCGATCGGCGCGGCCCCGGATCGCATCCGCATGGAAATCTTCGATGAGGGGCCGGGCATCCCGGAGTTCGCCCGGGAAAAGGTGTTCGAGAAATTCTTCTCCCTGCAAAGGCCGGACACGGGCAAGAAAAGCTCCGGCTTGGGGCTGACCATCGTGCACGCCATCACCCGCCTGCACCAGGGGGAGATCCGCCTGGAGAACCGCCCCGAGGGCGGTTTGCGCGTGCTGTGGACCCTGCCCGCCTCGCCCGCCTGAGCCGCCCCGGGCCTGCCCGCCGTCCTCCGATTCACTGCGAGTTCACCGCGAATTCACGCCGCCTTCATAAAGCCTTCATCCAGGCAGCCTATCCTTTGGGCATGGGATGTGGAATGGTTCCCGTCCCCGGAAAAGGATGCATATGCCCGACATGTCCGACCCTGCCCAAGGCGACCCGACGACCCTCCCTCCCTCCGCTCCGGTTTCCGGCCCCTGGGCCGCCCTGGCCGGCGTCAAGTCCGGCGCCGCTTCGATGGGCAAGATGGCGTTCATCGGCCTGTTGATGGCGCTGCTGCTGATCCCCGTCCGCATGATCCAGGACCTGGTCCGGGAGCGCGAGGGCAGCCGCTCCTCCTCGGAAGCCGAGGTGACGGGGAAATGGGGCGGGACCCAGCGCATCGCCGGACCCATCCTCACCGTGCCCTACCGGGTGGTGACCCGGGACGACAAGGGCAAGCGGGATACCGCGATCGAATACGCCCATTTCCTGCCGGAGCGGATGGACCTGCAAGGCCGGCTGGAGCCGGAGATCCGCCATCGCGGCATCTTCGACGTGGCCTTGTTCAAGGCGGACCTGGACCTCGAAGGCGCTTTCGCGCAGCCGGATTTTTCCGGATGGCGGATACCCGCGGAAAACATCCTCTGGGGGGACGCCTATGTCAGCCTTTCCGTGCCGGACGTGCGTTCCCTGGCGGAGGCGCTTCCGCTGGAATGGAACGGGACCCGGCTCGATTTCGTCCCCGACCATTACGCCGGCAGCCCGGTGGCCGGCGGGTTGCACGTGCGGGCCCCCATGTCGGCCGCGCCCCCGGCGGAAGGTTACCGCTTCAAGCTGCATGCCCGCCTCAACGGCAGCGGCGCCATGGAGTTCCTGCCCATGGGCAAGGAGACCCGCGTCTCCGTCGCTTCGCCCTGGACCACGCCCAGTTTCAGCGGCGCCTTCCTGCCCCGCGACAACCGGGTGGACGAGCGGGGCTTCCAGGCCAATTGGAGGACCCTGCACCTGAGCCGCAGTTTCCCCCAGAGTTGGAGGGGCTCGGAGATCGGCCATCTCGATTGGGAGCCTTTCGCCTTCGGCGTGGAGCTGAAGCTGCCGGTGGACCGCTACCGGAAAACCATGCGCTGCGCCAAGTACGCCGTCCTTTTCATCCTCCTCACCTTCCTGGTCTTCTTCCTGAACGAGACTTTCGATCGCAGGCGCATCCATCCCCTGCAATACGCCCTGGTGGGATTCGCGCTCTGCCTCTTCTATCTGCTCCTGCTGGCGCTCACCGAGCACGTCCCGTTCAACCTGGCCTATGCCGCGTCGGCGGCCGGGACCATCGGGCTCATCACCGCGTACGGCCTGGCCGTCCTCTCCGCCAAGAAGCGGGCCCTGGCCCTGGGAGCCATGCTGGCGGGCCTGTACGGGTACCTGTTCACCCTGCTGCAGATGGAGGATTTCGCCTTGCTGATGGGGGCGCTGGGACTGTTCCTCATCCTGGGAGCCGTGATGTTCCTGACGCGCCGCTTGAACCTGAACGGTCCGGAAGGCTTGCCCGGGGCCGGCGGTCCGGGCGGCATGGGCGGCCGAGCGGTTCCAGGGAAGGAGGCCAGGGTATGACGGACGCGTTCTTTCGCGAGTGGCTGGACTATTTCCGATGGAACGCCGAGGAGCCGGACACCTTCCCCTGGCAATCGCGCGAGGCCCTGGCCGAAGGCGAGGCGGCCCGCCTGGGGAAATCCATCGCCACCTTCCAGCTGGGCGAAAACTCGGAAGGGTCGGCCCTGCTCAAGTTCGCGAAACGCTATGGCGATGAGATGGGCTTCGCCCTGCTGCCGTCCATCACCGCCCTCTTTGTCGCGGAAGAGCGGAACCACAGCGCCTTGCTCGCGCGCTTCATGGACAAGCACGGCATCCCCCGGCGCGCCTCCGATTGGACCGACGCGGTGTTCCGCCGCCTGCGCCGGCCTTTCGGATTCGAAGCCTCCCTTTCGGTGCTGATCACGGCGGAGATCATCGCCCTGGTCTACTACCGCGCCCTGCGCGAGGCGACGACTTCGCGCTTGCTGCGGGCCATCTGCAACAAGATCCTGGAGGACGAGAAGTCCCACGTGGAATACGAATCGGCCCTGATCCGGTTCGCCCAGGCGGGCCGCGGCCCTTCGGTGCGCGCGCTCTGGCGCCTGGGGCACCGGCTCCTGTTCGCCGGCACCTCGCTGGTGGTGTACCGGGAACATCGCGCGGTCCTGGCCGGCGGCGGTTGCCCCTTCAGGGCCTTTTCCCGGGCCTGCCGGGCGGAGTTCCTGCGCCTGTTCCCGGAAAGCGCTCCGCAGGGGACGCGCCGCTCCGGGGCCAAGGTGGCGGACATGCTATGGCGGAAAGGATGAAGGGAGCGGCAGCGGGATCAGGGCCAGTCCGGCCGCACCGCCTCGATGGGGCTTTCCTTGCCGTAGGCATAATAGCCTTCGTCCAAGGCCCGCAGCGGCTTGCCGAAGGCCTGCTCCCAATGCCGGCCCCAATGCGGCCGTTCCCCGTCGATATCCGTGAACCCGTATTCGTCGGATAGGTCCCAGGAACTGAACACGCGGCCGCTTTTTTCCATCACGCGCGCATCGGCCGCCAGGGCCGCCACCGCCCGGCCCACGAAGAACGGGGTCTCGGAGGCGAGGAAATGGGGGTCCTGGCGCGCGCCGTCCCGCCAGTTCGCTTCCGTCACGCCGAACAGTTCCAGCATGGCCTCGGACCGGAGGAAGCCGGGCGTGACCGCCACGGCGGCGACCTTATGGCGGCGCAGCTCGAAGGCCTGGTTGTACGCGAGCCGGATCACCGTCGACTTCACCAGGTCGTACAGGAAATTGCCGCGGTACCCCAGGGTATTGCCGTCCGTGATCTCCACGATCAGGCCGTCTCCCGTTTCCAGCAGCAAAGGCGCGCCGTAGCGGCTGGTGATGATGTGGGTATGCACGGCGTTGGCGAGCATGGGCAGGCCCTTTTCCAGGGAAAGTTCCCAGAACGGCTTGTCCCATTCCACGGCATCGTCCCCGCCCCATATGTCGTTCACCAGGATGTCGAGGCGCCCCTGTTCCCGCTTGACGCGCGCGAACAGGGCCTCCACCTGATCCGGGCGCATATGGTCGACTTGCACGGCAATGCCCCTGCCGCCGGAGGCGTCCACTTTCTCCGCGGTCTCCTCGATGGTCTCCGGACGTTTGCGCGCGGACGGGCCGCGGTCCGGGTCGTCCGCTTCCGCGGATCCGGAGCGTCGAGGGCGGGAACTGCGTCCCGTGCAATAGACCGTGGCGCCGGCTTCGCCCAGCATGCAGGCGATGCCGCGCCCCGCGCCGCGGGTGGCGCCCGCCACCACGGCCGTTCTGCCTTTCAGGGGTTGCGGGGGTTTTTCCGTTCCGGCGTCCATATCGACCTCCTGTCAGTATTCGACCGGTTCCCGGGAGAGGAACAATTCGGTCTTGCGGATGACCCGAGCGCGCAGGGCGGCCGAGGCCGTAACTTCCGCGCTACTCCGCCACGCTTCGAAGCGGTCCCGGGAAGGCATGGTCAGGACGTGGATTTCGTCCGGCCCGGAGTCTCCGCCCGTTCCGGCGCGCGGCTCGGGCCGGAAGGCGGCGACCAGGGTTCCCCCATGGGCGCGGAACACCCGCAAAGCCTCGGTTTCATAGTCCCGGAAAGGGACTTCCATGCCGGGTTGCAGATAAAGATGGGCGATCACGTGCAGCATTTCGGCCTTTTCAAAGAAAGGGTTTATCCCGGACTTTTCAACAATCTATCCCTGGACGCACAAAATGTACGTGATCATGCGTTTTCCTCCCATTCCCGGCCTTCTGCCGGGAAATTCCCTCGGCACGGGAGCCCATCCCCCATTAGAATATGGGCGCGAAAGTGCGGAAAGTCTATTTTTTCCAGGGATTTTCCGATTCGACGGCAAAGTCGGCGCGGCAGCCCCTTTCGTGCCGTTCTCCGGAGGCTTGCGGGGCGCGGACGGCGGGCTTCAGGCCGATCCGGCGTGCGCGCGGATCTCCTGCACGAATTCGACGCCGTAGCGATCGCGCTTGGCGTCGCCCACTCCGGAAATCTCCCGCAGGGCGGAGAGGGTGACGGGCTTGTGGCGGCACATCTCGTGCAGGGTCTTGTCGGAGAAGATCATGTAGGGCGGCACGCCCTGGCGCTGGGCCAGGTTCTTGCGCAAGCCCCTCAGCCGGTCGAACAGTCCCTGGTCGACGTCCTCCAGGCCTTCCGCGGCCGCGCCGCGCGCGCGGCCCGCCGCTTCCGGCTTGTCCCGGTTGCCCAGCTCCAGGATCTCGAAGGTCTCCTTGCCTTGCAATACGGGCAGGCAGGCCTCCGTGAGCTTGAGCACCGGATAAGGGCCGGGATCCATCCCCAGCAGCCCCCGTCCCAGCATCTCGCCGATCAGGGAGCGCCAGAAGG
Source organism: Fibrobacteria bacterium (assembly GCA_035275285.1). Taxonomy (GTDB): domain Bacteria; phylum Fibrobacterota; class Fibrobacteria; order UBA11236; family UBA11236; genus Chersky-265. The sequence continues at coordinate 27,679 of DATENA010000130.1, read as the reverse complement.
ATTTGTCCCGGTGCTTGCCGGCGCCGTAGGTCTTGATCTTGTCGTGGCCCAGATCGCGCACCTTCTTGGTGTCCGCCCCCACCAGCACGTCCACCACGTGGGCGGCGCCGAAGCGCTCTCCCGTGCGCACCAGGGCGGACAGGGCCATCTGGGCCTCCCGGGTGGCGTCCACGGTGGCGGCCTTGCCGGTGCAGATGTCGCAGGAGCCGCAGTTTTCCTCCGGGAGTTCCTCCTCGAAATAAGCGAGCAATTGCCTGCGGCGGCAGAGGTTGCGCGCGGCGAAGTCCGCCATCTGGTTGAGGCGGCGCAGGGCCAGGGCCCTTTCCTCCTCGTCCGCGATCTGATCCAGGAAATGCCGGAGCTTGGGGATGTCCCCGCCTCCGTAGAACAGCACGCAAACGGAAGGATCGCCGTCGCGGCCCGCGCGGCCGGTTTCCTGGTAATAGCCTTCCAGGTTCTTGGGCAGATCTGCGTGCAGGACGAAGCGCACGTTGGATTTGTCGATGCCCATGCCGAAGGCGATGGTGGCCACCACCACCTGGACCTCGTCGTTGCTGAAGGCTTCCTGGTTGGCCTCCCGATCCTTTTGCGGCAGGCCGGCATGGTAGGCCAGGGCCCTGAAGCCCTTGGAGTTCAGGAAGGCGGCCGTCTTCTCCACGGCCGTGCGGGTGGTGCGGTAGATGATGCCGGGCTCGTCCTTGTGCTCGCGGATGAAGGCGAGCAATTGGGAGTCCACCTCGCGCTTGGGGCGCACCTCGTAATACAGGTTGGGCCGGTTGAACGAAGCGCGCACCTGGAAGGGGTTCTTCAAGGTCAGCTTGGCGAGGATGTCCTGCTGCACGGCGTTGGTGGCCGTGGCGGTGAAGGCGGCGATGGGCGCTTTGGGGAAATGCCCGCGGATGGCCGCCAGGGAAAGATAGTCCGGGCGGAAATCATGGCCCCATTCCGACAGGCAATGGGCCTCGTCCACGGCGAAGAAGGAGATGCGAGCGGCCTTGAGGCTGGCGATGAACGAGTCCATCGCGAAGCGCTCGGGCGAGATGTACAGCAGGTCCAGGGAACCGTCCTCCAGCCTGCGGTAGACTTGCGAAGCCTGGGCCCCGGTGAGGGAGCTGTTCAGATAGGCCGCCGCCATGTTGTTCTCGCGCGCCGAGTCCACCTGGTCCTTCATCAGGGAGATGAGCGGGCTGATGACCACCGCCGTCCCGGCGGCCATGCGGGCCGGGAGCTGGTAACAGAGGGATTTCCCCCCGCCGGTGGGCATGATGGCCAGCACGTCCCGGCCGGCCAGGATGTGCTCGACGATTTCCCGCTGGTGCGGCCGGAAGGAGGAGTAGCCGAAGGTGCGGTTCAGGGCCGTGAGCAGGATGGATTCGGAGACGGCCGGCGGGGGCGCGGCTGCGGTTCCGGACGGGGCGTCGGAAACCATTCCTAAAGGCTTCATGAGTTTCGGACCTCCCGGGTATTTCCCCGCACGGACATGCGTAGAAGGAAATATACTCAGCCTAGGCCCGGCAGGGCTACGCCGGGCGGGGAAAGTAGTGTTCCCCATACCGATGCGGGAGGGCCATGCATGCAGGGGAAGATAATCGCAATCCGGGCCGGTTTGCCCGCCTTCGTCCTCGTGATAAATGGCCCTGACCCCATGCGTGTTCACCCTGAGAAAACGGAAACCGCCCACACGGAGCCGGCGCGACCGGTATTTTCCTGCGCCAGGCGGTATTGTGGAAGGTAAAAGCGTAGGAGCGCATCCATGGGACAAAGTAGGCGGGTCTTGCTCGAAGCGTTGTGCTTGTGCCTGTACCTGTCCGCCCGGGCGCAGGTGTACCAAGGATCCGCCAAGGAAGCGCGCTACGGCTCGGGCGTGGACTCGGTCAGCGTTACGTTGAAACGGACCGGCGCCCGGACCTTCACCGATTCGGCGGGCCGGTTCTCCATCCTCCCGACGGCGCTGGCGCGTCCCGGAAGCGGCGCGTCGGAACTGCTTTGGCTGGCGGGGTCACGCACCATCGCCTGGACCGCGGAGGCGGGCCCTATCTCCGTCACGGTGAACGATGCATCCGGCGGGACGGCGACCCGCTTTGCCGCCGCTGGAGGCGTTCCCGGGCGCAAACGCCTGCCGGCCTTGCACCCGGGGATCTACTTCGCCTCGGTCCTCGCCTTCGGCCGCCGCTTCTCCTGGAGCTGGTGCGAAAGCGGGGGCGGGGCCGCCGGGCCCTCTCTGGCGCTGCCGGAACCGCGCGTCCGGGTTTTTTCCGGGCCGGTCTCGGCGGTCGCGGCCTCCAAGACCGCGACCTCCGGGGCCGACGCTCCGGATACGCTCATCTTCGCGAAACGCGGATTCGCCACCCTGGAAATGCCCGTATCCGGAAGCTCATCGGCCCTGGAAGCGAAGCTCGCGCGTCTGCCCATCAAGGTCTTGATCGTAGACGGCATGAGCAACCATTACTGGGAGCAGACCACCAAGGTGGCGGAGGCGGTGTATGCCAAGGCCGGATACTTCTCCGTCGATGTAAGCACCGCGCCCAGCGTATCCGCCCCGTCCGCATGGCAAGCATGGCGGCCCCGGTTCTCCGCCTATGAAGTGGTGCTCATGAATTACAATTCGGGCAACGCCTCGGGCAGCCTGGCTTGGCCCCGGGACAAGCAGATCCAGCTCGAGGAGTTCGTGAACGGCGGCGGCGGCCTTTACGTTCTCCACTCCGCGAACAACTCCTTCCCCGATTGGCCCGAATACAACAAGATGATCGGCACTGGGTGGCGCACGAAAGGTTTCGGTCCGGCCCTCAAGGTGGATGCCTCCGGAGCCGTCGTCCGCATTCCCGCCGGCGACGGGCAGAACACCTCCCATGGCAACCGGGCCGATGCCCTCATCCACGTCCTGCAGGACCATCCCATCAATAAGGGATATCCCAGGGCCTATCTTTCCGCGACCCTGGAAATCTACTCCTATGCACGCGGTCCCGCCGAGAACTGCAACGTGCTTTCGTACGCTCTCGACGGACCGGCTTCGGGCGGCACGCTGATCAACTGGCCTATAGAACTCTTGGTCGAATACGGGAAAGGCCGCGTGTACAACGCCACCCCGGGCCATATAGGGGCGGGCGAAACCACGCCGAACGCCGTGCGGGACCTTTCCTTCCAGACCACCCTCATCCGCGCCACCGAATGGCTGGCGCGGCGGGAGGTGCTCTATCCGGTTCCCGCCGCGTTCAATACCGAAACCAAGATCGTCTACCGCGATCTGGTCCTGCCCTGAGCGCGTCCTTCCGCGCCTGGCGGACCCCGGCCCGCTGCCGCGATCAGGCTTTGGCGAGCACGTCCGCCAGGAAGCCGTTCACCTTGGAGACGTATCCCGCGGGATCCTTGATCTCCGATCCTTCCGCCAGCAAGGCCTGATCCACCAGCAGCCCGTACCAATCCTTCAGCTTGGGGTTGGCGGGATCCGCGTCGTACATCTTGCGCAGGCTTTGCATGATGGCGTGATCCGGATTGATCTCCAGGATGCGTTTGCTGGCGGTCACCTTCTGGTTCGCCATCTTGAGGATGCGCTCCATGTTGGCGCCCATGTCGGATTCGTCCGCCACCAGGCAGCAGGGGCTCTCCTTCAGCCGGGTGGTCACGCGGACCTCCTTCAGCAGATCGCCGGTCTTCTCTTCGAAGTCCTTCATGAACTTCTTGTACGTGCCTTCGGCTTCCTTCTGCGATTTCTTCTCTTCCTTGCTGAGTTCGCCCAGGTCCAGGTCGCCCTTGGCCACGTTCAGCAGCTTCTTGCCGTCGAAGTCGCCCAGGCTCTGCACCACCCATTCGTCGATGGGGTCGATGAGGTAGAGCACCTCGATGTCCTTGGACTTGAACACTTCCAGGTGCGGGCTGTGCTCCACGGCGGAGCGGCTTTCGCCGCTGATGTAGTAGACGTCCTTCTGCTCCGCCTTCATGCGGATCACGTATTCCTCGAGGCCCACGTACTCGCCCGCCGCGGTCTTGTTCGACTCGAACCGGATCAGGCGCTTCAGCTCGTCCAGGTTCTCCCAATTCATGTGGAAGCCTTCCTTGACGACGTTGCCGAACTCCTTCCAGAACTTCCGGTACTTGTCCTTTTCCTCCTTGGACATGGTCTCCAGCAGTTGCAGCACCTTCTTGGTGGCCGCCTTGTTGATCTTCTGGATCACGGCGTTCTTCTGGAGTATCTCGCGGGATACGTTCAGGGGCAGGTCCTCCGAATCCACGATGCCGCGGGCGAAACGCAGGTACGAGGGCAGGAGTTCCTTGCAATCGTTCATGATGAAGACGCGCTTGACGTACAGGTTGAGGCCGTTGCTCTTTTCGGGATTGTACAGGTCGAAGGGGGCCTTGGCGGGGATGTACAGCAGGGTGGTGTATTCCAACGCGCCCTCCACCTGGTTGTGGGTCCACGCCAGGGGGGCCTCTTCGTCGTAGGACAGGTGCTTGTAGAACTCTTCGTACTGCTCTTTGGCGATGTCGCTCTTGGAGCGGCGCCAGATGGGCGGCTTGTCGTTGAGGACCTCTTCCTTGGGTTCCTTGCCGTCCTTGTCCGGCGCGGTCGCCAGGGAAATCGGATGCGTGATGTATTCGCTGTACTTGCGGATGATGGAGCGGATGCGGTAGTCCTCCAGGAACTCCTTCTCCTCGTCCTTGACGTGGATCTCCAGCTCCGTGCCGCGGTCCTTCTTGTCGGCTTCTTCCAGGGTGTAGGACCCGTCGCCGGCGGATTCCCAGCGCATGGCGGGTTCGTCCGATCCCAGGCGCTTGGTGGTGAGGACCACCTTGTCCGCCACCATGAACACGGAATAGAAGCCCACGCCGAACTGGCCGATGAGGCTCATGTCCTTCTTCTGGTCGCCGGACAATTGCTCGACGAATTTCTTGGTGCCGGAACTGGCGATGGTGCCGATGTTCTGGATGATCTCCTGGCGGGTCATGCCCACGCCGTTGTCGCTGATGCGGAGGATCTTGTTCTCCTTGTCCGCCGAGACCTTGATGCGGAAGGTCTTGTCCTCGCCCAGCACCTCGATGCGGGTCAGGGACTCGTAGCGGGCCTTGTCGATGGCGTCGGAGGCGTTGGAGATGAGTTCCCGGAGGAAAATCTCCTTGTTGCTGTACAGGGAGTGGATCATGAGGTTCAGCAATTGCTTCACCTCGGCTTGGAACTCCATTTTTTCCTGGGTGGCTGCGGTCATGGGATCTCCTTGGAAACCGATGGATGAATGGGCGGTTGCCGCCCGCGAACGGGTTGCTCCTGCACTCCGGCGTCGCGTTCCGCCCGGCATTTTCGTGAGCGGCAAATTTATAAATTGCGGCGGCGGGCGGTCAAAGGGATCGGCGGTTTCCGCGGGGAAACCGGACGGGCGGCCCCGGGGCAGATCATTCCCAGGTCTTCCAGACCTCGGGACGGAACCCCAGGGTCGCCTGGGATCCGTTGCGGACCACGGGGGTTTTCGCCAGCAGGGAGTCTTCCAGCAGCACTTTGGGCACCCGGGACGGGGACATGAACGCCAGGCCCTTTTCCTTGAAGCGCTTGGACTCCCGGTCCAGCAGGTTTTCATAGCCGATGGGGCGGGCCACGCTTTCCAGTTCCTTGGGGCTGAAACCTTTTTCCTTCAGATCGATGAACTGGAAGGGAATGCGGCGCTCCTTGAAATAGCGTTCGGCCTTGCGGCTTTCCCGGCAGCTTTTCGTGCCGAAAATCTGGATGTTCATTTCGCGAGGGCCTGTATGTACTGGTAGACGGGGGGGTAGTGCACCGATAGGAAACCCAGAAGGCAAAGGAAGGAAAGCCCCGCCGCGAGGGCGGAATAAAGAAGGCTGAGGACGATTTCGGTGATGAACCAGCTTCCCAGGACCACCAGCAGGGTCAAGCCGTACAGGAACAGGGCCATGAAGGGATCGTGAAAGAGGCCGAAAAACGCGGCGATCCAGGTTCCCAAACCGGTAGGCAGCTTTTCCGGGAAGAAATCCGACTGCCAGAGCAGAAGCCCGCTGGCCAGGAGGGATAGGGTGGAAACGCAGCTGATCAGGAAACGCAGCATGGGACAAAAGTAGCATTTTGGCCCGTGCTGCCCGAAATCGCGAAAGATTATAATTTACGGGTCGGACAAATGTACGGGTCGGACGAATCAGGTTTAATCGGGCCCGGGGAGCGCCCGGAGGAGCGTTTCATGAGAAGACTTTGGCTGCTGGCATTGCCTTTGACGGTGCTGCTGGCGCAATGCACCACGCCGAGCATGGAGAACCGCCTGAGCAAGCTGGAGGCCAAGCAGGACTCCATCCTCAAGATGCTCGGCGCCATGCAGGAAAAACACGAGTTCATGGCCATGCGCATGGGCTGGCGTCCGCCTCCGGACACAACCCCCAAGGCCATCCCCCTGGGCACCTCCAAGGTCCAGGGCCCGGAGAACGCGTCTTTCACCATCGTGGAATTCTCGGATCTGCAATGCCCCTATTGCGCCCAGACCGCGCCGGTGCTGGATTCCATCGCCCATGCCTATCCCAACGACGTGAGAGTCGTATTCAAGCATTTCCCCCTGAGCTTCCATCCCCAGGCCAAGGCCGCCGCGGCCGCGTCCATCGCGGCGGGCAAGCAGGGCAAGTTCTTCGAGTTCCGCTACAAGGTCGCGCCCCACTTCCGCGATCTGAAGGACTCGCTGTACCTGGGCCTCGCCAAGGAGCTGGGCCTCGACCTGGAGCAATTCAAGCACGACATGGCGCTGACGCCCGAAGTCGAGCGGCTTCTGGAAGAGGACGTGAACCTGGGACGCAAGATAGGCGTGGAAGGCACCCCGACCATTTTCGTGAACGGGCGTCTGGCCCAGGATCGTTCTTTCGAATATTTCGAGCGCATGATCAAGCAGTCCAAGACCAATTGACCGCATCCGGACGGCTCCGTTCCGGGGCCGTCCGTTCGCATTCCTCCGTGCCTCGTTATCGCTCCCCCATGCCTTTTTAGCAACCTCGCTTTTCCGCTCCCCCCGGAAGCGCCGCCTTTTGCGGGTTTCCGCTACCCGGATCGTAACGCCCTCCGACAGCAAGCAATTACCGGCCCTGGCATTGCGCTTGCTTATCGCCTTCGCGAATTTATTTTCAGTGGAGAGCCCGACCTCACCGCGGCCAGGGCGTCAAGACATCCGCTCGGCGGATTTCCACCCGTAAAAGCCATCGCAAGCGGAGGCGCCTTAGGGCGCCTGGGCTTGGGAATTGGCCGGAACCCAAGGAGATATGATGGCCAAAGACAATGTACTGCAACCGCCCGATGATGCCGGCGCCGATCGGGACACCGATGAATGGCTGCGGGATCATCCCGAGCTGGCCCCGGACGAGGGCCGCGTTCCGGTGGAAAAGGTCCGGGATCTGGACGAGGTGTCCATCCGGCGCCGCGCCGACACGGGCGACGCCGTCGAAACCGGCGAGGCGGCCGAACCGCTTCCGGGCCGCGGGCCTTCGGAGGAAAAAGGCGGCTTCGATCGCAACGAGGACTTCATGGGCAATGAAGCCCGCCTCTCCACCGACGCGGACTTTTCCCGCGGATCCGGATGGATAGGCGGAAAGCTATGGGGCGAAGACGCGATGGGCGCGTCTTCCGGCGAGGACACGCCCCCGCAGGAAGCCGATCCCCAGGGCTTCCAGCCCTCCATCGATCAGCGCCGCAACCAGGATGCCATCCGCAGGCGGATGCCGGACCCGGGCAATGCTTCCGCTGCGGACGGGGGAATCCCTCCGGAGCTGAAGGCCAGGGAAGGGCTGTCCGGCGACAATTGGACCCAGGGCCGGGATCTGGGGATCCGCGAACAGGCCACGGCCTTGCAGGCTTTCGGCCGGGACATCGGATCTTCCGGCCTTCCCGGGTTCGGCGAAGACGAGGACGAAGAGAGCATCATCCGCAGGCGCGCCGCCGCCAGGCAGCATTCCGGCTGGAACGCCGTGCTGGCCAAGCTCGGCGGCAGCTCTCCCGGGTCCGCCGAGAACCTGCAATTGGCGGAGAAGTTCACCTTGGTGAAATTCCCCTCCACGCGGGACGAGGTGCTGCAGAAGCTTCCCCCCGGTTCGGAGTTCCGCATCAAGGACGTGGTGATCGATTTGCGGGAAGCCGTGGCCGAATGCCGCATCCCGGTTTTCCGGAATACCTTCGATCTCATCGACTGCGTCAAAGACGCCATCCGGCGCGCGGAAAAGCTGGAACGGAATCCGGTTTGACGGGATCGGCCGGGAACCTTCCCCGGCATGGTCCTTCCCATCCCATGGCGCCAACCGTGGAAAGTGCTTGGAAAAGGCCTGGAAAGAGGACGGCGGCTCCTTACGGAGCCGCCGTTAGTGATTAGGCCGTTATTACCCGCGCAACGGACACTAATCGAGGGATATGCGGTAAATATAATCGAGGGACGGAAAAAGGCAAAAAAAAAATTCGGTATTTTTCCCGGAAACCGGTCCGGCGGCGGAACGGTTCGTTCCTATTTAGAGCATTCCGATAGTACCGTTTTGGCCGTTTAGTTGCGGTGACGGCTCGATAATGTCGTAGACCGCATGAAATGGCGGAACCTATAGTGTCAGAGCAAGGAATGGTCCGGAGTTATTGCTCCAAATAGATGGCTAATCAATTCTCCAAACCCTGCTCCCGGCGGATATGGGCTTTGCGTTCTTCCTGCTTCACCAGGTGGTCATGGTTGCGCTTGGCGTCCAGAAACCAGCGATCCCGCTGGGCAAAGGCCGGGTGAACGGGCAAGGCTCCGGGGAATTCCTTTTCCAGGTTCCGCATGGGGAGGTACTCATCCGGGCCGGCGAAGCTGACGCATCGTCCGGCGCGTCCCCGGCGCGCGGTGCGGCCGGTGCGGTGCACGTAATCCTTGTAATGCTTGGGCAGATCGAAATTGACGATGAGATCCACCTCCGGCATGTCGAGGCCGCGCGAAGCGAGATCGGTGGCGACCAGTACGCGGAAGCCTCCCCCCCGGAAAGCCTGGTAGGCGTCGGCCCGTTCTTCCTGGGGCAGATGGCCGTGCAGGACGCGGGCGCCGATGCCCTTGTGCCGCAGCAATCCGTTCAGGTGGTTGGCCTTGTCCCGGTTGGCCACGAAGACGATGGCCTGGCCTTTGGCCCCGCCCAGCTCCAGCAGCAGCAACTCGCCCTTCTTCTTGTTGCTCTTGAGGAAGAAGAAGGCCTCTTCCATCGATCGGCTGCCGGCTTCCCGGTCCACGGGAATGAGCGGCAGGGCGGACAGGCCCATGGCCTTGGCCGCCGCGGAGATCTTGACGACGGCCCCGGCGCCTTTTTTCAGCTTGTCGGATCCCGCCGGGGCCCGGTCCTCAGGGGCCTCGGCGCCTCCTTCCGGCGCGGGGGCGTCCTGGTCCGTGGCGGAGAGCAGGAGCTTCTGCCCGTCCGCCGGCACGCGTTCCAGGATGGCGGCGATCTGATCCTCGAACCCCATCCCGATCAGCTTGTCGAATTCGTCCAGTACCGTCAGGGTTACGTGCTTCAGGGAGACGGATTTCTCGTCCAGCATTTCCAGGAGCCGGCCCGGGGTGGCCACCAGGATGCGCCAGCCCTCGCGGATGCGGCGCAACTGGGATTCCTTGGGATGCCCGCCGATGGCCAGGGCCACCTCGTCGCGGAGGGAAGGCTCCAGGGCTTGCAGCATCTGGGAGACCTGGTAGGCGAGTTCGCGGGTGGGCAGCAGGATGAGGGAGCAGGCGGCGCCTCTTCCCACCCGCTGCCAGGCGGGAAGCAGGTACACCAGGGTCTTGCCGGTGCCGGTGGGCGCCACCGCGCGGAAGCTTTCGCCGGAAAGCGCCTTGGGGAGGCAGGCCGATTGCACCGGGGTCGGCTTGGCGAAACCGAGCCGATCCAGGGATTTCCGGAAAGGCGGGGGAAGGAAGCCCCACGGCCCCCCGGCGGTCACGATGCCGCGGCCTTGGGCGCGTAATGCTTGGCGAACCGGTGGATTTCCCGGGTGTCCTTGACGATCCGGGCCAGCACTTCCGGGGTGACGGCCTGCTTGGGATCGTCGCCCATGCCCTTCTTGGGCTGGCAATGGGTTTCCACCAGGATGCCGTCCGCGCCGTAGCCGGCCGCGGCCAGGCAGGCGTTCGGCACGTACACGGCCTTGCCCACGCTGTGGGACGGGTCCACCACCACGGGCGCCCAGGTCCGCTCCTTCAGGAGCAAGGTGATGCTCTCGTCGGGGGAGTTGCGGAAGCCTTCGATGGTGGGAACGGTGCCGCGCGGGCAGAGCATGACGTTGGGATTGCCCTGGGCCACGATGTATTCCGCGGCCAGGATGAATTCGGAAACCGGGCCCATGTGCATGCTGCGCTTGAGGAGCACGCGGGTGGCTGTGTCCTTGGTCAGTTCGCCCACCTGCTGGAGGAGGCGGTAGTTGAGGGCGCTGCGGGCGCCTATTTGCAGGCAGTCCACCTTGGCGTCCACGCACAGCTTGAGCTGCTCGAAGTCCATCACCTCGGTGTTGACGGGGAGGCCGGTGCGTTCCCGCGCTTCCATCAGGATCTCCAGGCTCTTGGCGTCGCCTTGGAAGGAATGGGGGGAGGTGCGCGGCTTCCAGACGCCGCCGCGGATCATGTCGGCGCCGGCTTCCTTCACCGCGAAGGCCGTTTCCAGGAACATGTCCTTCTGCTTGGGATCGATGGTGCAATGCCCGGCGATGACGCAGAAATCCCCCGGCAGGGACTTGTTCCCGACCTTGACCCGGTGGCTGCTGAGCTTGCTTTCGCGCGCCATCAGCTTGTAAGGGGCCTGGATGCGATCGACGCGCTCGACGAAGGCCAGCCCCTCGATGCGGTTGATCAGATCCTGGGAGGTCTCGTCGCCCAGGATGGCGTAGATGGAACGTTCGTGGCCGTGGATGGGTTGGATGCGGACCCCGAACTCGAGGGTGATTTCCTCAAGTTCGCGGAGTTCGGCGTCGGTCAGTCGGGGGTGCAGCGGGATTATCATGGGAAAGGGGGTAAAATAGCCATTGCGGGCCCTATTTCCAACCGCCGGAGCGCATCGGGGCGGGACTTTTTTGCGGATGCGTCGGGTTCCCCGAACGGGGTTTGCGGACCGGCTGTAAGTTATGGAAAGCTATATTTATCGGCTTTGGTCCGCGCCCTGCCCGCTTCGGGACAGGGTAGGCGTGACTCGGCAGATTAGGAGCTTTTCGATTGGCCATCGGCGTTAAGGAAACCCAAGAGATCATCCGGCAGGCTGCGGTCCTATCCCGCAATGAACCGGCCGTTCCGGCGAAATTGGACCCCCAGGAAGTGGGCATGGCCACCGGGCCCCGCCACCGTAAGCGCGCCCTGCTCAGGGCCGGGCCGGTTCCGGACTACCTCGATCCCGGAGAGCTTGTCCCGGACGGGTGGCAGAAGCTCGACGACGATATCTACAAATTCCTGCAATTGCGCCGGGACCAGTTCAGCCGTCTGGCCGCGCCCCCGTCCCAGCAGTTCATCGCCGAGATGGAGGCGCAGCTCCGCCTTTCCCATCCGGGATACGAACCGGGTTCCTTCCTGGGCCTGCTCCGCCAGGCCGCGGACCTGGACCAGACCCGGCAAACCTACGTGACCGCCTCGGAAAAGAACACCTTCCACGCTTTCGCCCGGCGCATCACGGAAGGGCGCAAGACCGGGGAGGCTTTCGATCCCGGCATGGTCAAGCGCTACCGGGACCTGCTGGAGGCCAATCATCCCACCACCAACCGCGGCCTGGCCGATCTGTTCCGCCTGGTTTCGCGGGCGGCCCGCCTGCCCTTGATCGGCAGCCTCCGCGAGGCTCCGTCCCTTTCCGTGGCCGTGCTGCTGCAAGTGGTGGACCTGTCCACGCGCTTCAACCAGAACAGCCAAGGCAGCCTGGAGTTCCAGGTGGGGCCCATGGACGTGTTCCTGGGCGCGCGCACCGTGCTGTTCAACCGCAGCGTGCTCAATCCCACCCTTTCCATCGTCAAGGAGCTGGTGCTGGACGAGACCGGCCTGTACCATGACGATCTGCTCGAGCTCCTGCGCAACGTGGGCGTGTTCGGCTCGGAGCTGACCTTGCTCATGCCGGAAAGCCTGACCGAGGACGGGTTCGCCCTGCAGGGAAGCACCTATTCCGCCGTGGAACTGGTGATGGCCGCCGGCGCCAAGCTGGCCAAGGGCGGCGCGCCCGTGGACCGGGCCCTGACCACCCTGGCCGATGCCATCGTGCACAAGGTGCAGCAGCAGGACAGCCACAAGGACAAGCAGATCCAATCCATCCTTTCCCATTTCAACCGCCTCTTGCAGGGCGAACGCCGTTCCGCGGCCCGCGTCACCGAGGAACGCCAGCAGGCCCGCTTCGATTACATGACCGCCATCCAGAAGGCGAGCCAATTGGCCAAGGGCATGCAGACCGGCCGGTTCCCGGCCATGCAGGCGGGGGAAAACCAGGCCCGGCCCCTGCTCGCGCCCCGTTCCCAGGCCCCTTTGCCCGAGCCCAAGCCCCTGGCGGCTTTCGAGCCCTTGCTTCCGCCCGCGCCGCCCGCCGCCGCCGCTCCCGCCGTCGATGACCTCACGCCCATGCAGACCCTGAAGCCGGGCGCCGCGGCTCTCGACGCGCCTTCGGCCGCGCCGCTTCCGCCGGACACCGAATACCATATGCTGCCGCTGCCGCCCTCTCCGGCCGCGGCCGTGGTGGGCCGCATCACGGCCGCCGAATACGAATCCCTGCTGGGGACCTGGGACACGCTCCTGGTCCGCTTGCGCAAGAAGCTCACCACCAAGTCCCCGACCTTCAAATCCCTGGCTTCCCAATTGGCCAAGGTCCGCGCCCTGGACACGTGCCTCGCTTACGGCCTCACGCCCGCCGGGGGCCGGGCCACCGGCCGCCTGGCCAAGCTGATCCAGAGCGAAGAGCTGCGCGGCCGCCTGGGCGTGCCGACGGACATCGCCGAGGCGATGGAAGACGCCTTCAGCATGGACTATCCCGGATTCCTGGCGTCCATGGAATCCCTGATCGGAGCGATGTACGAATTCCGCCCCGAACTCCGCTCCATCCAGTTCCGCCTCCGCGACCGCCTGCCTTCTCCGCGGCCGGGCCTGGTGGACATGGCGCGCGCCGCCAAATCGGGCGGCTCCGGCGACGGGCGCGAGACCACCCTGTGGGCCGATGCCAGTGAACTGGACGAGGTGGCGCTGCGCCTGCTGCTGGGCTGCATCCTGCTGGGCCTGGAGATGGCCGGCGGGCTGAACGTTTCCAAATCCACGCCCCAGTTCCAGACCGACGGCAAGCTGCGCTTCCCTTCCGCCACCGGGCTCGCGGCCCTGGGCGACAGCGATCCCTTCCTCGCCTATTGCACCCTGCTGTGGGTGGGCAAGAAGACCCTGGGCGCGGCCGCCGAAGGGGATCTGGAAACCAACCTGATGTTGCTCATCCGCCTGACGCCCGATGAGCGCGGGGCCATGAAGCTGAAATACCGCGAATGGATCGGCATGGGCAACAAGCCCGCGGCCCTGGTGCCCGGCCTGGGCGAAACCCGCGTGCGCGAAGGCTGGCTGCGCGGATTCGAGCGCGGATTCATGGCGGAAATGAGCGCCCTTTACGACGGCACGGAAGGATCCATGCTGGAGCGCAGGCTGCTGGAGCAGCTCACCGCCATCCAGACCGATATCGATGCCGCGAGCGGGGTTTTGGAAGGGGAGAAAATGCGCCTGACCCGGGAACGGGTCGAGCGCATTCTGGAGTGAATCCGGATCCGTCGCCGGTGGCATAGGACATCGCCAGCTTGAAGATGGGAATGAACAGCGCAAGCCTTTTGGAATGCATGCCGGTGCCGGCCGTGTTTTGCGCGCTATTGTGCGCCGCCGTCCTGTCCGGATGCGGCGGCGATCTCCAAAGGGCCAGGGAGAGCTATCGCGTGGGCGATTACCCCCGCGCCCTGCGCCTGTTCGAGGCGGAGTTGGACAAGCATCCCGCCTCCTCCGAGGCGCGTTACGGATACGCCGTGGTCCTCCAGGAGATCGGCCTCAAGAAGAAGGCCGCGGGCGAGGACGATGAGAAGGATTGGGAGCGGGTGGTGAGGGCCTACGAGATCTGCGCCCGGCTGGGGGACAGCGGGACCATCGCCGAGAACTACGCCATCTCCCTGTTCCACCTGGCCAATAAGCTCTATCTCCGGGAACGGTTCGACCCCGCCCTGGAATACCTGGAGACCGCCCGCCGCGTGGACCCCAAGAACAAATACGTCCTCAACCTGGCCGGCATCGTGCAGTACAGCCTGGGCAAGTACCAGGAGGCCCAGGAGACCTTCGAATACCTGCTCGTGGAGGACCCGGGCTTCGTGAGCGCCTACCTGAACCTGGGCAACGTGCTGTGGGAGTCGGGCAACGAGGACGCCGCCCTGGTGACCTGGAAGCAGGCCCTGGCGGTCAGCCCCGACAACCAGGCCGTCATCAAGCGCATCGAGACGGCCCTCCAGAAAATCGCGGGATCCTGAATGTCCTTCGCGACCGGCGATTTCTCCGATTGGTCGCTGCTGGGCGAAGGCGGCGAGGCCCAGATCTTCCGCGCCCGCCAGGTGAGCCTGGACCGCATGGTGGCCATCAAGCGGCTGAAGCTGTCCTCCATCGGCGATGAAGAGGAGATCAAGCGCTTCGAACGCGAGGCCAAGCTATGCGCCTCCCTGAGCCATCCCTCCCTGGTGCAGGTGAACGACTACGGCAGCGACGGCAAGTTCTACTATCTGGTGATGGAATACGTGCAAGGGGTGGACCTGGGGAAGATGGCGGAGCTGGGATCCGCCTACGTGTCCTCCAGTAACCTGAACCTGACCGGTGGGCAGGAAGTCCCGGGGCTGCCCGCGGTCCCGGCGGCGGGGGAGCCGGCCTTCCAGGGCCTGCCCGAATCGCTCAAGGTCCATCTGGCCCTCCAGATGGTGGAAGTGGTGGAGTTCATCCACCAGAAAGGCGTGCTGCACCGGGATCTCAAGCCGGAGAACTTCATGGTCGATCCGACCGGGCGCATCAAGCTGCTGGACCTGGGGATGGCCCGGGCGCGTTCCCAGGGCCTGTCCCAAACCGATTCCAGGGGCGATGCCATCAAGGGCACCCTGGCCTACATCCCCCCGGAAATCCTGCGCGGCCAAGGGCGCCTGGAGAACGTTTCCGAGTACTATTCCCTGGCCCTGGTCCTGTTGGAGATCTTTTCCGGGGCGCGGTATTACCGCGGCAAGTCCGCCGACGAACTGGTCGCCCTGATCCAATCCGGGATCTCCACTGCCGGGATGACCGGGGTGGCCGCTTCGGTCAAGGCCCTGTTGTCGCCTTACCTGGACCCCGATCCGGCCCGCCGTCCCCGGACCCTGGAGCCCTTGCTGAAGGGCCTCAAAGGCATGCAAAGCAACACCCTGACGCTGGCCGGCGGGCGCGAGGCCCTGGAAGTGGTCGTCCGCCGGGAGCAGAGGGCCTGGCTGTGGGCCATGGTAAAGGCCTCGGAGGGCACGGGGAAGATCGAAG
This sequence comes from Fibrobacteria bacterium, assembly GCA_035275285.1. Lineage (GTDB taxonomy): Bacteria > Fibrobacterota > Fibrobacteria > UBA11236 > UBA11236 > Chersky-265. The sequence continues at coordinate 12,200 of DATENA010000130.1, read as the reverse complement.
AGGCGTTCGCGCGCCTGCGCGAGCTTTTGGAGGCGGATCCGGACAACGCCGAGGTCCAGGCCAAGTTCCAGGAACTGGGCGTGCTCATGAACGACGCCCCGAAATCCGCTTCGCCACGACCGCCGCCGCGCCGCCGTTCCGGCTGGTCCGGCCGGGCCGTGGAATCCCCGCAGGGGATGCGGGCCAGGGGCCTGGCCGTAATCGCATCCGTGATATTCATCACGGTTGGCTTTTTTTACTTTGAAGACCGGCTCCGGATCGACGACCTGGGCCGTGACCTGATGGAAAGGGAAATGAACCTGTTGTCCCGGGAAAACCAGGCGGAAGCTGCCTTCGCCGCGAGCGCTCCGCCTTCCGCTGAAGGCAGGCCCGCGGCCGCGACCGCGGCCGGCGCCCAGACTCCGTCTCCCGGCATCCACCGCCCGACCCTGCTCCCTTACGGGGTCCTGATCGTCACCGGATTGCCCAAGGACTACCGCCTGATGGTCAACCGCGTCCGCTATCCCGCCGGAGGGGAGATCCATCTGCCCGCCAGCCGCCACCTCCTGGAGGTGCAGGACGCGGGCAACCGCCCGGTGCTGCGGGATACCGTGGCGATCGGCGGGGGGGAACCCACCGTTTACGATTTCACAAGGAGGGCCGGCAAACCGTGATCCTGAAGAACAAGAACTCGGGCGAAACCCACGTTATGGCCCATAACGTATTCACCGCCGGCAGCGGCGCGGTCAACAACCTGATGTTGTCGGGCGATCACGTCCGCAAGATCCATTTCCAGATCCTCCGCCAAGGCGCGCAGTACAAGCTGATGGCCATGAACGGCACGGTGGAGATCAACGGCAACCTGCTGGGCGAGCACGTGCTGTCCCAGGGCGACGAGATCAAGGCGGGCGGCGAGATTTTCGTGGCCGAGTTCCCGTCGGCGGCGGCCGTAACGGTCGCCGCCGAAACCGGGTCCGCGGCGGGCAACCCTTACGAGCGCCTGCTCGACGGCGTCATCCGTCTGCTGGAGAATCCGGACAAGCGCCGCTCCTCGGAGGAGATCCTCTCCCTGGGCATGGAACTGATGGAGGCGGACGGCGGCTTCCTGTTTTCCGTGGAACGCGGCAGCCTCAGCCTGCTCTGTTCGGTGCCGGAGGACAACGAAAGCTATTCCAACTCCGCCGTGAACGCGGCGCTCAAGAACCGGGAAACCTTGATCTGGTCCGCCGTGGACGGGAACGCCGGCCTGGCCAGCGAGGTCAGCGCCCAGTCCATCGCCCAAAAGAACATCCATTCCATCCTGGTCTCGCCCCTGGTGAACCGGGTGAGCGGGCAGATCATCGGCCTGCTCTACCTGCACCGCAAGCGCCCGGATTCGCCGTTCTCCGAGCCCCAGCGGAACCTCTTCGCGCGCATCAGCCAATTGCTGGGAAGCGTGCTGGGGACCAACCAGACCCAGATCGAACAGGCCGAGCGCATCGAAACCCTGAAGGAGATCAAGGGCAGCGGCGACCTGGTGTACTCATCGCCGGAAATGGGCAAGGTGGTGGACGCGGCCAAGCGCGCCGCCGTCAGCAACGTGCCCGTGCTCATCACCGGCGAGACCGGGACCGGCAAGGACGTGCTGGCGAGCTTCATCCATGCGCACTCCACCCGGCAAGGCAAGCCCTTCATCGCGGTCAATTGCGGCGCCATCCCCGAGAACCTCATCGAGAGCGAGCTTTTCGGCCACGAGAAAGGCGCCTTCACCGGGGCCACGGCATTGCAGCGCGGCCTTTTCGAGCAGTCCAACGGCGGCACGCTCTTCCTGGACGAAGTGGGCGAGCTCCCCGTGCTGATGCAGGTCAAGTTCCTGCGCGCTTTGCAATCCTCGCGCATCCGCCGCGTGGGGGGCAACGAGGAAGTGCCCGTGGACGTGCGCATCATCGCGGCCACCAACCGGGACCTCACCGCCGAGATCCGCGAGGGCCGCTTCCGCGAGGATCTCTACTACCGCCTCAACCTGGTGCAACTGCGCTTGCCGCCCTTGCGCGATCGCGAAGGCGACACCCTGGTGCTGGCCACGCACATCCTGAAGAAGGCCTGCGCCTCCTTCAACATGAATGCCGCCGCGCTCACCCGCGCCGCCGAGAAGGCGCTGTTGAAATACACTTGGCCAGGCAACGTGCGCGAACTGGAAAACAAGATCCAGAAAGCGCTGCTGAACTCGAGCTCGCGCGTCATCGACGTGGAAAGTCTCGATCTTCCCGAAGATCCCGATCGCGAATTGCTGTCCCTGAAAGCGGCGCGGGAGCAGGCCGAAGCGCAGGCCATCAGCCTGGCGCTGAGCAAGGCCCGCGGCAACCTCACCCTGGCCGCGTCCTTCCTCGGCATCGATCGCAAAGTACTGCGCGACATCATGGAACGCCTCGGGATCAAGAAAGAGGATTTTAAAGGCGCGAAGGAGTGAGTCGCGCGCCGGGCCTTCGCGCGAGCGTCGCCTCCGGAAACCGGCGGATTCGGGTTTTCCGGGTTAAAACGTTCCTGACTTCGGCCCCGGATGTAAGTGGGGGCTTGGGCGCCACTTAGGGCCCCGGCCACGAGAAGAACGCTGAAGTCTGGAACGAAAGGTGTCGTTTTTGCTTGGAATCGAGCGGGTGGGATTGCCGTTTTCAGCCCGATAATGGGCCTGATCTTAGGCGCAAATCTTGCATGTTTTTATTTTAGGGAACGTACGCACGGAGACGGCAGCAACGGCATGGCTACACTAAGCATCACATGGGGAATCGCGGGACTTCTGGCCCTGGGCGTGGCCCGCGCCTCGGAGGGCAATGCGGTTTCCCCGGACGCCAAGACCGTAAAACCCGCCAAGGCGGTTACCGTCGGCAAGGCCGCGTTCAGGGCCAAGGCCGCCTCCGTCCCGGCCGCCCCCGGTGCCGGCAAGATGCAGGTGGAAGAACCCAAGGCCGCGGCTCCGCTCGGTTCGGCGCGGGAATCCAAGGCCTGGCAGAAGAACCATGCCCGCGGACTCACCGAGGCCCAGAGGCAGGCCTTCCGCGACCGCAAGGAAAAGATGGAAGGCATGATCGCCGTCATCAAGGAAAAGCGCATGGCCTTGGCTTCCGCGAAACCGGAAGAGCGGGCCGCCATCGCCCGGGAATTGCATACCCTGATGCTGGAGAAAGATCCGGTGTCCGGCTCCGCCACTGCGCGGGTGGCTCCGGACATCGCGCCGGCCGCCCTCAAGGACAAGGCCCCGGGCAAGGAGGCGGCGAAGAAAAGCGAAGCCGCCGAAGCCCGGCGCAGGCAGAGCGAATGGCACCAGAAACAGGAACGGAAAGGCCCGTCCCAAGGCGATTGAACCCGGAAAATCCCTAGCGCAGGACGAGCAGGAGCTTGAGCGGCTCTTCGGCAAGGCGGTAATAGTACAGGCCCGGCTTCACGCTCCGGCCCAGCCCGTCTTTGAGGTCCCAGCTCAGTGTTTGATCGGCGGTGGCGAAGTCGAGGGTCCGCAGCAGACGGCCGTCCTCCGCATAGATGCGGACCAGAGCGGGGAAGACCATTCCCTTGGCTTGGGAGAAATACAAGGTCGCCGGCGAGGCGGTGCGCACGGGATTGGGAAAGGCGTAGAAGAACGCGTCCGGATCCCGGATCTCCACGGTGGCGTTCTGGGTGAAGGACGGATTGGGAAGCACCAGGTAGTACTCCTGGTATCCGGCATGGGGCCGGCCCAGGACGAATTGGGTTTCCTGCAAATGCTCCACTTCGCTGCCGCCGGCATCCGCGTGGATGCGGGAGATGCCGGAGGCGACCTTGGCCTGCAGGATCCGGGTGGCGGCCCTGGGGCCCCATTTCACCTTCAGGATGCCGAACGTCAGGGCCGGCAAGGTGATGCTCTTGCGCGGATCGGCGGCGCTCAGGTCCACCGAATCGAAGGTGACGTCCGGCCAACGGGCCATGTCCGGGGAGAACAGCCCGCCGGGAGGCTTGAAGCGTTTGCCGCTGAACAGCAACTGGGCGGCGTAGTCGGGATAGAGCGCCGCCATCGTCTTCCCGTATTTCCCGAAAGCGGTTTCCAATCCGTCCTTCAGCGCGTCCCCGTTGCGGCCGAGCCGCTCCCAGACGCGCACGTCGAAGGCCGAATCCAGGGCCTTGCCCAGGTATTGGTGGAAGATGCCCTGGCCGTACATGGGATAATGCGTGCACGGGCCCTGCAGGGTGGAGTTGAGCGGCACGCGGTCGTGGTTGTACAGGACGCAGGGGAGGTACTGGAGATAATCGTCCACTTCGCCCGCGTTGCGTTCCTCCATGCCCGTGGCCGAGATCTCGTACCAGGCATGGTACGTGTTCACGCGGGGGACGTAGGTGAATTGGACGGCGTGGTAGTACTCGTGGAAGGCGGTGACCTTGATGCCCAGCTCCCACTCCGCGGCGTAATTGTGGATGGTTTCGCCCGACAGCCTGCTCTTGATGCTGTCCCCAAGGATGCGGCCCCGGGCGTCCAGGGAGGTGCGGCAGATGAAATCGTTCTCGAAGGTGATGGAAAGCTGGGACGGGGGGTAGGTGACGCCGTAGGTTTCCCCTTCGAAATCCCGGTCGGCGGTGCCCACGTCCACCACGTCCACGGGGAACTTCCGGTCCAGGCCGGCGGGCACGGCGTATTGCACGGAAAGGACGCCGGAGGCCGGTTCTCGCATCCCGAGCCGGCCCACGTAATAGTCCCGGGCGGCTTCGAAATACTCCTCCAGCTTCCTCACGTAGATCGGATGGGGAAGCCGGGCCGAATCCAGGCGGGCGTACACGGTGGAGTCGCGCTGCGCGTCCGGCAGGTCCGCGAAGGCGCGGAACAGGGAGTCGGCCGCGTTCACCAGCAGGGAGTCGCCCGGTTCGGTATGCACCCGGTGCCATGCCCGCAGGGAATAGTGGAACAGGAAATGGCCGGACTCCAGGGTGCGGGGCCGGTTGTCCACGGCCGCGCCGCTGCGCTGGACCGCTCCGGACTTGAAGCCGACGGGAGGCCTTTTGCCGAGCTCGAACAGCCGTGCCGTGCCGCATTGGGCCGCCCGGGCCTTTCCCGGCGCCAGGGCGGCCGCCGCCAGGCCGATCAGCGCCGCAATTCCGGAAAGCCTCACTCCCGCCAAAAACGCCCCTGGTTCCCCGACGTCCGATCCTGTCCGCATCGCTCCATCTTAACCCTGTGGATTCCGATATCCAAGGGCGAAGCCCGTCAGCCCACGAATTTGTAGCCCGATCCGTGGATGGAGAGGATCAGTTTCGGATCCTTGGGATTCTGCTCGAAGATCTTCCGGATCTGGACGATATGGTTGTCGACCGTGCGGCTCTGGATATAGCCTTCTATGCCCCATACCTTCTGCAGCAATTCCTCCCGGGTGATCACCTGGTTGCGCTTTTCCCAGAACAGCTTCATGATCATGGCTTCCTTGTAGCTCAGGCGCACCTGCTTGCCGCCCACGGTGGCTTCGAAGGTCTCGAAGTTCACGTAGGCGTTGCCGAAGCGGGCCTCTTCCGGGGCCTCTTTCTGGTTCAGCCAGGCGCGGCTCCGGAGCAGGGAGCGGATCCGGGCCATGAGGATGTTGAGATCGAAGGGTTTGGCCAGGTAATCGTCGGCGCCGCTGTCCAGGCCCTCCACGATATCCTCCTTGGAGTCCCGGGCCGTGAGCAGGAGCACCGGCACGGACACGTTGCGGCCCCGGAGCTGGCGCAGCACTTCCAGGCCGTCCACGCCGGGAAGCATCCAGTCCAGCACGAGCAGGTCGAATTCCTTTTCCGCCATGGCGGCCAGGCCGGATTCGCCGTCCATGCAGTGGGTCACCTCGAACCCTTCGGATTTGAGATTGAACTCCAGCCCCATGGCCATGTTCCGGTCATCCTCGATAAGCAAGATGCGGTTCATTTCGATCTCGGGATGCTTAGGGTGAAACGGTTGCCTTTCCAGCCGTCGGCTTCCTTCATGCCCGAAGTCAGGTCGATGGAGCCTTGGTGGAGCTTCGCGATGGTCTTGACGATGTACAGGCCCAGGCCCACGCCGTTCTGGCGGCGCGTATCCCGGTTGGGCATGCGGAAGAAGCGCCTGAAGATCTTCTTCGCGTATTTCTTGGGGATGGGCGTGCCCGCGTCCCGGACGCTGATGCGCACCAGGGAGGGATCGGTTTCCATCACCACTTCCGGGGTGCTTCCCTTCCCGTATTTCTCGGCGTTGTTGACCAGGTTGGTGATGGCCAGTTCCAGCAGCACCGGATCCGCCTGGGCTTCCACGTCCTTGATCATCCGGAGGACCAGGGGCCGGGGCCACTTGCGGGCGAACTCCTCCACGAACTCGCTGACGTTCAGGCGGCGGAGGCTCACGGGCAGCTTGCCTTTTTCGATCTGCTGGGACTTGAGGAGGTGGTCCAGGAGCAGGTTGAGGCGGGCGCAATCGTTCAGGATGGCGTCGATGAAGCGCTCCCGCTCCTCCGGACTGGCCTTGCGGGTCTTCAGGGTCTGGGCGAACATCTGGATGGAGGACATGGGCAGCTTGAGCTCATGCGTCATCATGTTCACGAAGTCCTTCTGCTGCTGCTTGAAACGGGCCCCCCGCAGGAAGGTGACGAAGTAGAAGGACAACACGACCAGCACCAGGGACAGGAAGGTGATGCCCACGGAGAGCACCGTCCAGCGGCCCGCCGCGGGGACTTCCGGAGTGCCATGGGTGACCATGTACAGCTCCTTGATGGTATGATAATCGGAAATGATGTAAACGTTCCAGAAGACGAGCAGGGTGATGACCATGCCCGCGGCCAGGACGAAAACCACGATGGAGAACGCGGTTTTGAGGCTCATGCGGTTAAAATTAGCAACTTCAGCCCGGCGCGCTCAGGAACTCGACGAGCGCGGCCATCAACGCGGCCGCATCGTGGCGCTCGCGGCCCGCTTCGCGGTTCTCCATGGCCCATTCCAGCGCGAGCGTCATCGGGATCACCCTGGGCTCTCCGCCCAGCAGCATGGCGGACAGCTTCGACAGGGCCTCCGTGAGGCTGCCCGCGGTGGGGACGGCCTGGATGGGCTTGACGCCCGGTTCGGAGCAATTGGCCGCGGGCGAGGTGACCAGGTATTCCCGGCAAGCGGAGGGCCGGTTGGGGTGGATGGAGCAGGATTCGTCTTCCAGGAAAGGGCAGGGGATGCCCTGGCGGAAATAGTCCAGGCCCAGGTCCAGGATTTCGTGCTCGCTGGCGCCGCCGCCCAGGGAGCGATCGCCGAATCCTCCGGCCCGGAGCCGTTCCTTGGCGTCCGCGAAACGCTCCAGCGTCCGCTGCTTGCGCTCCGGCGGGAAGGCGGACACCACGTCCGCGATCATGAAAGCCTCCGCGGGGGAGAGCGGAACGGCCTGCCGGCAGCAGGCGCCGCAGCCTTTCCGGCAGGATACCTGCCGTCCCTGCCTGGCCTCGGAGGCGACCGCCATGCCGATCAGCTTCTCATCGATGGCCATGGCGTTCCAGGCCAGCTCCGGGAGCCGCACGCTTCCGGGCGGAACGGCCAGGTTACCCTTGATGCGGCCGAAACGCGTTTGCAGATCGATTTGGAGCATGCGGGGGGCTTCCCTTTCCCGGCCCGCGGCGTCCTTGGCTTCCGGCATGGCGGAAAACCTACCAAATGATCCCGGGTTGCCAAATCCCCCGGCTTGGCGTCCGCCTGCTTTGCAAGTATATTGCCTAGGCAAATGCTGCGGAAATCCGGCCTTTTCCTCCTCGCGGCCGTGCTCTTCTCGGGCTGCGACTTCCTCTCCACGCGTGAATTCCGCCCCAAGCCATCGGAAATCCGGTCCCTGTCGGGCCTGTCGAAAGCGGGGGACAGCGTCGCGTATCGCGCCACGGAATCCCTGTGGGATTCGGCCGCGCAAACCCGCCTCATGACCCTGTCCGTCAAGCGCCTGGTCTTCACCTTAAAGGGCGATTCCCTCGATGGAAGCGACACACTCAAGGTCCTGTCCCTGCGCATCAGCGAGGATTCCTCGGGAGCCCTGCTGGAAACCGGCCTGCGCACGGTACGCTTCGCCCCGGACGGCATCCTGCTGGCCGCGGACCCGGCCGGAGGCGGCGGCGCGCGCTTCTTCCCCCTCAAGGTCTCTTCCGGGTCCCGGGCCGCCGCGGAAACGGACGGCTCGCTCCAGTTCGCCCTTCCCGCTTTGCTGGTGGAGGGCTGGGGGGATCAGCGCAAGCTGGGCGTCCTCGATCTGCGCCGCGAGCAGACCGCGCTCGATACCTTGTCCTACCAGGGCCATCTCGAAGAGGCGTGGGGCGTGCGGGAAACCGTGCTCGACGGGGAGGCCGTCCTGTCCCGGGGCATGTTCTGGTACGGGGCGTCCGGGCTGCTCAAGGCGGATCAGGCCTGGGCCGGGTTCGACTGGCGCGATGGGAACGGCTCCCATCCGGGCGGGGCCGAGTTGCGCCGCGCCCTGGAGAGGCTGTAGCCGTGGGCGCGCAGGCCATTTCCTGCCAGGGCCTGGAACTGGACTACGGGCGCGGCAGCCGGATCGGGCCGCTGACCGTGGACATTCCCGCCGGTTCCTGCGTGGCCCTGGTGGGCGAGAACGGGGCGGGGAAGAGTTCCTTCATCAGCATGATCCTGGGCCTGCGTCCGCCCACGCGGGGAACGATGGCGTTGTTCGGCGAGCCCGCCGTTTCGCCGCGATCGCGCCTGGGCATAGGCTACCTCCAGGAGTCCGTGGATTTCCCCGAGCGCGCCCGCGCCCATGATCTCATCGCCTTGCATTCCCGGCTCACGGGGCTGGACCGCCGCCGGACCGCCCTGCAGCTGGAAGGATACCTGGACGGCTTCGGACTGGAATTGACCTCCAAGCCCATCCGGGCCTATTCCAAGGGCATGAAACAGCGCCTGGCCCTGGCGATCGCCATGCTGGACTGCAAGCGCCTGCTGATCCTGGACGAGCCCAACAGCGGCCTGGATCCGGTGGGCATCGCCATGCTGCGGGCCAAGCTGGACGCCCTCAAGGCGGAAGGGGCCACCCTGCTCATCTCCACCCACCGCCTGGCGGAGGTGATGCACCTGGCGGACCAGGTGCTGGTCCTGCACAAAGGCAAGGTGGCGGGAACCAGCCCCATGTCCGAGTTCCCGGATTTCCCCGCCTTCGAGAAATACTTCCTGGAACGCGTGAAATGAGCGCGGGTCCCAGCATGCGCTTGCGCGCCGTATTGCTCTTCGAATTGGCGCCCGTCCTCAAGGGCCCGCTGCCGTGGGCCGCGCTCGCCAGCCTGATGCTGCTGGCGGTCCCCATCCGCTATATCATGGTGGGGGACATCCACGTCAACGGGGAGCTGGTCGGACAGGCCCTGCGCCTCAACTACGTGGTGGCGATCGGCTATTCCACCATCGTCTTCCTCACCACCCTGTTCACGCTTTGCTTCTGCCTGGACCGCACCGGTCCGCATTACCTGCGCAACAATGATCTGCTGATCCTGTCGCGGGCCGTGGGCCGCCCCCATTTCTACCTGGCCAAGATGGTCTCCGCGCTCATCCCCTCCCTGGCTTTCGGGATCCTGGCGGTCGCGCTGTTCTGGGAGGAACTCTACCGCGTGGCGGGCGTGAACCTCTCGCGTGTCTTCATCCTCATCCTGCCCCTGGGCCTGAGCATGCTCTGCCTGGTGAGCCTCTACTTCCTGATGCGCAACTTCCTCGGCAATTTCATGATCTTCTTCCTGTGGCTCCTGCTGCTTCCGGTCATCTACGTGGCCAACCTCTGGCGCTATTACGCCGGCGTCCTGCGGGACAGCGGCCCCCTGGCCGACCTCATCAACATGCTGCCCCAGTTCGGCGGCGTCCACGCCTGGTCGCTGGGCACGGTGAGCGATTTCTTCCTGCGGAGCGAATCCTGGCACGCCCTGGCGAACGTGGCCCTGTGGTCGCTGGTGGCGACCGTTACCGGGTTGTTCGTCTTTTTGAAGAAGCGGTTGTGAAGGGGAGAAGCCGAGGCGAAAGAGATTGTAAATTGAAAATTGCAAATTGAAAAATGCAAATTGGAATGCGGTGGTCCCGCATCCGATTTTCAAGGCATCCGGGTGCCTGCAGCGAATCCCGGATCTTCATTTTTCAATTTGCATTTTGCAATCCCGCCTTGCGGACCTCCGCAATCTCAAGACTTCCCCCCCGGTTCCGCCACCTTCATTTCCGGATCGATGCCGTTCAGGTAGATGTGCCGGCGGTCGGTGGAATAGTTCAGGAACTTGTAGTAGAGCTTCCCGCCCACCAGGTCCCCGCCCTGGATGAAGACCTGGCCCACTTCCGCGAAGGATTCGTAGCGGATGATGGCCCCCCGGGGATCGAAAATGACGATCATGTTCGCCGGAATGTTGACGGTCGATTCCGTGCGGGTGCTTCCGCCTGTGCGTTTGCGATGGGCGTCCACCACCATGTCCACGTAGCTGAATTCCCGATCCTGGGCTTCCTTGTCCCGGACCCGGTCCGCCATCCAGGTCACCCGCTTGCCCGGGCTCCACCGGGACGGCATCACGAAGGAGAGGAATCTGTAATGGGTGCTGAAGGAACCCAAGGCCACTTCCGCCACGAAATTCTCCAGGTCGCCCTGGCTGGTGCGCCCGGCCGGGGAAGCATAGGTATAAGCGCTCTGGTTGGAACGTTCCTGCAGGGACATTTTCGAGAAGTCCACCTGCCCCTCTTCGATCGAGAACTTCTGCACCAGGGCCAGGGTGTCGTTGAACCGGGCCTTGTCCACCTTGAGCTTGTTCAATCCCGAGCGCACGTAGCTGGTCTTCAGGAACCCGGACTTGGCGCCCAGGGCCTTTTTGGAATCGTCGTCCAGCTCCACGGTGGTTTCCGTCTTGAAGGAGAAGGTCTTGAGCGCGGACAGGGTCTGCTTGAATTTCTCCTTCTGCTCCTTCTCCATGCGCTGCTGCTCCCGTTTCAGGGCCTCCATGCGCTCGCGCTCCATGCGTTCGTCCTCCGCCCTGGCCAGGGCCTGGCTCTGCTGGTTCCGGGCCAGGGCGGCGGCCTGGCCGATGCGTTCCTTGAGCACGGAGGAGAAGGTCTTCCACAAGGCGATGCGCTCCTGGATGGGCGCCAGGGTGGATTGGTTCCGTTCCTTCAGGGAGGCTTCAATCTTGTCCTCCACTTCGATGGTGAAGTCCACCTTCTGCTTGCGCGCATATTCCAGCAAATCGCTGAACAGGAAATCGGTGTTCAGCGCCTCCCCCAGGCTTTCCAGGTCCTGCTTGAGCCAGGTCTTGTTCTCCTCGAACTTCCGCGAAAGCGATTCCAGTTGTTCCCCGGTCTGCGAGGCGTTGTCCTGCAATTGCCTGTTCCAATAGTCGAGCTGCAGGGAGTAGTCGTCGTACAGGCCTTCGATCTTGGCGAGATTGTGGGCGCGCAGATGGTCTTCCACGCGGCGTCCCAGGAAATCCTGGGCGAAAGCGTACTGCCAATCCGTCTGCAGCTTGCGGAAATCCCGCTCCAGGCCCGCGACGTTCGCCAGAAAAGCCGTCTTGGGCTTCAGGCTTCCGGATTCATACTGCATCAGGGACCGCTGGAACGAGAGCTTGGCGTCCGGATCCCAGCGTTTGCCGCTCTCGAAGAACATGCCGTCGATGCGCGAAACCAGGGAGGAAACGTAGAGTTCCTTTACCAGGCGGTCCGCGTCGGCCTTATGCTTGGACAGGTCCTGGATTTCCCGCTCCATGGACTCCAACTGGGGGTGGGCCCCGCGATCGAACTCTCCTCCGGAGAACCCCGGCTTGGCGCGCAGGCGATCGAGGTTGGACCGGCATTGGGCCGCCTGCTTCTCCCAATCGGAAAAGGGGTATTTCCGGTTCACCTGCTTGAGGGACTCCTTGAGATAGGTCTTGGCCCGCGCCAAATCCTCATCCGTGCCGCCCCTCGCCGTGGGCGCCGACGACAGTATCAGCCCTGTGCAGAGGGCATGCCGGATCCGGAATCTCATGGTCTTGGAATTCTGATTTTGCCCTTAAAACGCGCCCGGGTCAACCCCGGCCGCGCCCGGTGCGGACGCGGCCGCATCGCAATCCGACCCGGCAGGAAATCTACGCTCGCAAGCCTTGGGACGCTGGTGGAGGTTGGGATTCCGGGAGCCCCGAATGGGGCGGAAACGCCCCGCCCGGGGCGGGCAGGATGGCCCCATCGGGCCCGGGTCAGTTGGAAAGGACGATTTTGCGGGTCAGGCGCGCGTTGAGGCCGGTGCCCTGGACTTCCAGGCT
>DATENA010000129.1:0-3833 GCA_035275285.1 Fibrobacteria bacterium | reverse complement strand
CCCCCCCCCCCCCCCTCTACCCTGTACTACCCGCTCCTACCTTGTTCTACCTTCCAGCTCGAAGAGGTTGAGTTCTAACCTGAAAATGAGGGCGAAGTCCAGCAAATTGATACTTTAAAAATGCTGTCTCGCATCTACAGGGATCGGGGCGGCTTGGTATGCCACAGCACCCGCACAGGCAAGACAACCCCTCTGATGAAGGACCCACGTTCGGACCCTTCAAGTTCTCGAATTCACTACTTAAAGACATGTCCGCATATCTCACCCAAGAGCGCGGGCGGCCGGTTTCATGGGAGGAAGCCAACGATACCTTGGTGAAGTTGACCTACTTCACAAAGTGGATCCTGGATCATAAAAAGACTACAAAAGATGGTTTAAAATGATTATCTTTTCGTATTATTCCGCCCTCTCGTAAAGGAGTCTCCAGTGGCCAATCCGGAACTGATTCCCACCCTGAAAAAAGCCGTTATCTATGCCCGCGTTTCCTCCAAGGAACAGGAACGCGAAGGCTTTTCCATCCCCGCCCAGCTCAAGCTGCTCCGGGAATATGCCGAGCGCAAGGGTTTCGCCGTCCTGGCGGAATATACCGACGTGGAAACGGCCAAGCGCAGCGGGCGCGGGCAGTTTACCGACATGGTGAAGTTTTTCAAGGGTGAACGCCGCAAGAAGGACGGCGCTTGCCGGACTCTCCTGGTGGAGAAAACGGACCGGCTGTATCGCAATTTCAAGGATTATGTCACCTTGGATGAATTGGAGTTGGACGTTCACTTGGTCAAAGAGAACGACATTCTTTCCCCGGACTCGAAATCCCATCAAAAGCTGTTGCATGGAATCAAGGTCGTCATGGCCAAGAACTACATCGACAACCTTTCCGAGGAAATTGAAAAGGGCATGAAGGAGAAAGCCGCGCAGGGGATTTTCCCCTCCCGCGCCCCTACGGGATATCTCAACATCATTTGCGGGGATAAGAAGTTCATCCAGCCGGATCCCGCCCTGGCCCCTATGATTAGGCGCCTCTATGAGCTTTATGCCACGGGGAGTTATTCCTTATCGGAATTGACCCGCCTCGCCCATCAAGAGGGCTTGGTCACGCGGGGAAGCAAACTCAAGGTGCCTCGCGGCACCATCGCCAAGATCCTGAACAATCCGGTCTATTACGGAGATTTCACCTGGGACGGGAAGCTCTACCACGGCACCCATGAGCCCTTGATCACCCGGGAACTGTTCGACCGGGTGCAAGAGATTTTGGATCGGAAGGCCACCAACCGGACCGGCTTCCGCAAGCATGATTGGATGTTTCAAGGCGTGCTCTTTTGCGGGCATTGCGGGTGCGCCATGGTCGGCGATTTGAAAAAGGGGAAGTACGTCTATTACCATTGCACCGGCTATAAAGGCAAATGCCCGGAAAAATATGTCCGGGAAGAAGAGGTTTCCCGGCAGGTGGAAGATGCTTTGAAAGCCCTTAAAGCCAAGCCGGCATTGCTGGACATGATGATCCGCGCCTTGAAGGAAAGCCACGCGGAGGAAAGTCGGTTTCACCAGGATGCGGTTGCCAAGCTCCAGAAGGAGCGGGATCTCCTGGAAAGCCGTTTGGAAGCGCTCTATCTGGACAAGCTCGATAAGGTGATCTCCCCGGAGTTTTTCGCGGCCAAGTCCCAGGAGCGGCAAACGAAGTTGACCGACCTCCGCGCCAAGATCGATCGGCACGGCCATGCCCACATGACCTATATCAACGAGGGGATCGAACTGTTGGAGCTCTCGCAGCGGGCGATCGAGCGGTATAACGAGTGTGAGAGTGCCGAAAAGAAGCGGATCCTGAAATTGCTACTCTCGAACTCGCTTTGGATGAACGCCTCGTTCATCCCCAAGTACCGGCAACCCTTTGATTTGCTTGCAGTTATGAATGCGGACGAGCAAAACAAAACCGCCCCCTCCGAGGCCGGAGAGGGCGATCTTGGTAAATGGTGGAGCCATGGAGAGTCGAACTCCAGACCTCTTGCATGCCATGCAAGCGCTCTACCAACTGAGCTATGACCCCAAGGCCGGGAAAATTTAACACAATCCCGGAGAAATTCAAGGTCTCCGGCCCCCTCTTCCCCGCGAATCCCTCCGATCCCTCCGAAAGCTTTCCGCAAGCCGGAAACCAGGCGAAAATCCCGCCCCTGGCAGCCTCCGAAGCGGCTGCAACGGCCTTCCCGGCTCGGACTCCCGGCTCTCCTCCTTATTCTTCTATGGCTTATAGGAGAGCCTCGTACCCACCTCTGCCGCCGAATCCGGCCAAAGGATATCGGCCTCCACGGCATAGGTGTTCAGGGTCCCCATGGCGCGCAGGAAGGGCATCAGGGAATCGTACGCGGCCCGGCCGGAAGAGGCGTACAGGTTCCGCTTTTCCAGGCGATCGCCCACCACGTCGAACACCTCGTCGCCCTGTTCCCGGGGCACCGCGCCCAGCGGCCCGTGCAAGCGATAGTTCCCGTGTTCCAGGGTGCCCTGTTCCGCCCGCACCAGATAGCTCACGCTGTTCAGGCCGGTGGCGGGCCGCGCCAGGCTGTGGCCCAGGAAATGGTTGGGCGCGCGGATGCCGGCCAGGTCCAGGATCGTGGGCCCGATGTCCAATTGCGAGGCGGGATAATCGTGCAGGGCCGGGGGGCCCAGCTTGGGATGCGCGCCCGCCACGACGAACGGGATCCACATGGACTCCGTGTACAGGCCGTACCCGATGGTGGAAGAGCCGTGCTCGGAAAGCGGAAAGCCGTGATCGGCCAGGATGACGAAGACGGTGTTGGCGAACCAGGGTTCCTTCCGAAGGGATTCCAGGAAGCGGCCCAGGGACGCGTCCGTGTATTCCATCGTGGCCAGCATCTTTTCCTGCAGGCTCGCGTCGGGGGGCGTTTTGCGCACACCGGGCTCGGCGTTGAAGGGATAGTGGTTGGTCTTGGTCATGGCCGTGACCAGAAAGGGACGGCCGCTCCTTAGGCTGTCCCGCATCCAGGCCGCCATGTCCCGGAACATGGCGTCGTCGGTTTCGCGCATGCGATCGTAGCTGATGCCCTGGTACCATCGCCGCAGCCAGGGGACCTGCCCGTCCCAGGACGGATCGGCGGCGGAGAAGAAATGCGTGCGGTAGCCGTGGCGGCCCAGTTCCTCCGTGAAGGACCGGTGGCGCAGGGTGGTGAAGTCGTTGGCGATGTAGCGGGTGGGATGCTGCAGGATGGAGAGATGCGTGCTCATCAGGGCGTTGATGGTGGGGATGCCGGAGCAGGAGAAGCGCGTCCAGGCATGGGCGCGGCCCATGGCGAGGCTGTCCATCACCGGGGTGGGGGTGGGACCCGCATGGCCTGGCAGGGAGCCGAAGGGTTTCAGGTAGCCCGTGTTCATGGCGCGGTGGGATTCGAGCAGGATGATCACGAAGTTCCAGGGGGCGGCATCGAGGCCGTCGCAGTCCTCGTCCACGCCGTTGCCGGGGAGGTCCCGGGCGCCCGGATGGGAACGCGGATCCCCGTCGTCGCAATCGGCGCCGGGAAGGAATCCGTCCCCATCGCCGTCCACGCGGCATCGGGCCGGCAGGGCGGCGTCCCGCCCGGAGGAGGCGCAAAGGGCTTCCGCGGGAACCTTATAGAAAGGGTAGGCGGTATCGGGAAAGACGTAGGCGCTGTCGCCCTGTTCCAATTGCCATTGGCTCCGGAACCGGCCGCCCAGCTCGGCCAACGGGATGCGCGCGGGAGCGAGGCCGCGCTTGCGGTTGAGGCCTTCCACCACCGTGGCCGTGAAGGGCCGCAGCTTGAGCATGCGGAATCCTCCCGTCCAGATGAAGTTGAGGAACACGTAAGCGG
>DATENA010000128.1:0-28522 GCA_035275285.1 Fibrobacteria bacterium | reverse complement strand
CGCGGGTAGGGGGGTGCCCTGCAACGCCCGCGCGGCGCCGGCGCGGGGCGGAGGCGGTTCCGGCCAGGCATCGGCCACGGAAGGGAACTCGCCCAGGAACAGGACCGCCCGGCCCGCCAACAAGGTGGCGGTGATCTCGGTCGCGTCCCCGGCAATCACGGCGGTGCGGCCCGCGGCCCAGGTCCCCAGCAAGGCGGCGGCGAAGGCGAAGGTATCCTGGAAATGGAGGGCGACGCATCCGGGCCTGCCCCGCGCGGCCAGCAGCGCATCGCGCCAGGCGTCGCGGCGGGCGGCCAGGGCGGGCCAGGTCTGGTCCGGGGAAAGCCCCGCGGGCCCGGAAAGGTCGGACCGGCCGGCCATGTCCGTCAACTTGAGCATGGGCCCCTACCTGCGCCTCGCCGACATCACCCGGCGGCGCACCAGCCATTCGCCCGCGAAGAGCAGGCCCATCAGCAGGTAGACGAGGAAACCGTTGTAGAAGGCCCACAGGGCCGCGTTCCCGGACAGGGCCGTGGCCAGGGCCGCGCCGCCGTTCAGGACGAAGAAGCCGCACCAGACCCGGGTGACCCGGCGCGTGTAGAGCGCGCCGCGCGCGTCCAGGTCCGGATGGCGCAGGCGCGCCAGGCGCTCGATGACGGTGGGAGGGAACCGGAGGCTCAGGCCGAACGCCAGGAGCAGGGTGAGGTTGACCGCCACGGGATAGTAGAGCACGGACGCCTCGCCCCAGATCCAGGCCAGCGCGGCGGCGGCGGCGAGAACGGCGGCGAGCGCCGGGACCGGCAGCTTGCGCACCATGGTCCCGCCCCAGCGCACGGCCAGCACGGCCACCAGGCCCAAGGCGATGAAGCGGGCGGGGACGCCCCGCCGCAAGCCCAGGTAGACCAGCGCCGGATAGGCGGCCAGCAACGCCCCGGTCAGGGCGGTCAGCTTGAAGGAAGCCACGGGCTACTCATTGACCAGCTTCTCAATGACGTTCACCACGTCTTCGATGGTGCGCACGGTCTTGAAGGCCTCCGGCTGCATGCGCTTGCCGATCAGCTTCTGCAGCTTGACCATCAGATCGATGGCGTCGATGCTGTCGATTTCCAGGTCCCGGTACAGTTCGGCCCCGGGGACCAGCCGGCCCTTTTCGATGCCGAAGGTCTCGTTCAGCGCGGCCACGACCGCGGCCATGATTTCTTCCTTGGTCCTGATGCTCATCTCATTTCCCCGCTGCCGGCGCGCGGCGGTTTTCCACGAACGCGGCGAGTTTCCTGACGGACGAGAAATGCGCCCGGTTCTCCGCGGAATCCGACGACATCCTGATCCCGTACCGTTTCTGGATGGCGATGCCCAGTTCCAGGGCGTCGATGGAATCCAATCCCAGGCCCTCCCCGAAAATGGCCGCTTCCGGGTCTATGGACCCGGGAGAGACCTCTTCCAGTTTCAGGGTCGAGATGATCAGTTCCTTGATTTCCAGTTCAAGCTCTAGCACCGGAAAGATCCTTGTTGAAGTAATGCTGCAGATGATCGTTCAGGTCCCGCGCGGCCAGGGCCGGCTGGTCCGGGCGCGCCGTCAGGAAGGGCCGGATGGGGATGTCGTCCTTCACCCGCAAGGTGATGCGCACCTGGTGCCTGGGCGCCAGGTACCAGGCGCCGCCCTTGTGCAGGTTCGACCTGGTGCTCTCGATGAATACGGGGGTGACGTTCCGCTGGGTGCGCACCGCCACCTGGGCCGCGCCCTTCCGGAACTTCACGGGCATGCCCGGCGGGGTCCGCGTCCCTTCGGGGAAGATGATCACGTTGTTGCCGGAAGCGAGGCTCCGGCGGCAGCGGGCCATGGTGGATTCGCCCTGATCGTTGGGGATGTATCCGGCCAGCAGCACCGGCCAGCGTTTGAACCAATCGCCCAGCAAGGCGCTTTTCACGAAGCAGTCGGCCTGGGGGATCACGGAGGCCAGCAGCACGAAATCGATCAGGGTGGGATGGTTGGCCAGCACCAGGTTCCCGGATCGCCGCAGGCTTTCCAGGCCTTCGTAACGCACGTGGATCACTCCCGTGCCGCGCATCAAAAGGACGAAGAGATGGAACCCCTTCTGCACGATCCAGCGCCCCACCCGGTGCCGGGCCTCTTCTTTGCGCCAGATCAGCCACACGCAAGGGATCCCGAAGGCGCCGATCAGGGCCCCGCCCATGGCGAACACGGCGAAGCACATTACCGTGGCGGCGGTGCGCCACATGCGCCAGAGGAGGCTCACGCCCGGGTCCAATCCCAACGCCGGCCGCCGCGGCGCCACGTCGCGCTCTCCGCATCCCCCGCCAACGCTTTCAGGAACACCAGGGCCTGGGGCCAGGCGGTTTCCGTTCCGGCTTCCGTTTCCCCGTCCTTTTGCCCATCCTCTTCTCCGTCCTCTTGCCACAGGGACAATTCGAAGGCTTCGCCCCCGAACGCCCCCAGGACGAGCCCGAGCGCGTATCCCGCGGGCTCGTGGTCCCAGCCTCCCCGGAAAACCTCCGGGGGCATCAGATCGCTCATCACCGCCAGCACGCGATCATGGCCTTCGTCCACCAGGCCTTGGGCTTCCAACAGGGCGGCCGTGAAAGCCTCGCCCCGGGAGGACAGGGAGGAACTCTGGCTGCGGTCGCCTTTGGCGACGGAATATTGCCCGGCGGCGGCATTGTGCACGGACAGGCTGAAGTCCATGGGAGAAGCCATGTCACCGGCCGCCTGGGCCTGGAGCATGGCGGTCGATCGCGTTACCTGCCCGTGCCGGCTGGCGAAGACGCTGGGCAGGTCCGTTCCGGAAGGCGCCAAGCGGAAGGCGACTTCCAATCCGATGCGGTCGCCCGGATCCGCGCGCCGCCGGAGGATGGGGGGCATGGGGGATACCGGCGCGGTCTGCTCCGGACGGCTGTTCCATTCCCGGCCCGAAAGCGCCCATTCCCGCCAGGCTTTCCGGTCCGCCAACGAGGGTCCGGCCCAAGCCTCCCAGGCCAGTATTCGTAGGGGCAATCGAAAGCTATTTGAGGGCATAGGGAGGGGTTATTAATGGGTGGGAGAAATATAGTCACTGAGGGAAAAGATCGGGGGCCGGCCGGCCCAGGAACGGCCCTCCGGGCCCCGTTTTCGGCGTCCAAAGGGTGGGAGGAATCAGATCCGGCGCCATACGGAGAAGCGCCGGTCCGCCACGTCCTCGTGGAAATCGACCAGCCGGCTCAAGGCGCGGCCCTCGCGCACCAAGGCGTAGCCGCCCGCGCGTTTCCCCAGGTCAAGGAACAGGTCATGCTCCTTGAGGGTATGGGTGAAAACCAGCATCCAACCCCCGGGCCGGGTCAGGGCCGCGGCCTTTTCCAGCAGCTTGCCGGGCTGGAAGAAACGCAAAGGCAGCCCCCACAGCAACAGATGGTGCCGCGTGACGAAAGGGTAGAACAGGGTGAGGAGATCGTAGCCTCCGCCCCCGGTCTTGAGGAAATCCCCGACCTCGAACACCACCTCCGGGTTTTCCGTTTGCGCGAGGTAGGCTTGCGCATAATCCCGGCGGGAACGGAAGTCCGGATAAATGCCGTATCCGTCCACCTCCACGCCTTTCAGGAAAACGGGCCGCTCCGTTTTTCCGGCGGCTCCGGTCCTTCCGTCCCGTGAACCCGTTCCATGGCGCAGCCACCGTTCCAAAGCGAACACGTAGTGCCAATCCTGCGAGCCCACGTCCAGAGCCCGGATGGATCCGGCGGGCGGGCTGCCTTCGGGGATCGGCAGTCCTTCGCAGGCTTTTTCCAGAATGTCCAGCAGGTAGAGGTTCTTTCGATAAAGCGCGCGGGTGGAGGCCCGGGCCAGGGGGGTCAGGTCATAACGATTGCGCAGCTCGCGTTCCCGCGCTTCCCCGCCCGGGGTCCCCCCGCCCGGGGCCCCCCCGGCCGGGGCCTCTTCAGCGCCCAGGTACGCGAACAGATCCTCCTTGGGCTCGTGGGGCAGAATGGGCCGGCCGCGGGACCAGCGCAAGGTCTGCCGGACCCAAAAGGAGAAGGCATTCCCGGGAATGCGGGAGAACGCCAGCATGATCCAGAGCCGATAGGGTACCAGTCGCCCTCACTTCGCGGTTTCCGCGCGGCCGGAGAGGTTCCGGGGCGGGCCATGGAAAAAGATAACCAAGGGAAGCCGCGGGCGCGGCCGGTCAGTTCGGGCCGATGTACTGGGTGCCCACCGCCACGTCGTCCACGTACATGGTGGAAGGCTGGCTGGGGTTGGGGCAGATGTTGCCGTTGGCCGAGTTGGAATACCACCCGCCCAGGCGGATGCGGTTCAGCTTTACGTTCCAGCCTCCGTTGCCGCGGATGTTGAGCCCGGTCTTGGAGGCCGCTTCGACGCCGTCCACCCAGATCTTGACCCACCCGTCCTTCACGCCCGGCGTGTTCAGGAACACCTGGTATTCGATGGCGTACCAGCGGTTCCGCTGGAAGGTGCGGGCGGAGGTCAGGTTGCCCCAATCGAAACCCACCGGGCGGCCGTTGAAGAAAAGGCCCATGTCGGACATGTCCGTGGTGCCGCACTGGTCGATCCCGCCCCGGCTGCGCACCGTCATGACGATGTCGATATCGTTCAGCTGGGTGGATTCGTTGAAGGATTGCACCCGGGCTATCTTCACGCCCTGCCCGAAATCGTAGCCGGTGCCGAAGTAATAGTAGGCCCGGACGTCGACGACGTTGGCCGAAAGCGTCAGGGTGGCTCCGGCCACGTCCTCGTTCTTCACGTAGGTCACGGCCAGGGACTTGGATCCGGAGCGCCGCGTCCCGTATTCGTCGAGCTTGGCGCCCCAGGACCCGATGCCCCCGAATTCGCCGCAAGCGGCCGTCGCGTACCCGGAGGAGTTGCGGGCGCCCCAGCAGGAAGGCGTCTGGTCCTCGAAATCGCTGCGCCACAGGATGGTATCGCCGGTGAGCTTGGCCAGGCCCGGGGAGGCTTCGGAGGGATCGGCGAACAGGGCGGAGCCCAGCGGGGCCAGGCCCGCCTCGTCATGGGCCGCGGCCGCGGCGGAAGGGGAAGACGGGGAATCCGCGGAATCCGCGGATGCATGCGGGGCCGCCGGGCCCGACAGGAAGTCGCAGGCATTGAAACCGAGGGTGAGGGAAAGCGCGAACGCAGGATAAAGAAATGAACGCATGGAGTCCTTCCAGGAAAACGAGTTCCGGCTGGGGTGAGCGCCGTGTCCCCGGGAGGCCGCTGCGTCGGTCCGGCTCCCCCCTTGAGTGGCGGGGGCGCCGGATGGAAGCGGATGGGAGTCTCCTCGGGCTCGGCTGACATGATTTTAAACATTCGCGATCGCGGAGTCCACCTCGCGGCGAAACTTTTACCATTCTCTGAGGAAATCCCTCCGGATGACCGCCAAACCCCGCCGTTGCGGGCCTGCAAGGCGGGGTCCGGGGGATTTCGGCCCGGAAAGAGTAACCTGAATGATACCTTGGGTATCCCACCCGTTACCTGCGCGGCCGGGGGAGCGGGTCCGGTCCCCGTCCGGATCCTTCCCATGGCGGGAGCCTCCGCGGCTTCCGGGAGGAATGGTTCCGCTCCGGGATCCGGCCCGCGTTTCCGTTCCCGGAGCAGGCTCCGGTTTGCATGTGGTGCCGGGCGCATGAATCCGCGACGCGTTCAATCATGTTCTGATACGTATCTTTAATCCCATGGCCACCCCCACCTTCCGCGACATCCTCGAGTCCCTCCCCGCCGAATACCGCGCGGACAACGGGTTCCTGCTGGAATCCTTCCTGGACTGGGCGCGCCTGCGCGGGCTCTCCCTGTACCCGGCCCAGGAGGCCGCGGTCCTGGAGCTCTTCGAGGGCAAGAACGTCATCCTCAACACGCCCACGGGATCGGGGAAATCCCTGGTGGCTTCGGTCCTGCACTTCCAGGCCCTGGCCCAGGGCCGCCGCTCCGTGTACACCTGCCCCATCAAGGCCCTGGTGAACGAGAAGTGGATGGCGCTGTGCCGGGAGTTCGGCCCGGAGAACGTGGGGCTGTCCACGGGCGACGCCACCGTCAACCGGGACGCTCCCATCCTCTGCTGCACGGCCGAGATCCTGTCCAACATGGCGCTTTCCGAAGGCGCGGACTGCCCGGTGCGGGACGTGGTGATGGACGAGTTCCATTATTACGGCGACAAGGACCGGGGGGTAGCGTGGCAGGTACCTCTGCTCGCCCTCCCCAAGGCCCGCTTCCTGCTCATGTCCGCCACCCTGGGCGACACCCTGTTCTTCGAGGAGGCCCTGACCCGGCTCACCGGCCTGCCCACCGTGGCGGTAAAGTCCCTGGACCGGCCCGTGCCCCTGGCGTTCCATTACGCCGAGACCGCCCTGCCGGAGACCGTCCTGCGCTTCGCCGCGGAAGGCAAGGCGCCCGTTTACGTGGTGCACTTCACCCAGGCGGACGCGGCCCGCAACGCCCAGAGCTTCACCAGCCTGGACCTGTGCGCCAAGGAAGAGAAGGCGGCCCTCTCGGCGGCGGTGGATGGCTTCCGCTTCTCCAGCCCCTACGGCCCCGATCTCAAGCGCTGGCTGCGGCAGGGGATAGGCCTGCACCATGCCGGGCTCCTGCCCAAGTACCGCATCCTGGTGGAGAAGCTGGCCCAGCAGGGCCTGCTCAAGGTCATTTGCGGCACGGATACCCTGGGGGTGGGCGTGAACGTGCCCATCCGCACCGTCCTCTTCACCCAGCTCTGCAAATACAGCGGCGACAAGACCGCCATCCTCACCGCCCGGGACTTCCACCAGATCTCCGGGCGCGCGGGCCGCAAGGGGTTCGACGACCAGGGGTACGTGGCGGCCCAGGCGCCCGAGCACGTGATCGAGAACCTGAAGCTGGCCGCCAAGACGGCGCAATCGGGCAAGAAGTTCGTCAAGCGCCAGCCGCCGGAAAAGGGCTACGTGCCCTGGGACAAGGGCACCTTCGAACGCCTGATCGCGGCCCTGCCCGAGCGCCTGGTGTCGCGCTTCCAGGTCACCCATGCCATGCTGCTCAACGTGCTCTCCCGCCCGGGCGACGGATGCCGGGCCATGCGCAAGCTCATCTCCGACAGCCACGAAACCGCCAGGGACAAGCAGGCCCATCGCAAGCGCGCCTTCCAGCTGTTCCGCTCGCTGGTGGAAAGGGGCATCGTGGAGATCGTCCCGGCGGGAGGGGAGGGCGCGCCGGACCCCGCGGGGCGGAAGGCCAAGCTGCGCGTGAACGTGGACCTGCAGCAGAATTTCTCCATGGACCAGACCCTTTCCCTCTATTTGCTGGACACCCTGCCCTTGCTGGACAAGGAAAGCCCCGGGCATCACCTGGATCTGCTCACCTTGGTGGAGTCCATCCTGGAGAACCCGGAACTGGTGCTGCGCAAACAATTGGACATGCTCAAGACCGAGCGCATGGCGGAGCTGAAGGCCCAAGGCGTGGAGTTCGACCAGCGCATCCAGGAGCTGGAAGCCATGGAGCATCCCAAGCCCCTGCGGGACTTCGTCTACGACACCTTCAACGCCTTTTCGGAAAAGCATCCCTGGGTGGGCGGGGAGAACATCCGGCCCAAGTCCATCGCCCGCGAGATGCTTGAAGGGTATTACACCTTTTCCGGATACGTCAAGCGTTACGGCCTGGAGCGGTCGGAAGGCCTGCTGCTGCGGCACCTGAACAGCGTCTACAAGGTGCTGGCCAACACCATCCCGGATTCCGCCAAGACCGAGCCCGTGCGGGAGATGGAGGCCTTTTTCGGGGACTTGGTGCGGCGCGTGGATTCCAGCCTGCTGGAGGAATGGGAAAGGCTGAAGAACCCGGATTTCCTGCCCGCGCAGCAGTCCGAGCCCCTGCCTCCGGGAGCGGAGGCGGCCGCCCGGGACGTGACCCTGGACGCGAAGGCTTTCCCGGCGGCCATCCGCGCGCGCGTGTTCGCCTTTCTGGCGTCATTGGCGCGGTACGATATCGCCGGCGCCTTCGAGGCATTGACCGAAGGCAACGGCGAGGCTCCCGGGGCCCAAGGGGCGGCGGCTTCGGCCCGGGCCGCCCTGGAGGGCGGAGAAGGCGCGCCCTGGACGGAAGACCGTTTGCGCAAGGCCCTGGAGGACTATCGCGCCGAGCACGGCATGTTCCGCCTGGACGCCGAGGGGCGCTCTCCGCGCCACACCGTGCTGGACAAGGGCGAAGGAGAGCGCGCCTGGAGGGTGGAGCAGATGCTCCAGGACCACGAGGGCCACAATGACGGCAAGGCCGTGTTCGAATTGGATCCGGCCGCTTCCCGGGCCGCCGGGGTCCCGGTCATGAAGCTGTCCGGATTCTCCTGAGGGCCGCCGTTCCGCCCGGAAATGCCTGATTTGCGATAACCCCAAGGGTCGCCGGTCTTACTTGCGCGATCGGACCAACGCCGACACGGGCACTTCCAGGGCCTCCGCGATCTTGTTCAGGGAGCTCAAGCGCGGATCGGTCTTGAGATTGAGGATGCGGCTGAGCAGGGATTTCTGGATGCCGGTGGAGATGGCGAAGTTCTCGATGCTTGAGAACTCTCCTTGCCTGATCTTCTTCTCGATCAGACGCCTGATGTTTTCCGCGATGGATTCTCTATCGTACAATGTGGTTCGATCCTGCTGCAAAGGTACGGATTAAGATCCGCCCTTGAGTTCTATTGATAGAACAAACGCCATTACCTATACTTTCTTCTGAATCCATGATACTGCCCGGACAGGAACGAAGACCGCCCACCCACGCCGATATCTCCGTCATAGAGGATCGCTGGGAAGCGGTATGCCGCGGAGGGTTCCAGCGCGGCGACGTTTTCGCCCTCGTCGATTCGCTCTCGGACCGCATGCGACAAAGGCCGGAGATAAAAAAATGCCTGGTCGACGTGCGCGAAGCGGAGATCACCCTCGGAATCATGGGCGAATACGTGATCGGCGAGTACGCGGCCAAGAAGCTGGCCGGTCTCAGGGTCGCCTTGATCCAGGGAGCCGGGCAGATCAAAAAGTTGATGGAAGACACTGCTTATAACCGGGGATTGCGGATTTTGATGGTAGAAAACCGTCAGGCCGCGCTGGCCTGGCTGGAAAAATGACGGATCGGCCGATTCCACCGGCCCAATCTACCCGTTTCCCCGTCTCCGTAAGCACCATTTCACCTGGTATTTCTCCCCGGCCGTTTTTTCTCCCCGCCGGCATCGCCCGCTTCGCCCCCGGCCGCATTGTGCTATTTTTCCTCCCATGCATACGGTTTACATCGATGCGGACGCCTGCCCGGTAAAGGACGAGGTGTACCAGGTGGCCAGGCGCCACGGGTGGCCCGTCATCGTGGTGGCGAACGCGCCCATGCGGATCCCCGCGGAGGCTTCCATCCGGCTGCAGGTGGTTTCGGAAGGGTTCGACGCGGCGGACGATTGGATCGTGGAGCGGGCCGGTCCCGGCGACGTGGTCGTCACTTCGGACATCCCCCTGGCCGATCGCTCCTTGAAGCAGGGCGCCTTCGCGCTGGGCAATACGGGCAGGCCCTTCACGGAAGAGAACATCGGCGACGCGCTGGCCTCCCGGGAGATTTCCTCCGAACTCCGGGAGATGGGCGTGATGCGCGGCGGGCCCGCGCCTTTCCAGAAGAAGGACCGTTCGGAGTTCCTGCAGCAATTGGACAAGGCCATCCACGCCCTCAAGCGGCGCTTCAAGGCCGCCCTTCCCGGAGGCGCGCCCCCGTGAGCCAAGGCGTTCATGGCGCAGGCATCCGGGTTTCCCGGGCCGATCTGGAGAACCCCGATCACCAAGCGGCCATCCTGGCCCTGGTGGACATGTACGCCCGCGATCCCGTCGGCGGGGGAAAGCCGCTTCCCGATGCGGTACGCGCCGCGCTGATCCCGGGGCTGAAGGCGCATCCGACCACGGTGGTGTTCCTGGCCCACGTCGCCGCCCAGGCCGCCCGGGCCCCGCAAGCCGTGGGGGTGGCGGTGTGCTTCCGGGGGGTCTCCACCTTCGCGGCCAGGCCGCTCCTGAACATCCACGACCTGGCGGTGCGTCCGGAGTTCCGCGGCCGGGGCGTGGGGCGGAGCCTGCTGGAGGCGGCGGAACGGTACGCCGCCGGCGAGGGTTGCTGCAAGCTGACCTTGGAGGTGCTGGCCCGCAACGCCCCGGCGCGCAAGCTCTACCATGCCTTCGGGTTCCAGGGCGCGGGCTTTTTCGAAGGCGAGGGCGGCGGCGAAGGCGGCGGCAATTGCCTCTTTTACGTCAAACCGCTGTGAACCCGCCTCGCGCGCGGGGTCAATCCGCCCCTCCGGCGGCGTCCGCTTTCGCCATCGCTTTCCCGTACATGCGCATCACGATCCACG
Source organism: Fibrobacteria bacterium (assembly GCA_035275285.1). Taxonomy (GTDB): domain Bacteria; phylum Fibrobacterota; class Fibrobacteria; order UBA11236; family UBA11236; genus Chersky-265. The sequence continues at coordinate 18,221 of DATENA010000128.1, read as the reverse complement.
GCGCCGTCGCGGCCGTGAACGCGATCAGGAAGAACCGCGGCAGGCCGTACAGATCGAGGTATCCGCGCAGCGTATACACGACGGTGGCGGCGATCCTGGAGATGAAATCCCATCTGCCCAGCCATGCGTATCCGGCTCCCCGATGCCACGCATCGCTGAAAACGGGGACGTGCGTGGTCCATTGGGTGGCCAATCCGGCCGCGCAAAGCGCCGCCCCGCAGGCCAGGAACTCCGTCAGGCCGCTCCATTCCCCGGCGCCCAGCCGATAGCACCGCCAGCTGATGAACGCGATGGCGATGCTCAAGGGCCCGTTCTCCCAGAACACCTTCAAGACGGCTTCCGAATACTCCAGCCCGGTCGCTTTCCGGAAGAGCAGCTCCCCGAAGCTGTTCAGGAGGAAAATGCAAATGCCGATGATCGCCAATCCCGGCTTGCGGCCGCCGGACCCGGATTCCGCGGAGGGTTCCCCCGGGGATCCGCCCGTTCGATCGCGCTTCGGCCCCGGAGCGGGCCGTTTCCGGCGGGGGGGGTCTCGTGGGGGCGGCTTTTTGTCCATGGCGGGTTCCGTCCCATTCTAGAATGGAATGTACCTTCAAGGCAATCATGCACGCAAAAGACCTGAACCTGCTCGCGCGGATCCTGCCCCATATGGCCGCCCGCTGGCGCCTGCCCCGGGACCTGGAAACCCTGGCCGCCCTGCCGGACGGCCGGATTTCCATCGACGTGCTTTCCGGCGCCGGGCGGCATGCCGGCGCGGGCCCCGTCGAGCTGGCCCTGGCGCGCGAGTTGAAGGCGGGATTGGAGGATCAATTGGCCCGCAAAGGCATCCCCGCCGCCCATCTCCTGGAAGCCACCGTGACCCTGGATACGGATACGACCCGGGTCAAGACCGACCGGAACCGCATCGTCCATTTCGATTTCCGCATCGCCGCCCGCATCCGCACGGAGGCGGGGACCTTCGAGGGATCCCAGGACGAAGAGCACGTGTGGCATGTGCGCGAGAGCGGGAATGAAGGGGAGAAGGACGGGGACGCCGCGTCCCGGATGGGATGATCCTGGGTCCCGTCCGTCAAGGCGCCTGGGGCGGGTTCCTCAGAATTCCGCCCGGCGCGCCTTGACGGGCACGCCCTTGATGCGGACCTTCTTGAACACCGCCACGATGGTCTCGAGGCTGTCTTCGGGCACCTCCGCGATGGTGTGCTTGTCCTTGACGTCGATGTTGCCGAAGGCCTTGCCGGGGATGCCGGTCTCTCCCGCCAGCGCGCCCAGGATGTCCTTGGGGCGGACGCCCTGGATCTTGCCGACATTGATGAACAGCTTGGCGTGGGAAGCGCCTTCGAATCCGGCCATGTCCTTGGAAGCGGGCTTGTCCTTCCATTCCCGCTTGGGACGGTCCTCCATGACGTTGTCGCTCCGGCTGGGCCGGTCGTTGTAGCCGCCGCGGTCGCGCGGTCCGCGCTCGTTCCGGCCGTCGCGGTCGTGGCCCTTGCGGTCCCGGGGATCGAACCCGCCGCCTTCGCGGCCCGCGTTGAACGCCTCCGGCTCCCGCGCGGGGGCTTCCGGCAGGGTCAGCTTGAGCATGGCCGCGGCCACGTCCGAGGCGGTCACTTCGCCTTCGATGAGGGTGTCGACCATGGCGTGGAAACGCTCCAGGCCGCCCGCGGCCAGGGTCTCGCGCACCTTGTCCAGGACCACCGAGTGCTGGGCGGATTCGACCTGGTCCAGGGTGGGGACCGGCCGGCGGGCGATCTTGATCTTGGAGAAGCGCTCGATGTTGCGCAGGCGGAAGATGTCCTTGCCGGAGGCGAAGCTCAGGGCCAGGCCTTTCTTGCCGGCGCGGCCCGTGCGGCCGATGCGGTGCACGTAGTCCTCTTCGTCCTTGGGCAGATCGTAATTGACCACCATCTCCACGTCCTTGACGTCGATGCCGCGGGACGCCACGTCCGTGGCCACCAGGATCTCCACGGTGCCGTTGCGGAACTTGGCCATGATGCGATCGCGCATGGCCTGCTTATGCTCGCCGTGCAGGCCCTCGGCGGAATAGCCGCGCGCCTGCAGATGCTCCACCAGTTCGTCCACGCCGATGCGGGTGTTGCAGAACACGATGCCGAGCTTGACGCGGTGGAAATCCAGCACGCGGCTCAGGGCCTCGGCCTTCTGGTACCGCTGCACTTCCATGTAGGCCTGCTCGATGGCGGGGACGGTCAGGTTCTCCGGGGTGGACTTGATCATCAGGGGATTCTTGAGGAAGGCCTGGGCCAGGCGCTTGATGCCGGGCTGCATGGTGGCCGAGAACAGGACGGTCTGGCGTTCCGCCGGGATCCTGCCGACGATCTTCTCCAGGTCCTCCTGGAAACCCATGTCCAGCATCTCATCGGCCTCGTCCAGCACCACCAGCTTGACCTTGTCGAGCTTCAGGCTGCCGCGCTCCAGGTGATCGATGAGGCGTCCCGGGGTGCCGATGACGATGTGGGCGCCGCGCTTGAGGCCGAACAATTGGCGATCGTAGGCTTGTCCGCCGTAGATGGGGAGGGCGCGCAGGTTCTTCTTGTGCTTGCCCAGCTTGCCGATCTGCTCGGCCACCTGGATGCACAGTTCCCGGGTGGGGCAGAGGACCAGCACCTGCACGGCGTCGCTGCCGGTGTCGATCTTCTCGACGGCCGGCACTGCGAAGGCGATGGTCTTTCCGGTCCCGGTTCCGGATTGGCCGATGACGTCGCGGCCCTCGACGATGGGGGGGATGGCTTCGCCCTGGATGGCGGTGGCGGTTTCGAAACCCATTTCCTCGATGCTCTTGAGCACTTCTTTGGAAAGGGACAATGACGTGAAAGCGACTTTGGACATGGGACTCCCGGATGGACCTGCGCGAATGGCCGGAAACGGCGATATGGCGGGGTAGAGGAGAATAGCTTTTTATACGGAATCGGCCAATCCCGCTTTTTGAGGGACCGGCCGAAGCGCTCTAGGGCTCTATTCCGCGCGAAACCCGGATTCCGGCGGGGACGCGGGAGGTTCCCGCGTCCCTGCCCGGACCTCCTGGGGACTCAATAGCCCGGGGGCCGCACGGTGTCGACCGGGACGGGAACCTTGGCGGTGTCGGTTTTCGCGGTGTCCGTTTTCACCGTATCCATGGGGACGGCGGCCGTATCGGAAGGATTCCCGGTGACCAGGGCGATCACGCCGCAGGCGATGCGGCCGTCGGAGCCGCCGGCGGGCTGGGTCATATAGTCATCGGGCAGGAGATGCACCACCACGCTGCGGCCCAGAACCGACATGGAATCGGCGCCCAGGGTCATGGCGTTGGTCACGATTTCAAAATGCCCGACGCCGTTCCCGTCCACTTGCAGATTCGGCAAATCGCCCAGGTGGTGCAGGGGCAGGGTATCGAAGGGGTTTCCGTGCCTTTCCCCCGGCAGCGCGAAATGATCGCCGCTGGAGTCCGGTTCCGAGCAATTGCCGAATTGGTGCACGTGGACGGCATAGGCCGAACCGGCCACCAGGCCGGAAACGTCGCCTTGGATGAGCAGGGAATCGGACTGTTCCCGGAAGGTAACCGTACCCCTGAGGGTACTGTCGCGGTAGCCCCGCACGGTAGCGGTGGCCTGGGCGTTCGGCGATTCGAGCCCGGTGACGTCATTGTCATTGTCGGAACAACCGAGGTAGCAGATTCCGGCGAAAGGGAGGACGATCGCCAGCGATTTCATGCGGAAATTAAGGGTCTTCATGGGAAGCTCCTCGTCTTGGAAGGGTGGAAAGGGGTTCGCTTCGGGCGTATGGTTAAAATAATCTCGGCGGGGACGGCGGCGGAAGAATTCGGCCGCCGATTCTTTTTTCCGCGCGCGGCGCCGTGAATGTTTAATTTGGAGCATCCGCCTCTCCCGGACATTTTCCCGACCCCAACCCGGAGTTCCCGTGAAGACGAAAGCCAAATCCCGCGCCCAAGGCGAAATCGAAGATCTGCTGGAGCATACCAACGTGCGCATCGGAGGCGACCGGCCCTGGGATCTGCGGATCCACGACGAGCGGTTCTATGATCGCGTGCTCGTGCACGGCACCTTGGGGCTGGGCGAGGCTTACATGCAGGGCTGGTGGGATTGCGAGTCCCTGGACGAGTTCTTCTGCCAGGTCCTGCGCGGCGGCCTCCAGGAAAAGGTGGAGCGGAAGCCCATGCTGATCCTTTCCGCGCTGGAAGCCAGGCTCCGCAACCGCCAGGCGAAGTTCGAGCCCATGGGCACGGTGCGGGCGCATTACGATCTGGGCAATGATCTCTACCAGGCCATGCTCGACAAGAACATGGTGTACACCTGCGCCTACTGGAAGAACGCGCACAACCTGGAACAGGCCCAATCGGACAAGCTCGATCTGGTCTGCCGCAAGCTCAACCTGGAAAAGGGCATGCGCATGCTGGACGTCGGATGCGGCTGGGGCAGCCTGTGCAAATTCGCGGCCGAGCGCTACGGGGTGGAAACGGTGGGCATCACCATCGCGGGGGAGCAGGCCAAGCTGGCCCGGGAACTGTGCAAGGGGCTGCCGGTGGAGATCCGCGTGCAGGATTACCGGGAAGTCGACGAGGAGTTCGACCGGGTGGTTTCCCTGGGGATGTTCGAGCACGTGGGGGTGAAGCATTTCCGGCCCTACATGAACGTGGCCCACCGCTGCCTCAAGGACGGCGGCCTCTTCCTGCTGCACACCATGGGCGGAAACAAATCCTACACGGAAACCAACGACTGGATCGACAAGTACATCTTCCCGGATTCCATCATCCCTTCCATCGCCCAGATCGGCGGCGCCCTGGAGGATCTCTTCGTCATGGAGGATTGGCACAACATGAGCACCGATTACGATCGCACCCTGCTCTCCTGGCATGCCAATTTCCAGGCGGCCTGGCCGCGGCTCGAGCCCAGATACGGCCGCACCTTCAAGCGCATGTGGGAGTACTACCTGCTGTCCTTCGCGGGCCTGTTCCGGGCCAGGCAGAACCAGGTATGGCAGATAGTGCTGTCCAAGAACTCCAAGTTCCAATACCAGTCGGTGCGCTGAGCCGCCTCCGGCGCGGCTTCACGGCTCTTCCAACGCCTGCCCGATGTCCCAGATGATGTCCTCGTGGTTTTCCACCCCTATCGAGAGGCGGATCAGCTTATCGGTGATGTTCATTTGCGCGCGGTGATGCTCCTCGACGCCTATATGGGTCATGGTGGCGGGATGTTCGGCCAGGGATTCTGTGCTCCCCAGGCTCACGGCCAGCTTGATCAGCTTCAGGCGGTTCAGGAACTGGAAGGCCTTGCGCTCGTCCCCGTGCGGGCCGGAACCGCCTTTGATATCGAAGGACATCATGGCTCCCGGCGAAGTATGCTGCTTGCGGTAGATGCGGTATTGCCGCCCGTCCTCCGGCGTCAGCAAACCCAGGTAGTAGACTTTTTCCACCAGGGGGTGCTTGCACAGCCAGGCCGCCACCTTTTCCGCGTTGGCGGCCTGCTGTTCCATCCTCACCTTGAGCGTTTCCAGGCTGCGCAAGAGCAGCCATCCCGTCCAGGGCCCCGCCATGTTGCCCATGAAGGTGCGCAGCACCTTGACGCGGTGGATCAGCTCCTTGCTCCCCAGGCAGGCCCCGGCGATCACGTCGCTGTGCCCGCCGATGTACTTGGTGGCCGAGTAGAGGACCAGGTCCGCTCCGTGCTTCAAGGGGTGCTGCCACAAGGGGCCCATGTACGTGTTGTCCACCGCCACGAGCGCGCGCTTGCCGTCCTTGGCGTACCTGTCGGCGATGGCCCGGCACATGCCGATGTCGATCAGGGCGTTGGTCGGATTCGCCGGAGTCTCCACGTACACCATCGCCAGGCGGTCCTGCTTGCCGGAAGCCTCCAATTGCCGGACGATGTCCGCCTCTTCCTGGCGGGGCTGGAACTCCATCACCTCGATGCCGATCTTGGGCAGGAAGGTGGTGAGGAAATGGTCGGTGCCGCCGTACAGGGGGGCGCTGGTGAGGATCAAATCCCCCGGCTTGAGGAACTCCAGGAAGGCGGTGGTGATGGCCCCCATGCCGCTTTCGAAGACCGCGCAGTCCCCGGCTTCATCCCACAGGGTGAGGCGGTCTTCCAGGATTTCCAGATCGGGGTTGTTGATGCGGCTGTAGATGAGCCCGCTCTTCTCGTCCGGCCGCGGCTGGCGGATGCCGTAGGCCACCTCGAAAAAGGCCTTGCCCTGCTCGGCGGAACGGAACACGAAGGTGGAGGTCTGGAAAACCGGGCACTTGATGGCCCCTTCCGACCATTCCGGACGATAGCCGTAGCTCATCATCTGGCTTTCCGGCTTCAGTTTCCGGCCGTGGTTGGGTCTGTTCTTGTCTCTGGCCATGCCCGCCTCCGTTGCTGGGACTATCCGGTCCCGTCCGGTCCCGTCGGACGATCCGATTTTATCATACCGGCGCGTCCAATTGGAAAATCGAATTCGCGCGGGCGAGGGGGCGGGAAAACCCGTCGCGACTTCTCGAAAAGCCCCGCATGACATGGGCGGACGGGCGCATCATGTGGGCGAACATGCATCTCCTGTTCTGGCTTTCCCTGGTCCCCTTCGTGACCAGTTGGATGGGGGAGAACCATTTCGCGGCCCTGCCGGTCGCCCTCTACGGCCTGGTCCAGCTCTGCCTGGCGCTGTCCTTCACCATCCTGGTGCGGGTCCTGGTCCGCCATCATGGGAAGGAGTCCGCCCTGGCGGCGGCCCTGGGTGCCAGGCTCGGAGGCGATCGGAAGGGCAACCTGTCCCTGCTCATCTATAGCCTCGCGATCCCGGCGGCGTTCGTAAGTACCTGGATTTCGGGCGCGCTATACGTGTCGGTGGCGGTCTTGTGGCTGGTGCCGGACCGGAGGATCACGCGGGTGCTGGTGGACAAGGGGGAGGGAACCTGAGGAGCCGAACAGGAAAGAGAAGCGTTCCATAAAAAAATCGAAAACGGATTGGGGCAGGGTGGCCAAGACGAAGGACTCGGAAATCGATCCCTCCGACCTGCCGGTCTTGGATCGGGAGTTTTTCAAAAAGGCCGCGATAAAGGGATGGAAGGGCGGGAGGAAATCGGAGGATAATGGTCCTCAATGCCCACCCCTTCCCCCCGGCGCGGATGAGCCCGCTTCCCGATAGGCCGTCTCCGCGCCTTCTCCCGTTGGCCTGGAGCCTGTTCGCGGCCCTGATCCTCGCCCTCTCCGTCTGCATCCCGCTTTTTTCCCGCCCGGACCCGGAACGCGTGACCATCGCCTATCCGCCCCTGTTCCCCTTCTATTACCAGACCAACGGGGACGCGCCCCTGGAAATGTCCACCAGCCTGGGGTTCCCGGGGTTCTATCGCGAACAGCCTTTCCGCGTGGCCCGGCCCGCCTTTTATGCCGTCCTCGCCGGGGCCAGGACCCTGCTTCGTCCGGGAGCGGACCTGATCCTGGGAAAAGAAGGCGCGGAACGCATGTGGGGAGAATGGCCCGCCCGCGATCACGTCATCACCTACTGCCTCTGGATCCTGGCGAACTTCGCGCTGCTCCTGGCCGCCGCGCGCATGGCGTACAAGATGGCGCTGCCGTATTTTCCCGCGGCCCAGGCCTCTCTGGCCTGCGCCCTGTTGCTGGCCTCGCCCATCGTCCTGCTGGCGCTGCGGGAAATCCATCTCAACGCTTTGAACGTGTTCATGGGCATCGCCTGCCTCGCGTTCTGGAAGACGGCGCTTTCGGAACGGCTTTCCCCCGGCGGGCTTTTCCTGCCGTCCCTGGCCTTGGGGGTCGCCTTCCAAGGCAAGCTTTGCCTGAACGGATTCGGAGTCGGGCTATGCCTATGCCTGCTCTCCGGGCAGGGCCGGAAGCTTATCCGGATCCTGCCGGGGTTGGCCATCCCCTTTCTCGGGTGGTTCCTGATCGTCAAGGCCATGGGCATTCCCTTCGGGTATCCGGAAGTGACGCGGTGGCGGGCCGGCGTGTGGATCCTGGAAGCGGGCTTCTCCGGCGCCCCGGCCGAATTCCGTTGGTACGTGGGCCAATGGTTGGGCGCCTTGGGCGAAAGCCTGGGCCCCGGTCACGTCGTCTTCGCCGCGCTGGGCGCCTGGTCCCTGTTCCGCGGTCCCGTTCCCCCGGGCGCGCCCCATCCGCGCCGCGCCTTGCTCCGGCTCGCCCTGCTCATCGCCGCCGCGGATTTCGGTTTCTACTTCCTGGTGCATCGCGTGCATGCCGCGTACTTCATGAACACGGTGTTCTGCGTTTTATTGCTGGCATGCGAGGGCCTGGCATGGGCCGCGTCCCTGGCGGCGGAGCGCCTGTCCCCTCCGTGGGGGAGAACGGCGAAGTTCCGTCTATGCATGGTCGCGGCCGCGGCTTTCCAGATCGCGCTGCTTTGGAGGCAGTTGCCGCGTTACGGCGGCTGAAACCGCGCGTTGAGGGATTATTAATCGCCGGCCCTTTTTTATACCTTTAGCGCGGACACCTTTCTTTTCGACTGGGGAATCCTTGGGATCGACCGGGACCGTGATGCGCGCAGAAACGATGTATGAAACCCCCCGGATGATCGTACGCCGTTTCCTGGCCGAGGATCTGGACGACGCCCACGAGATCCTCTCCGATCCGGAAGTCGCCAGATACGAGTTCTGGGATCCTTATGATCTGGAGGATACCCGGCAGGACCTGGAGATCCAGGGCGCCGTGATCCCCGGCACCTGCGGGGTGTGGAACGAGTTCGCCGTGGCGCTCCGGGACGGGGGCAAGGTCATCGGCAACATTTCCTTCAAGATGAACGATGAAGTGCAGCGCCAGGCGGAGATCGGCTTCCATTTCAACCGCAGTTTCCACGGCAAAGGCTTCGGCAAAGAGGCCGTCATCGGCCTGATCGACTACTTGTGGGGGCTGGGCGCCTACCGCATCTGGGCGGTGGCGGACACGCGCAACGAGAGTTCCTGGAAAATGATGGAGAAGCTGGGCATGCGCCGCGAAGGGCACATGGTCCACAATTGCTTCGTCAAAGGCGAGTGGTGCGACGAGTACCTGTACGCGCTTCTGGAAAAGGACTGGCGCGCCCTGCGCGGCGCCTAGCCCAGCAAGGGAGCGGGTCGATTGTCGCAGAGCAGGTCCGGCCGCGTCCGGAAAGGTCCCGGATCCGGCTGGGCATGGGCGCAAGGCTGCGCATGGTTCCTCCTGATTTCCTGGGTCGCGCCGGGAGCGGCGCCCAAGCGGACCCCGGCCGCGCCGGGAGCGCGCGTTCCTTCCGCCGCACCGCCGTCGGATTCGGCCCAGGCCTGGACCGGAGAAGGTCCGATCAAGGTCTCTTTCAAGTTCCGGGACGACAAATCGGATTGCCAGATGGCCCTGACCCGGGACTCCGTGGGCATCCTGGAATCGGATCCCACCGCCGGCGCCTTGGAGCCGGACGACGAGAACGGGTTCGACGGGGCGGTCCGCAAGCGCGCCCTCTCCGCCGGCGAAAGGGATACGGCCGATCTGCTGATGGCCCTGACCCGCGCTTGGAAAGGCCGCAAGCGCTACGCATGCGCCAGCAAGGACGGCTACGCCTTCACCATCTGGTCCGATTCCCTGACCTTGCATTGCGAGAATTGCTTTTCCTGCACGGAAGGCATCAGCATGCCGGAAGCCAAGATGCTGGCCCGCTTCGGCAAGCTGAGCCTGTGGTTGTACCGCATCAAAGGCGCTATGGACGCGGAGCCGACCAAGGCGGACTAGCCCCGCTCAGGCCCTTTCCCAGAAGAAGTTGCCGTAGGTTTCGCCCCGGCAGAGCGCCGCCAGCGCCTCCGGCGTGTCCGCGGCCGTCCAGCGGCCGCGCCGGTCCAGGTAACGGCAGGAATACCCCCGCTCCCTGAGCCAGGTCCAGCCCGCGGGCGGCATTTCGTGGAACCAGAACTCGCACAGCATGGAGCCGCGGAAGCGGCGGAAGAAATCCTCGCCGCCGGCGAACAGGGAAAGTTCGGATCCCTCCACGTCGACCTTGACCGCGGAAACGTCTTCGGGCCGCAGGGATTCCCGCGCCAGGAAATCGTCCAGGCGCATCAGGGACGTGGGCAGGCGCTGGAAGGCATATCCCGATCCCGCCTGCGCGGCCGCCGGGTAGGATGCGGGGAAGCCCGCCTGGGAATAGAGCGGGACGCCTCCGCGGATGGGGATGACCAGTTCCGTCGCGCCGTTCTCCGCGGCCAAGGCGATGGGCTCCACGCGCGCCTGGGACAGGCGCAAGGCGGACAGGAGCGCCCGCAGGAAGCGATGGTGCACGGGTTCGAAGGCGATCACCCGGCCGGAAGCGCCCACGGCCCCGGCGAACAGCGCGGTCGATCCCCCCAGGAAGGCCCCGATGTCCAGGACCAGGGATCCCGGGCGCAGCCGCTGCGCGAAAGCCATCACGTCGTTGCCGAAGAATCTGTCCGCATAAGCCTTGGACCGCAGGGCGCGCAACAGGCGCAGGAAGAACCAGGCGGCATGGAGCAGGCGGTAGGGACCCGGACCGGAAATGCGGAAGAGGCGCTTTTTCAGGCCGTGCGGGCTGAGCGGGCTGTCCGGGGCATGCGGCGGCATCGCCCTGATGATACCAATATGGCGGGGCGGGATCGATTAAATGCGGGCGTCGATGGACTTGCCGAGCGGGATTCCGCCCAGGGGCTTCAGGAAGGGGAATTCGGCGTCGACGGTATGCGGCGGCGGCGGCGGGAGATCGGTTTTGTCTCCCAGCAATTCGGTCTTCACCCGGGGCTTTTCCCTTTTGGGGGCCTCCGCCTTGGTGCCATTGGGCGAGAGTTCCGCGGGCGGAGCGTTCCGATGGGAGACGTCCTCGGGATCCGGAGCGGCGACTTTGGGCTTGGTTTCCTTGGGCGCGGCGGAAGGGTAGGGGACCTCGGTATCGTACAGGTCCAGATGTTCGCCCAACCCGGGTTCTCCGCCCTTGGCGGGCAGCGGCGGGACCGCATCCACGGTTTCCGTTTGCGGGACGGGTTTCATCTCCTCGACCACGGATGGCTGCGCCTGGGGCGGCGGGGCCTGCACGGATTTGACTGCGTTGGCGATCGGGCTAAGGTCCATCATGATCAGGATTCTCTCCTATTCAGGATATCGGCAGGATCGGTCAGGACTTTAATTTTTTTTCCGCCCATCCATCCGGTCGCTCGGGTTGTTTGGGGAATTGGCGGGGACAACTCCAATATTCCGCCGGCCCCGGCCCGCGCAGCCGGCCGAAGTAGCGGAAATCGTGCCTAACACCCTCTAGGGCCCGATCGCGCGGCCGCGCGCATCCACCGGTCCGCCCGGGCGCGCGAACCAGGGAGAGGCCCATCCGCCCGGAAAGGACCGCCCGGCGAAGCCCTGGGGACCGGTGCCTTGCGCCCCCCGGGTGCCCCGGCCCAGGGAGGTGACGACGTGCCGTTCCCCGTCCTGGTCCAGGAAGTCCCGGTAGGCCAGGTAGTATTTGTCCGCCTTGTATTTCGCCTCCACGCTGTCGCGGTCCCGGGCCCGGTACAGTTCCTGTTCGAATTCCCGGGTGAGGATTTCGCTGCGGCCCACGATCACGCGGACCAGCTTGTCCGGCATCGGGGCGATCTCCAGGGGCAGGATCCTGTCCACCTGGGCCCGCGGCACGATCCAGAACGCCTTGAGTCCGGCTTCGATGAAATAGCCGTTGTACCACGTGTTCAACAAGGCGCGGGATTCGGAGTCGGTGAGCCCGGCGTCCACCAACGCCTTGCGGAAGGTTTCCATGGCTTCCGAGGCCGTCCGGTAGTCGTTGGGATTCGTCCGATCGCGGGCGACCTTGATCTCCTGCCCGGCCTTCACCGGACCCTGGAACCGGATGTCGGCGGCCGGTATGAAGGGCCCGGGAGGCAAATCATAGATCATCAGGTAGGGGATGTCCTCGCCGCCGCGATTGGCCACGCACAGGGTGCCGTCCGGCAGGAAGCTCAGGGCCACGGCGGAAGGGAAGTTCCCCAGGCCGCGGTAGAACAGGAATTTCTCGATCTCGCCGTTCTGCCCGCGCAATTGGTTGGCTTGCGTGTTGCGGGGCGCGGTCCATTCGGGAGTCTCCCCGCCCAGGGCGGTGGTGGTATAGGGGAGGTTGGATCCTGGAGGCAGGACGGTGGCTTTCCACCCGATATGGCCGGCATAGGGTCCCTCCGCGAAATCCACGTAAGGCGCGGCGGGGTTGCCCTCGCAGTCGTAACATTGGGGATACCATTGGCTGATGGTCCCGCCGCGGAACTTCACCTTCACGTCCACGTCGGTCCGCTTGTCGGCGTAGAAGTACAGCACCGGCGTTTCCATCTTGACCGTCACGTTGCGGAGTTTGTCCGGGGAGGACCAGCCGCTCACGGGGTCGTAGTTGAAATAGGGCAGGCCGTGGACGAAGGCCGGCAGGCGGGTCGCGTCCACGAACAGCCCGGAAAGGCCGTTCCCGGAACTGGCGTTCAAGGTGGTGAACGTGCCCCATTCATGGACCTCCAGGGCGGATGCGGACGGGACCAGCGGCAGCAGCGCCAGGGCCGCCGCCAGGCGCATGCCGCCGGAACGTCCCGGCAGGCCGGCTTTCCCCTGATTTCCTCGTTTCGAATCTTGCATACGGGCTCCTATCCCCATTCCATGGGCTCGGCGGTGGTTGCTTGGAATATATCCCCAACGGACGCGGATTCCGGAATTCCGGCCGGTTCCGGCGGCGGTTCCGTTGTCCCGGGACAACGGAGGAAAACCGTTGCGCTCGGGCCGCGGAAAGGCTTTCTTATCCAGGTCCCGCGAGACCTCATCCATCCAAGCCGCAGGAGGACACCATGTCCCGCCGCATTCCCGCGTCCCCGGCCTTGCTCTCGATCTTCCTGGCCGGATGCAACACCTATGACAGCACGTCCATGTACGGAACCAGCTTCCGCCAGGTGAACCTGGTCTCGGACACGACGCTCTACGAAGCCCGGATCCGGGACGCGAACCTGGCCAATCCCTGGGGCATCGCGGCCGGACCGGACGGAACGATATGGGTGGCCGACAATCGAACCGGCAGGGCGAGCCTGTACGACGGCGAAGGCAACTCCCAAGGCAATCCCGTGACCATCCCCGGCGCCGCCGCGGATTCCGCCGGGATGCCGGGCCTTCCGGGAAGCCTGCCCGTTACCTCTGTGGGCGATGTTACCTCTGTGGGCGATGTTACCTCTGCGGGCGCGCCCACCGGGGTGGCGTACAACGGGACCGCCGGGTTCCCCATGCCGGACGGCACCGGCAAAGCCGTGTTCCTTTTCGCCGGCGAGGACGGCACCGTTTCCGGCTGGAACGGCGGCATGACCGCGAAAATCGTCGTGGATCGATCCGATTCCGGCTCGGTGTACAAGGGCCTCGCCCTGGCTTCCGACGCCGGCGCGGATTTCCTCTACCTGGCGGATTTCCGGAACCGGCACGTGGACGTGTACGATGCCCAGTTCCACCGCGACACCACGCGCCGGTTCGCGGACTCCACCCTCCCGGCCGATTACGGGCCGTTCAACGTCGCGCTGGTCGGGAACGAACTCTTCGTCACCTATGCCCGGCTCAAGGGCCCCGACAACGAGGACGATTCGGCCGGAGTGGGGTCCGGGTACGTGAACGTGTTCGGCACCGACGGCGCCTTCAAACGCCGCTTCCTCTCCAATGGCCGGCTCAACTCGCCCTGGGCCGTCCTGTCCATACCCGGCACCTATGGCCCGTTCGATGACGGGATCTACGTCGGCAATTTCGGGGACGGCGTCATCAACGTCTTCGACGCCCAAGGGCGTTTCCTGGGCCAGGTGCAGGACGGCAGCGGCCATCCCGTCCTGCTCCAGGGACTTTGGGGCCTTTACCTGTCCGGCGACGGGGACTACGGGGACATCAGCCGCCTGTATTTCACGGCCGGTCCCGCCAAGGAGGCGCACGGCCTGTTCGGGTACCTGGTGCCCGAATAGACCGGAAACCCCGGAAAAGCGGGGGTGCCGGACGGCTTTACGGTTCTCCGGCGCCGGTTCCCGGGGGCCGGGGCCGATTTGCCCCCCTGCGGAACGGACCCAACATTATATTTTGTGAACCATGAAACAACCCTGGAGCCCATGGAAGATTTGTTAAGGGACAAGGTCTGCTTCCTGAGAGAGAGGATCAAATCCTCCCAGGACGGCAAGGCCCTCTATCGCGAACTCTCGGACCTCCTCTTCAGGGCCGGCAAGATCTCCGCCGCCATGAACATCCTCGAAAAGTCATTGGACATCGGCGCCGAAGGCGAAGCGCCCGAACGCCTGGCCCAGGAAGGCAAATGGCTTTTCGACCGGGGCCTGGAATTCGCCGACGCCTACCTGTACGAAGACGCGGTGGAATGCTTCCGCCAGGCCATGGACTGCGGGCACGACACCTTCGACGCCCATTATTGCCTGGCCGGAGTCTACAAGAGCCTGGAGCGTTACCAGGAAGCCGAAACCCATTGCCGCCGCACCCTGGAATTGAATCCCCGCTTCGCCCCCGCTTACATCCTGCTCGGCGCGCTCCTGAAAAAGCCCGGTCATCTGGAGGAAAGCGTGGTCGCCTGCAAAAAGGCCCTGCTGCTGGATCCGGATTGCACCGCCGCGTATTACGACCTGGCCTGCTACTATTCGCTGCTGGCCAAAAGGGAGCAGGCCCTGGCCGCCATGGAAATGGCTTTGTGCAAGGGATTCTCCGATTTCGAGTGGGTGCTGCGCGATCCCGATCTGGAAGGGCTGCGCCGGAATCCTGAATTCCTGCTGCTCTTGCAATCCTACCGGCCGAAATCCGCCTAGGCGCTGTCAAACCGGCTTGAATCCCGGTTTTTCCGCCTCCGTTCCCCCGATTCCGCCCCGGGGGAAGCGGATACTTGTCCCCCCCGCGCCCTACCTCCTCCTCGCCACCTTTTCTATATTCGGGCAGCTTTTTCAACGACTTAGCCCAGGGATACCGTCCCAGGCATGACGGTTCGTTCCAAAGATTTTTGAGATGAAGGGTTCATACGATCCATGAAAAGGGATACCGGTTTACGCACTGTCTTGCTCATCATCATCCTGGTATTGTGCGGCATCAGCCTCTGGCCCAGCGTCCGGGTCTTTACCAAGAGCAATGACACCAATCAGCCCCTGGAAAAGCGGGAGCGGGAGATCTTCAAGAAGGATCACCCCAACGTCGCCTCCAAAGCCATCAACCTCGGGTTGGATCTCGCCGGCGGCACCCACATCATCGTCGAGGTGAACAAGGAGAAGCTGGACAAGGAAGCCCAGAAGGACGTGATGGACCGGTCCCTGGAAATCGTCCGGAACCGCGTCGATCAATACGGCTTGAGCGAACCCCTCATCACCCGTTCCGGCGAAAACCGCATCGTGGCCGACCTGGCCGGCATGGGCGCCGAAGACGCCCGCCGCCTCATCGGCGCCACCGCCCTGCTGGAGTTCAAGCTGATTCCCGAAGGCACGGAGTTCAAGCCCGTGCTGGACAAGATCGACGCCTTCCTGAACCGCCGCTCCGGCGGCAAACCCGAAAAAGGCTCCGGCCCCGCCAATGACACCGCCCAGGCCGTGCAGGACATTTTCGGCCGCGTGGTCGAAAAGGACAGCGCCAAGGCTCCCGCCGCGAAGGATTCCGCCGGCGCCGTGGCCGCCGCCAAGGATTCCCTCAACAAGGCGGATTCGGCGAAAGATACCAGCAGCGAAACCGCCTCCGAATTCTACAAGAACCGTCCCTTCGGCTCCCTGCTGGTGGCCATGGGCCGGGACCTGGCCGTCAAGGCCGAAAACGTGGGCAAGGCCAAAGCCATCCTGGAAGACCCGGACGTCCAGGCCCTGATCCCCAGCCGCTACCAATTCCTCTGGGGCCGGGACATCGAGACCCTCGAAGGCAACACCAAGATCCGCCGCCTGTACCTCCTCAAGCATCGCCCGGAAATGACCGGCGCCACCATCGCGGACGCCAATCCCGCCCGCCTGGGCGGCGGCATGAACGCCGGCGAAGTGGAAGTCAGCCTCACTTTCAAGGGCCTGGGCCCCAAGGAATTCGCCCGCGTGACCGGCGCCAATATCGGCCGCCAGCTCGCCATCGTGCTCGACTCCGTGGTCTACTCGGCTCCCGTCATCCAGGGACGCATCCCCAACGGCCGCGCCTCCATCACCGGCATCGGCGACATGACCGAAGCCAAGCAGTTGGCCGTCACCCTCCGCGCCGGCTCCCTGCCCGCCCCCATGAAAATCGTGGAATTGCGCTCGGTGGGCCCCACCTTGGGCGAAGACAACATCAAGAAGGGCTTGCTCGCCTCCGTCGTCGCCCTGGCCTTGGTCGCGGCCTTCATGGCCCTCTATTACAAGGGCGCCGGGATGATCGCGAACCTGGCCCTGGTGCTGAACATGATCATCCTCTTCGCCGTCTTGGGGGCGTTCCACGCCACCCTGACCCTGCCCGGCATCGCCGGCATCGTGCTCACCATCGGCATGGCCGTGGACGCCAACGTGCTGATCTTCGAGCGCATCCGCGAAGAATTGCGCGGGGGCCGCAGCGTCCGGGCCGCCATCGATGCGGGCTACAAGAAGGCCTTCAGCGCCATTTTCGATTCCAACGTGACCACCTTCGGCACGGCCGCCATCCTGTACTACATCGGCGTGGGCCCCATCAAGGGTTTCGGCCTGACCCTGATGGTCGGCCTGGGCGCCTCCATGTACACCGCCATCATCGTGACCCGCCTGGTCTTCGACTACATCCTGGCCGGCCGGGACGTGAAGGAATTGTCCATCGGCAAGGGCATCAATTGGTTCCACGAAGTGGACATCAAGGTCATTCCCCTGGCCAAGTATTACGTGGGCCTGTCCATCGTCATTCTGGTCCTGGCCCTGGGAGCCATCGCCGTGCGGGGCCTGCACTTCGGCATCGACTTCACCGGCGGGCACGTGTACCGCGTCAAGTTCGAGGACAAGCCGGACATCGAGAAGGTCCGCAAGGAGATCGAATCCGCAGGCCTGGAAGCCCCGCGCGTCCAGACCCTGGGCGCGGTCAGCGAGAACCGCCTGATGATTTTCCTCCCCAAGGTGGCCGAGGATACGGCGGCCCGGGGCGTGATCTCCAAGGCCGTGGTGGGCGCCACCCTGGAAGGCGAAGACACCGTCGGGCCTTCCGTCGGCAAGGATCTGCGGCGTTCCGCCCTGCTTTCGATTCTGGCGGCCCTGGTGCTGATCGTGCTCTATATCTGGTTCCGCTTCGGGCGGAACGGGCTCGGTTTCGGCGTGGGCGGCGTGCTCGGCCTGGTCCACGACAGCCTGATCACCTTGGGCCTGTTCGCCTTGTTCGGGATGGAAATCTCGCTCGATTTCGTGGCGGCCATCCTGACCATCATCGGGTATTCGCTGAACGATTCGATCATCATCTTCGACCGCATCCGCGAGCTGACGGGCATCGCCAGCTCGAAGGAGAGTTTCGCGGCGCGGGTGAACAGCGCGAACAACCAGTGCCTGAGCCGTTCCATCATCACGCATCTGACGGTGCTGTTCACGGTGGTGATTTTGGCGGTGATGGGGGCTTCGTCGGTGCGCGATTTCAGCGTGGCGATGGTGATCGGCGTGGTGGTGGGGACGTACTCTACCATTGCGGTCGCATGCCCCTTCGTGGTCTGGTGGGATAGGCGCCGGGTCCGTCCGGCGATGGCTGCCAAGAAGTAGGCGGTCTCAAGGGCGCGCGGGCGCGGGGGGTTCCCGTGCCTGTCGGCTCCATCGGGTCCGCTTTCCGCCCCCCTGAGGCTTCCGGCCGCCCGGCCGGCCCCAACGTTATCGGTCCGCCGCGCTCGCTCGCGGATGGACGCCTCTCGCAGCGCGGCCGCGCAGCCGTTCGCTCGCGCCCGGCCGCGCGACCCCGCGGACCGCGGGCTTGACTTCCTGATCGACTCTTCCGATTCCGCCTGATCGGCCCGGGAACCCCCCGCGCCCGCGCACCCTTGCGTTTGGGCGGGGTCCTGCGGTCACGTGTCTGCGCGGGTAAACCGGAATCGGGGAGGTGGGCGCAGGCGCGGGACCGGGTCGCGGGGGCCTCCGGGTCGGCGGGGTTCTCCGCTTGTCCGGGAGGCGCGGCGGCACCGTCCGCGGGGCGGACCGTGCGCGCTTGGGGTTGGGACGATGACGTGGGGGTAGGGGTCGATTGCGTCCACGCGGCACCGTCCGCGGGGCGAACGGTGCGCGGTGGGGTTGGGTCGTGAGACTGCGGGGGCGCGAAGAGGCAGCAGGGGAGGGAGAGGCAACA
>DATENA010000127.1:0-47226 GCA_035275285.1 Fibrobacteria bacterium | reverse complement strand
AGGTAAAAGGATATGGGGACCGGCCCTCTTCGCTTGGTTTCTGCTCTGGGCCTTGCCCGCGTTCTCCCAAACCTACAACGTGGTGGGTCTCGTCCAGGACGCGGAGAAGGGCGAGCCCATCGGCCAGGTGGAGATCTCCCTGCAAAGCGGCAAGGTCCTGGGCTATACCAAGTCCAACGGCCGCTTCGAAATCACCGTCAACAGCCATAACGCCACCCTGGTCTTCAAGCGCCATACCTATAAGCCGCAGGAGCTGGACCTCACCGACCTCACCGAGCTCATCGATATCGAAGTGAGCATGGAGTCCGACGTGATCGAACTCGCGGAAAAGGACACGCTTTCCCGCAAGGCCCCGGTCCGCGAACTGGGGCAGGCCAGGTCCATGGAAGAACTGGAGCTGATGCAGGGCATGCGCATCGATCTCAACGACCATCTCCGCCAGCTTCCGGGCGTCTCCGGCATGAACGAGTTCACCAACGACCTCTCCGTCTGGGGCTCGCGCACCAATGACGTGACCCACTACCTGGGCCAAAGCCGCATCCCCAGCCTGCGCCATCTGGACATCGGATTCCCCGGCAACCAAAGCGTGCTCAACCCCCGCCTGCTCAAGTCCATCACCCTTTCCGACAACCTGGCCAAGGGGCCCATCAACCAGGGCAACGCCTCCGCGCTGGTCTACGATCTCAAGGAAGGGGACCCCAACAACATCACCGGGGACGTGGTCTTCGGCACCGTCAACCGCGAGCTGAACATGACCGGATACTGGGGCGGCCGCACCTTCATCCTGAGCGGCCGTTACCTGGAGCCCACCTTCCTATCCAATCTGGGCGAGCATTTCTTCACCGATCCCAAGGACGCCCGCCTCAAGAACGACGGCACGCCTTGCAAGACCGGTTGCAAGACCCTCGACGAACCGTTCACCTTCAAGACCGCGGACTGGTACCTGGGCACTTTCCAGAGGGACTCGACCGGCGCCTTCTCCCGGCACAGCATCATCGGGCTGGACGATTCCTACCGGGTGCTCCAGGACGTGTCCACCACGCCCGACAAGAGCGAAGACCAGACCCTGGTGGACGGCTCCCAGGACGGCTGGATGTACGCCTACGAGGCCCTGACGCCCCATGAGACCGGGGACCTGCAATACGCCTTCGGTTTCATGGACCGCAATCGCGAGGAGGCGTTCCGGGATACCCTGCCTCCTTCCACCGGGAAGATCGACGAAGCGTATCCCTGGTACCCCGCGAATTCCGGATTGGTGGACAACCTGATCGGGGACAATGCCACCCGGGACATGCAGGTGACCGCTTCCATGCAATGGAACGCCGACGGCACGCTGTTGGGCGCCGCCTACGGGTACGGCCTGGACCTGGAGTACCTGCAGCAAACCCATGACTTCCGGGATCTCAGCAACGGACTCGGGGCCGCGGGATTGGCCATCCAGCGCCTGGCCCAGGACTATGGGCTGGGAAACGCCCTTTTGCGCCTGCGCTGGAACACGGGCGATAAACGGACGCTGGAAGCGGCCCTGGGCGGCTCCTTCGTGTATCAGGGCCTGTTCGACGGCGCGGACGCGGGATTCCAAACCCCCGCCCCCCTCGCCTCCCTGCGCTATACACGCCCCCTGATCCAGAGCGCCACCGGCTATGCCGAGGTGGCCTTGCGCGAAAACACAGCCATCCTCCCGACCGGCCTGAACCGCCTGGACGCCGTCACCACCTCCAGCGTGGAAGGCAAAATCGGCTCGGAAGCCGCCTGGTCCGATGAAATCAAATTGACCGCCAGCCTGTATTCCCGTTTCTACAAAGATCCGATCCTGCCCGTTCCCGAGGTGTTCTGGAACTACGAGGAAATCCATTCTTCGGACTATGCCTATGCCAACGGCGGGAACGTGACGGTGAACTGGCTGCCCAGCCATCATTTCGGCATGAACGTGAACGCGTCCGTGGTGCAAGGCGATTACCATCTCGAAGACAACGACAGCTTCCTGCCCTGGGAAGCCAATCGTTCCCTGGATCTCGTCTCCAACATCCGCATTCTGCCCCGCAGGGATTCCCTGCTCAGCTTCATCCTCACCTACGGCGCCAGCAACGATGCCCCGCTCTACGAATATACGGGGCTGTACACCAACAAGGCCACGCAGCAGAGGAGGGTCGGAGTGGATCGGGATTATCCCACGGTTTCGCGCCAGCGCACGGACGTGCGCATCAATCTCGATTTGAAGAGCAAGTGGCGCCCGCTGGAATCCATGCGTTTCTTCTTCGAAGCCGACAACATCTTCGCCGACTTCGACAACTCGACTTTCTCCTACCTGGGCGGCTCGAACCAGCGCAAGCGCGGGTGGACCCGGGCCAACGCCAACGGCGATCTCCTTCCGGTGGTCACGCGCGGCATGGGGCTTTTCATCATGTTCGGCTTCGAGGGGAAGCTGCTGCTCTAGTCTTCCTGGGGTCCACGGCCTGCGCGGGCGCGCGGGGCCGGGGGGCGCAAGGGCGGCCGGACAAGCAGCAACCCCGCGAGAGACCGGTCATGGCGGGTAAGAAAAGATCCGGTGCGGGCTTGGCTTCCTGGGCCTTGGGGGCGGGGCGCCTGCGACCGAGATGCTCTTTTTCTTACCCGCCGCGTCCCGGGTACAGGTTGGTCTCATGCGCGGGTTCGTCGCGTGCGCCCGCGGGGGGCGGGCGCGGGGGCCCTGGGGCGAATCAGGCGCAGGCAACCAAGCCGGAGCCGCAAGGCGGAGCGCTCGCTCGCGCTCTTCCTAGGGAAACAATGGAGCGACCTGCTCATGCGCGAGCAAGTGCGATCGGCCCCGGAGCCTGCTCCAGCCTTACGGCCGGCGGACCCAGCGGACCGCCGGCGGCTTGCCGGAGCCGCCCAGCCCCAGGGCCCCCGCGCACGGCCCCCGCGGAGGTGCGCGACCAACCCCAACCCCGGACTACTCCTCAGCCTGCAGCGCGATGAAGTCGGTGCGTCCCTTGAAGAAGACTTTGAAGGCGATCTTCTCGCCGGGCTTGAGGGACTTGACCACCGCGAGGAGTTTCTTCGGATCGTCCACCTTCTGGAAGCTTGCGTCGGACTGGCGCTTGTAGTTGGAGAGGACCACGCCTTCCTGGAGCCCGTTCTCGGCGGCGCTGGACCCGTCCGTCACGCCGGTGACCACCACGCCGGCCTGATCGTTGGGGATCGAATACTTCACGCGGGCTTCCTTGTCGAGGGTCCCGAAGCGGATGCCGAGCTTCTTGGACAGGAAGCTGCCGTCGTTCTCGTCCGGCTCGGGCGCCGATACGGCGTCGTCCCCGGTGACTTCGCTCTCTTCGGGCTTGGATCCGATCTTGAGCCCCAAGGTGGTCCGTTTGCCGTCGCGGAGCACTTCGAAATCGTATTTTTCGCCGGGTTTCAGATCCGCCACCATGTTGCGCAGATCGGAGGCGTCCTGCACCACCATGCCTTGCACCTTGAGGATGATGTCGCCTTCCTTGAGCCCGCCTTTGGAGGCCGGGCCGTTCTTCATCACCTCGCGCACCAGGCAGCCCTGGGTGTTGGCGAGTCCCAGGGCATCCGCCAGGTTCTCGGACACGTTGTCGATGCCGATGCCCAGGTAGCCGCGCGTGACCCTGCCTTCATAGATCAGGTCCTCGGCCACCTTGACCGCCATGTTGATGGGGATGGCGAAGCTCACGCCCATGTAGCCGCCCGTGCGGGTGTAGATGCTGGAGTTGATGCCCACCACTTCGCCCTTGAGGTTGACCAGGGGGCCGCCCGAGTTGCCCGGGTTCACGGCCGCGTCCGTCTGGATGAAGTCCTGGTAGGCGTCGCCCTGCTGCATCTGGTCGCGGCGGCCCTTGGCCGAAACGATGCCGGAGGTCACCGTGTTCTGGAGGCCGAAGGGATTGCCGATGGCCAGCACCCATTCGCCGATGCCGACCTTCTTGGAGTCGCCGAAGACGACCACGGGCAGGTCCTCGCTGGGGGCCTTGATCTTGAGCACCGCGACGTCGGCCTTCTTGTCCACCCCGACGACCTTGGCCACGTAGGTCTTCTTGTTGATCAGGCTGACCTTCACGATATCGGCGCCTTCCACCACGTGGGCGTTGGTGAAGACGTAGCCTTGCTTGTTCACGATGAAGCCGGATCCGCCGCCCAGGGGGATGTTGCGCTTGGGGGAGTTGTCCTCCGGGCCCCCCGGCTGGTTCGGCATGCCGAAGAATTCGAAGAAGGGATGGTTGAACTGTTTGTCCTGCTCGGACCATTTCTTCTCCGTGTTCACGCTGACCACGCAGGGCGAAACGGCCTCGACCACCTTGGCGAACGCGCCGTTCAGGAGCTCGACCTTGGCCGCGTCCGTGGGAACGGGCTTCCCCTTGCCCAGGTCGAGGCTGCCCCGTTTGGGCCGCGCGTCTTCGGAGCCCGAGGACGGGCCTTTGGCGTCCTTGGCGAATGCGGTGGTCCCCGGCAGGACGCCGGAGAGGAGGATGGATAGAACGAGAGTCGGACCTTGGCGGTAGCCCTTCATGGTAATCCCTTTCGGCATTTTTCCTGTACTGTACAAAATCGCAGTCAGGCAGGCGTGTCAGTTGCACAAAAATTACAAAACCGTCGGATCCGCATCCCGTTCCGGAAGGGCCGGAATTCGGGCCGCCCCAGCGCGACCGGAGTTGCCGCGGCGCCGGCCCGGGGTTGGACAGGTTCCGGCACCGGCCGGTTCCGGAGCTTCCAAGGGGGCCGGAATCACCTTCCAAGGGGGGACAAACTTACTTAGTTTTCCCTTCTCTCCGGCTTCCGGATCCTTCCGGCGCCGGAGCCGGCCATCGGCCGCTCTTGGGACGGGACTTTGCGCCCGCGGGGCGGGGTACGGGGCCTTTTTCGCAATACAGGAGCATCGAAGAGAATGGCACAAGCGGATATCGGCCTCATCGGCCTGGCGGTCATGGGCGAAAACCTCGTCCTCAACATGGAAAGCCGGGGATATACCGTGGCGGTGTTCAACCGCACGACGGCGAAGGTGGATGAACTCGTGCAGGGACGCGGCAAGGGCAAGAAACTGGTGGGCACCCATTCCCTCAAGGAATTGGTCGCCTCCCTGAAAAGCCCCCGCAAAATCATGATGATGGTCAAAGCCGGCCCGGCCGTGGACGATCTCATCGACCAACTGGTCCCCTTGCTGGACAAAGGGGACATCCTCATCGACGGGGGCAACTCCTTCTTCCCGGATTCCATCCGCCGCACCAAGTCGCTCGAAGCCAAGGGTTTCCGCTTCCTGGGCGTGGGCGTATCCGGCGGCGAAGAAGGCGCCTTGAAAGGCCCCTCCATCATGCCAGGCGGATCCACCTCCGCCTGGCCGGAGCTCAAGCCCATCTTCCAGGCCATCGCCGCCAAGGTCGGCCCCAAGGAAGACATCCCCTGCTGCGAATGGGTCGGTTCGGACGGCGCGGGGCATTACGTGAAGATGATCCACAACGGCATCGAATACGGCGACATGCAGCTCATCTGCGAAGCGTATTTCATGATGAAGGTGCTCCTCAAGATGTCCGCCCCGGAAATCGGCGAGGTGTTCGCCGAATGGTACAAGGGCCCGCTCAACTCCTACCTCATCGAAATCACCCGGGACATCCTCGGCAAGAAGGATCCGGAGACCGGCAAGCCGATCGTGGACATCATCCTGGACAAGGCCGGGCAGAAGGGCACGGGCAAGTGGACCTCGCAGAACGCCATGGACCTGGGCGTGCCCATCCCCACCATGATGGAAGCCGTGGTCGCGCGCAGCCTCAGCGCCATGAAGGACGAGCGCGTGGCCGCCGCCTCCAAGCTGCCCGCTCCGGAGGTCGGCTTCAACATCGACAAGGCCAAGTTCCTGCCCGCCATCCACGATGCGCTGTACGCCTCCAAGATCATGTCCTACGCCCAGGGGTTCCAGATCCTGCGCGCCGCGGCCACGGCCTACAACTGGGATCTCAACTACGGCCAGATCGCCCTGCTCTGGCGCGGCGGCTGCATCATCCGGGCGCAGTTCCTGGAAGACATCAAGAAGGCCTACGATGCGGAACCCAAGCTCGCGAACCTGATCCTGGCGCCCTACTTCACGGACGTGATCCGCAAGAGCCAGGCGAACTGGCGCCTGGCCGTCTCCGAAGCGGGCAAGAACGGCATCGCCATCCCGGCCTTCAGTTCCGCGCTGTCCTACTACGATCAGTACCGCAGCGCCGGCCTGCCGGCCAACCTGCTCCAGGCCCAGCGCGACTATTTCGGCGCGCATACCTATGAGCGGGTCGACAAGCCGGGCGTTTTCCACACGGAATGGCTGCAAGCCTGACGGAGAGGTAACTCCACGCTGACGCCCAAGCAGGCGGAACGCCCGGAGGGGTTCCGCCTGCGCGCTTCCTGAGGGCGATTCCCGATTTGCTAGCTTTTGCCGGGCATGAATCCGGCTTCCCGCTTCGCCCTTTTCCGCATCCTCGCATGCCTGCTGCCGGCCGCGATTCCCTCCCGGGCGGCGGACTCCTGCCGCGAGGCGGATTCCCTGCGCATCCTGTCCCGGGAGTTCCAGGGGCTCGGGACCACGCGCGAAGACGTGGTGCGGCGGGAGTTGCGCAACCGGATCGGGGAGCCTTTCACCTGCGCCAAGTGGGAGGCCGAGCGGGCCAAGCTGGAAGACCTCGATATCTTCGCCGAGGTGTCCCTGCAAACCGGGATCCGGGAAGGCGGGGTCGCCTTGACGTACGCCTTCCGCGAATTGCCGCCGTACCTCCCTTTCGTCGCCGTGTCCAAGACCGAGCAGGACGGCCTGAGCCTGGGCCCGGCGCTCGCTTCCCTGAACTTCCTGGGCCAGGGCATCCGCGCCGAGTTCATCACCCGCTTCGGCGGCACCACGGAATTCCAGTCCTCCCTGAGTTCGACGCGCCTCTGGGAATTGCCCGTGAAATACGATTTCGCCGTCCTGCGGGTGGACAGCTACAACCGTTTCGAAGCCTTCCACGAGGATTCCTGGCGGGTCAAGCTCGATCTGGCCCAGGGGCTGGGGGAGGCCGGGCTGCCCGAACCCGCTTATATACTATATGCCGGGGAACTGTATTTCCTGAACGATGGCAAAGGCGATTCAGGCGTGTTGCTTTCCGAAGGCGGGGACTTCGTCCCGCGCCTGGCGACCGGGTTGCTGTGGGACGGCCGGGATCGCCGGCATAATCCCGGCCGCGGCCTGTACCAGGAATTGCGCGTGACCCAGAACGGCGGCTTTCTGGGCGGGGAGGCCGATTACCGGGAATGGCTTTCGGATACCCGCGCCTATCTTCCCTGGCGCGAGCGCAATACCCTGGTGCTGGCGAACCTGTACCAATTCCGGGACGGGATCATGGGCCGCAGTTTCGGCCGGTACGATCGGTTCCATGCCGGCGGCATCAACACCCTGCGGGGCTACGGCAACGATGCGTTCCAAGGCAAGAGCGAACTCGTTTTCACTCTCGAAAACCGCACGGACCTGCTCCGCAAGAGGACTTTAAGCCTTTGGCGATGGAGCGGCTATTATGGTCTGCAAGGGATTTTGGGATGGGAAGGCGCGAGCTTGTGGGACCATAATGCGCTGTTGGAGCGGGATTTCCACTCCGGAATGTACGCGGGCGTGCACCTCCTCATCGCGGGAGCGGATCGGATCCGTTTCGAGATAGGGTCAAAATCCGCAAAATTCCAGGTGGAATCCGACGTCGGTATTTTGGACAAGGCGGACGTGCAAAGATTTAGGGCGCGCTAAAAAGAAAACCGGGGGGTATATTTGAGTTTGCCGATTGAACTAGGTACTTTGGTCTTCGGTCCCGGCTAGGGGTAATCGGGTGCCAGCCACGTTGTTTTCTCGCTTTTTGCTGCGGAGGCTTTGCCTATGAAGGTCTTGTTCCTGAACCCTCCTTATTTCCCGATGTTTTCCCGGGAATCGCGGAGTCCCTGCGTCACCAAGTCCAGCACTCTCTATTGGCCGATGTTCATGGCCTATGCAGCCGGCTGCGTGGAACAGGATGGGAACGAGATCATGGTGATCGATTCGCCCGCCATGGACCTGGACCTCCAGGCCACCCTCGACAAGGTGAAGGCGTTCCAACCCCGGCTCGCCGTCCTCAACACCTCCACGCCCTCCATCAACAACGACATGCGCGTCGGCAAGGCCCTCAAAGAAGCCTTCGGCTGCGACATCGCCATGATGGGCACCCATGCCACCGCCGAGCCCCTGGAAATCCTGGAGCGCGAGACGGCCATCGATTACGTCATTTCCGGCGAGGCCGACTACACCGCCCGGGAACTCGTGCGGGTCTTGCGCGGCGCCACCGGCGGCAACGGGGTCGGCCCCGATGAGAAGAGGAAGATCCTCGGCATCTCCTGGCGCAGGGGCGAGGAGTTGGTCCGCAATCCGGAGCGCCCCAAGATCGAGAACCTGGACAGCCTGCCCTGGGTCAGCAAGGTTTACCGCAAGCATCTGTTCTCCTGCTACAAGCGCTATTTCTACGGGGCGAACATCAATCCGCTCATCGTCATCCTGTCCGGCCGGGGCTGCCCCTTCCGGTGCACCTATTGCGTGATCCCCCAGACCCTCACGGGCCACACCTACCGCAAGCGCAGCATCAAGGACGTGGTGGACGAAATGGCCTACATCAAGGCGGAGTTCCCGGACCTCGGGGAGATCTTCTTCGAGGACGATACCTTCACGGCCCATCCCTCGCGCACCGCCGAGCTGTGCCAGGAAGTCATCAACCGCGGCCTCAAGGTCACCTGGTCCGCCAACGCCCGGGCGGACGTGAAGTTCGAAGTGCTGGACGTGATGAAGAAGGCCGGTTGCCGGGAGTTGTGCGTCGGGTTCGAGTCCAGCTCCATGGACGTCCTGAAGAACGTGAAGAAGGGCCTGGCCAACGGCATGTCCGAAAAGTTCATGGAGTCCGCCAACAAGGCCGGCATCCTCATCCACGGTTGCTTCATGGTAGGCAACCTGGGCGATACCAAGGACACCCTGCAAGGCACCCTGGAGATGGCCAAGAAGCTGAATCCCAACACGGCCCAGTTCTACCCCATCATGGCTTATCCCGGAACCACCGCCTACGACGAGGCCCGGTCCCGCGGGGAGCTCGCCAGCGAGGACTATGATCAATGGCTGGACAAGGACGGCCAGCACAATACCACCGTCATCCGCAAAGGCCTCACCTCGCAAGAGCTGGTGGACTTCTGCGACCGCGCCCGCCGCGAGTTCTATCTCCGGCCCGCCTATATCTACAAGCAGGCCGTCATGGCCCTGACCAACAGCCGCGAGCGCTACCGCGTGATGCGCGGCGCGGGCACCCTGGTCAAGCACCTGTTCAAGAAACACGGCGCCCCGCAGGAGGCGAGCGGATATTCCGCCGCCGCCAAGCCGCGCGCAGCAGCATCGTCCCATAGCCATTCCCATCAGGAAACCCTGCTGGAAAAGGCCCCGGCCCCGAGGGCGGAACCTTCCGCCAAGGCCTGATTCCCCAGGTGTCGCGCTACCGGATAGGCGTATTCGCTTCGGGCGGGGGCTCCAACCTCCAGGCCCTCATGGACCGGATCCGTTCCGGCGAATTGCCGGTGGACCTGGCCTTCGTCCTCTCCAACAACAGCAAGTCCGGGGCCCTCGCCAAGGCGAAGGCCTTCGGGACCGAGGCGTACCACGTCAGCGGCTTCACCGAAGGCGGCGAAGACAAGGCCGAAGCCCGCATGGCGGGCATCGTCGAGGCAGCCCGCATCGATCTGCTGGTCCTGGCAGGGTACATGAAGCTGGTCCCCCGGTCCGTGCATGCGCTGTTGCCCAACCGCATCCTCAACATCCATCCGGCCCTGCTGCCCGCTTTCGGCGGCGCGGGTTTCTACGGAAGCAAGGTCCACGAGGCCGTGGTGGAGCGCGGCTGCCAGTTCACCGGAGTGACCATCCACATGGTCAACCAAGCCTATGACGAGGGCCAGATCATCCTGCAGCGGATAGTGCCGGTGGCCCGGGGGAGCTCTCCCGAGACCGTGGCCTCCGAAGTGCTCCGGCAGGAGCATGCCTGCTATTGGCAGGTGGTGCGCGCCTTCGCCGTGGGCGAAATCAAGCCGACCGCCAGCGCCGATCCCGGCCGGGCCGTGGACCTGGGGCGCTTCCTGGACAGGTTCGCCGCCGGCGACTAATTTTCACCGCTATGCGCGATCCCCTCTGGAAGTTCGACAGCGGGCTGTTGGGCGAGTTCCCGGTGCTTTGCGGCGTCGACGAGGTGGGGCGCGGCCCCCTGGCCGGAAACGTGGTCGCCGCCTGCGTGGTGCTGGATTTCCGGGCCAAGCCCATCCGCGGCCTGGACGATTCCAAAAAACTCTCTCCCGCCGTGCGGGGGGCGCTGTCCGCGGAAATCCGGGAACGGGCGGTGGCGTACGGAGTGGGGGAGTGCAGCCCGGACGAGATCGACAGGCACAACATCCTGCGCGCTTCCCTGCTGGCCATGCGCCGTGCGCTGGAAGCCATGGGAGTGCCGCCCGGGCTCCTGCTCGTGGACGGCAACCAACGGATCCCGGACGTGCGCTGGCCCCAGCGCACCCTGGTCAAAGGCGACGGCCGCTCGGCTTCCATCGCCGC
The DNA here is from genome assembly GCA_035275285.1 of Fibrobacteria bacterium. GTDB lineage: Bacteria > Fibrobacterota > Fibrobacteria > UBA11236 > UBA11236 > Chersky-265. The sequence goes on along the minus strand of DATENA010000127.1, from coordinate 36,638 downwards.
CGCTTCCATCCTCGCCAAGGTGGTCCGCGACCGGCAGATGCTGGACATGCATGCCTTGTATCCCGACTACGGCTTCGATCGCCATAAAGGGTACGCGACCCTGGTCCATCGCCGGGCGATCGAAAAGCACGGCCTGACGCCCATCCACCGGAAGTCCTTCTGCATCGATCCCCGGGAGCCGGAAGATCTGTTCGACCAGGACGTTTTCGATCCGGACCAGGCCGATCCGGCCGTCCCGGGCGTCGGTAAGCCATAATCGGTCCGCATGGAAACTGAAACCGGAGCGACCGGGCGCGCGCGGTTCCGGGTGCCTCCGGGCGCGCGACATGTCCTCAAGTTCGCCTTGGGCGCCGCCGCCCTCTGGGCCCTGATCCGTTCCGGCGCGCTCGATCCCGCCCTGGTGGGACAGGCCTTCGTCGCCCATCCCTGGCTTTGTTTGTGCGCGTTCCTCTCCTATCTGTTCGTGGTGGTGATGCCGGCCGGCCTGCGTTGGTTCCTGCTCATCCGCCAGGCGGGCCTCAAGGCCGATCCGGGCCGGGTGTTCAGCCTGCAGATGATCGGGCTGTTCTTCAACAGCCTCATTCCCGGCGGCACGGGCGGGGACTTGATCAAGGGCTATTATCTGTTCAAGGAACACGATGCCCGGGAGCAGTCCCTGGCGCTCACGTCGATCGCCATGGATCGGTTCATCGGATTGTACAGCCTGCTGTGCGTGGCCATGGCGATGACCTTGGCCAATCACGGCCTCTGGAAGGACTCCCCTTCCCTGAAGCTCAACAGCCTCTTCTACGCCGGCGTCTTCCTGGCCTTCACCGGCTTGATCGCATTCTTCTTCTCCCCCTGGTCCGCGCGCCTGCTGGAGCATCCGAAAATGCATCGTGTCCCCGGCGGACGCTTCCTGCGCGGATTGTCCCAGTCCCTGCTGGTCTACCGCAGCCGGCCTTCCGGCCTCCTGCTTCCCCTGGCCCTGGGCATCCTGGTGGATTGCGGGCTCATCCTGCTCTACTATTTCTCCGCCCTCTCCCTGGGCATGGATCTGCCGCTGGCGGTGCACGGTTTCGTGGTCCCCACCCTGACCATGATCAACGGGATCCCCATTTCCCCGTCGGGGCTGGGCGTGGGAGAGGCGGCCGGAAAAATGATCTATGGTAACCTGGGTGTTACGCAGGGGGGCGGGGAAGTGCTGGCCCTGGTGCACATCTGCATCCTGGCGATGTCCCTGTCCGGGGCTCCGTTCTACTTCCTGTACCGGGTCCGCTCCGGATCCGGCGGCCCCAAACCCTAACAGGGCGTTGAAAAAGTCCGTTTGAACCCGGGTTTTTTCCGCCCCGGATGGGGAAACTGGGCCAAATTGGGATGCAAACGAAGAAAACGCAAGTTTGGGTTTCAAAGGGAGACTATCGCGCTCCCGAGGATACAGGTCCGCCTGGATTGGACATTGCAACGGTTTGGAGTTCGCTGGTACGCTCTTGAAAGGATCCACAGGAGGAGGGACCTTCGCCCAAGATGCGACTTTCCTGTTGGTGAACTGCACCATTCCGGGATTGGCCGCGGAAGAGGATTATTGGACGATCAGCGGGGGCGGCGAACTTGATTTCGAAATGATCGATTGCAAAGTGCTGAATACCACCCTGCAATTGCCTTCGGGGCCTTGGCTTTCGGACAAATGGAGGCTGGACTTCAGTTCGGGAGGGCTTTTCCACGCGAAGGATTGCGCGTTCACCCGCGCCGCGAGCGGATTCGATTATATCACGGGTTCGACCGTTCGCGGGGGAGCGGGTACGATCAATACCGCGGGTTCGAAAACGATAAACCGACGATCGCCGATGGGCCGGGTTCAGGCCGTGGCGTCCTGAAGTCCCAACCCCATCAACTTGCCGCAGGCCAGCAGGGGCGCATGGGTGCCCCGCAATCGGGTGCTTCCCAGTCCCATCCGGTGGCAGCCTTCGCTTTCCAGCCACTCCAACTCCCCGGAGGAAAACCCGCCCTCCGGACCGCATAGGACGCCGAAGTCCCCGCTGAACCCGTCCGGTAGCCTATCCTGTCCCGGATGCAGCAGGATCAACGGCATATCGGGGAATCGTTGCCGCCACTCGCGCAGGCCCAGGGGCGCCCGGATTTCCGTCAACCAGGCTTTTTTGGCCTGCTTCAAGGCCACCAGGGACTTTCCCCGCAACCGTTCCACCAGGCGTTCATGGTTCTGTCCCTTGAACTCCTGGGTATGATCCGTGGTGATCAAATGGATGGCGCGCAGGTTCGCCTGGCAAAGCCCTTCCACGGGCTCTTCCAAATCCTTGCCTTTCAACAGGCCCAGGATCATGTGCAATCGGGGAGGGGCCGGATGGATTTCCGCCGCTTCGGCGGCCGTCAGCAAAACCCCGTCCGATTTTACGGCCGAGGTATCGCACAGGAAAACGCCACCCGCGCCGTTGCTCGCCGTCACGCGCTTGCCCGGCTGGAGGCGCAGTACCTTGCGCATATGGAAGGCTTCCTCCGGGGGCAAAAGCGCCGTGTCGCCCACCGCCTGCAGCGGCGCGTGGAACCAGCTCTCCGAGAACGGCTTGTCGGACGGCTTTTCCAAAAGCTTCAGCCCAGCTTGGATTTCAGGAGCTGGATGAGCCCCAGGTCCCGTCCGGTCAGGAACAGGAAATAGCCTTGCAACCCGGCGAAGGCCAGGGTCAGCAGGAGATTGACGAGGATGGCGGCCCATTTGGAGTCGTCGCGGAAGACCAGGGAAATGCCCAGCAGGACGGCGGTCAGGCTCGCGCCCAGGACGCCCGCGCAGGTGGCGATCAGGAGGGCCTGATCGTCCCACATGAAGGGGTTGCGGAAATGGATCCACAGGGTGGCCGCGGCCAGGGCCGCATTGGTCAATTGCAATAGCAGGAAGGTCAGGGGCATCAGGTCTCCGCGCCGTAGACCCGCGCGGGCGCGCCGATGCCGGATTCGATGCGGTCGCGCAGATCCCGCAGAAACCCGCCGGTTACCGGGGTGCAGGAAGCCTGGGCCGGCTTGCGGGCCAGGGTATGCAATTGCACTTCCAGGATGCGGCCGCCGGAAGCCTTGATGCGCCGGAGCCGGTCCAGGTAGGCGTCCCTTTCGGCCGGGGGCGGGGTCACGCCGTCCAGGCCGCAGAACAGGGATTGGACCTTGAACGGGTGGTCCTGGCCCAGCCGGATCAGGTTGGCTTCGATCCGGTCCAGGCTCACCCGGGAAACGTTGACCTTCTGGTACCATGCCTCCGTGCCCGCATCCAGCTTGGCCCATACCTCCCCGTTCCGGGACAGGAGCCGGGAGATGCCCTCCAGCACGTTGGGGCGATCGAGCAAGGTGGAGTTGGTGATGAGGATGAGGCGGAAGTCCGGTTCCGGGCGGGAGGATTGCAGATCGGCGAGCATGCCGCATACGTCGGCGAATTCCGGGACCATGGTCGGCTCCCCGTCGCCGCTCACCGCGATGTCCTTGAGGCGCTTGTCCGCGTCCGGGATGGCCGCGAAGCGCTCCAGGCGGCATATCCCGTCCGCATCGAAGGCGGCCAGCAGCTTCTCCAGTTCCGTCCGGATGGCCGGCACCGATATCGCCTGCCTGGGCTTGGGCACGGTGCGGTCCACCTGGCAGTAGGGGCAATCGAAATTGCAGAACTTGTCGAGGTTGAGGTTGACGCCGATGGAGACCCCACCGGAACGCCGGGACACCACCGGATAGGTATAGACGAAGTCCGCGAACTCCCGGGGATGATGGGATTGTTCCCGTTGCAAGTCCGGATTGCGGGGAGGCATATCAGGACAAATTAGCATTTCCGCACCCGGCGGACCGGAGGGACGGTTTCAGGCGTCCAGCACCTTGCGGATCTGCCTCGCCAGGGACTTGGGCATGAACGGTTTTTCCAGGAAGCTGACGGGAAGGCCATGGGCCTGGGCATCGGGGAAATCCTCCCGGCCGAAGCCGGACATGAACACCGCTTTCATCCCGGGATGCGCCGTGAGCAGTTTCTCCACCAGACCGCGCCCTCCCAGCTTGGGCATTTGCAGATCGGTGAGCACCAGGTGGATGGGTTCCCGGTGCGAGGCGGTCACCTCCAGGGCCTGTTCGCCATCCTTGGCCTCCAGTACCGAGTAGCCGTCGGCCTTGAGGATGCTGTAAAGCAGGAAGCGGACGTCGTCATCGTCCTCCACCAGCAGGATGGTCTCTCCGCCGGACCTGATTTCGGCCGGGGCCGAGGGGGCCGCCGTCGCCGCGGGAAGGGGTTCGTCCAGGCGGGGGAAGAGCAGATGGATCGCGGTCCCCTTTCCGGGCGCGGTCTCGACCTGGATGTCCCCTCCGGCGGACTTCACGATGCCGTACACGGTGGACAGCCCCAATCCCGCGCCCTTGCCGATAGGCTTGGTGGTGAAGAAGGGTTCGAACAGGCGGGCCTTGATCCCTTCGCTCATGCCGGTGCCGGTATCGCGAACGCTCAGGACCACCCGCCCGGGGGGGCCGGCCGGTGTCGCGGGCAGGGTGCGCCAGTCCTGGCCCGAAGCCTCGCGGGTGGAGAGGGTGAGTTTGCCTCCCTTGGGCATGGCGTCCCGGGAATTGGCGACCAGTATGGAGATCACCCGTTCCACCTGGTTGGCGTCCGCGAGCACCGGGGCCGGCCGCGGATCCAGGTCCAGGATCAACTCGATGCTTTCGTCCGCCAATCCCGTGAGCCCGGGAAGCTGGCGGGTAATCACCGCATTCAAATCCAGCGGGCGCGGGGAGAACTTCTGCTGCCGGCTCAGGGACAGCAATTGCTTGGTCAGGGCCGCGGCCTTGTCCACCGATCCCAGGATGCCCTTTACGCTCGCATGCAAGGGGCTCTTCGCTTCGATGGCCTGGTTCAGGAGATAGGCGTGGCCGTTGATGGTGGTCAGGAGATTGTTGAAGTCGTGGGCGATGCCGCCCGCCAGGCGGCCTACGGCCTCCATCTTCTGGGTCTGGAGCACGCGCTGTTCCAGGTTCTTCCTCTGGGTCATGTCCCTGGCTATTCCCCAGATGCCTCCGGGCCGGTCGTCCTGCAGGGCCGGGGCGCAGCCGCATTCCACCGCAATCTCCCCGCCCGGTTTGGAGCGCAGGCGCATTTCCAGGGGCGGGAAGAGCTCCCCGCGCAGCACTTTGCGGAAGGCCTCCCAGGCCGGCTGGGCGTCGGCGGGATTGAGCAGTTCGGAAAAGGGGCGGTAGAGCCATTCCTTGCGGGGCCATCCCGTGCATTTCTCGAAGGCGGGGTTCAGCGAAGTGATGATGCCCTCGCGAGACAGGGTGAAAATGATGTCCTGGGATTTCTCCACCAGGTTGCGATAACGCCGCTCCGAACGGCGGAATACCTCCTCGGCGCGCTTCCGCTCGGTCACGTCCCTCAGGATCCGTACCACTCCCATCACGCGACCGTTGCTTTCGCGGATGAGGGCGGACTTGGCCTCCACCGGGGTCCGTTCGCCGTCGCGGGCGACCACGTCCGTATCCATGGAATGGTGGGCTTGCTGGAGAGGAACCTGGAAGTACGCGTCCCGATCCGCTTCCGGCTCGGGAAGGCGGCGTTCGAGGCGGAGCACTTCCCCCAAGGGCTTACCGCAGGCCTCGTCCTGGGTCCAGCCGGTCAGGACTTCGGCCCGGGGGTTGAGGAAGGTGATGCGCCCTTTTTCATCGCTCGCCACCACCGCATCGCCGATGCTGCGCAAGGTGGTGAAAACCCATTCCTGGCTTTCCTGCAATTTCGCTTCCATCGCCCGCGCCGCGGCGCTTTCATCATCAATCACTGGGATCCGGGGGTTGCCCATTCGACTGCCTCCCAAGGCTATGGAATCCCCCTATTTTACTCCCCTATGACGGATTGAATCAATCAGGCGATTTCTTTTTGCGGGAGGAACTCCCTTCTTTGCTCGTTTTTGGGAAAATAGGCTCCAAACCGTCAAAACCCTTTCCCGGAAGAAAAACAATAAACCCCAAAACTTTTTATAAATCACCCTCCCAAATATCGTTTTCTTGCGTACCCTTTATTGCTGGTGGCATACGCGGGGCCAAAATGGCCCTCGGGAGTTCCAGCGATCGTCCGGCAGGCCGGATGATCGGGAGCTACATTGCTGCTCGTTCGTGGGGGCGAGCGCCGGGTTGGAGGGGGATAGAGAGCGGCGTCGCTTCACTTCCATGCGTTTCCCCCTGCTGTGAGCAGGTGGACGGTCTGAGCGGTTCAAACAAGAAAAACAGGATCTTCCGGGTAATCGGGGGAATTGCGGGTCATTCGTACGGGAGAAGTATAGAATCGAATATGTCTTGGATGCCAAAAACCGTGAACATCGTCTTAGCTGTCGGGGCGCTAGCCGTGCCGCCCTCATGGGCCCAACCTGCCAAGCCGAACTCGGCCGAATACCTGTGTTTTAAAGGGCTGCCCGCCGAAGAAGTGGCTTCGACCCTCAAGGACGATGAGGGGTTCACCCCTTTGTTCAATGGGAAGGATTGGACGGGTTTATGGCAGGATTGCCAGTCCGTGCACAGCAACGACAAGGTAAACGGTGCGATATGGATGATTGACACCGCTAATGCGGCGATTTTCTCGACCCAGAGAGGCGCTTCCACCGGCGGATTGCTGCTGACGAAGAAAAAGTACGGCAACTATGAGGTCCAGTTCGACATTTGGCCCAGCTTCGGCAATGACGCCGGTTTTTTCAATCGCACCACTGCGAACGGCACATGCTACCAGACCGTCATGGACTACATCCTGGGTGCATCTTTCCTTGGCACTTATCCGGAAGCCGGGTATCAGGGCAGCCATGACTTCCGTCCTTCGATCTTCACTTCTCCCACCGATCCCAAACAGATGTCGACGACCGGAAACGACAACATCAATAACCCTTCCTTCGGCGGCAGCGGCGGCTGGACCAAGTGGACCGCGAACAAAACCAAAGCCCCCTGGCTGGGCCTGCCTACGGCGACCGACCTTGGATGTGCAGCCACCGGTTGCGTCGCAGCCGATTGGAATCGCCTGTGGAGCTTCGACGGCTGGAACCAGGTCCGCATCAAGTTCTACGGTGGCACCGCCGCGGGCACGGGAAAGATCCACATGCAGTCCTTCTTCCGCAAGCTGGGCGCCACCCAGTGGGTCCCGGTCTGGGCGGACTCAATCGCCAAGATCGATCCCCCGAGCTATATCGGCCTGCAAGTGCACGGCGGCGGCCGTTTCGGCGGCGCCAATGGCAACTGGTACAAGAACTATAGGCTCCGGGAGTTGGACAATGAAGGAAAGCCGGTCAATCAAGGAACGCCGGTGGTTGCCGCGAACGTCAAGACGCAGCGCAATGCCGCCGCTCCGGAATACTCCCTGACCGCCGCTTTCGGCGTGCTCGCCGGCACCATCGACGCGGATCACACCATCACCGTGCGCGATATGACGGGCCGCGAGCTGGAGCGCTTCTCCGGACATGCCGGCAGCGTCAACTACGCCTTCACCTCCGAGTCCTACGGCCTCTTGATGCTCGACATCAAGACCGCCAAGGGCGCCGCCCATCAGCGGGTGAGCCGGATCTAAGCACGACGATTGTCACGGATCGGGGAGGGCGCGGGAATTTCCTGCGCGCTTTTTTGGAATCCGTTCGGGAAAATCCCATGGCCTCGGCTTCGATTGTTGCTAATTTTCGTTCACTTCATGGGCAAATTCTTCGGCTGCATCCATTCCAAGGGTCCGGATTTCATGAGAAGCGGGATTCCAATCGCGTTGCTCGCATCCGCCATCGCCCATGCCGCATCCGCCAAGGACGGCGGGGCCCCTTTCAAAATCCATGGCCAATCCTGGCTGGATGCGGGAAAGGTCATGGCTTCCCATGATACCCTGACCAACGACGGCACCGGTGATTTCATCGATCAGGAGGGCGTTTGGCTGCAGACCATGGGCGTCCAATTCACCGCGGTGGCGGACCTGTCCGGCAATATGGAAGGCGCTTTCGGGTTCGGCGCCCATAAGGCGACGCATTCCCTGGGCAGGTTCCAGGGTAACACCAAGGTTAAATACCTCGCCGTCTCCCTGTTCCAGAATTTCATCACCCAGGCACGTCTGACCTATTTCCAGGGTGAAAAAGCCGCGCCTTGGCTGAGCGGCACCATCGGCAGCTTCAACTATACCTACAATCGGGATTCGAAAAACCTGGGCTCCTATCTGCTTCGCGGGCCGGTATATCCCGGCCTGCTGATGGGCGGGTTCCAGGACTTCAGCGCGGACTCCGGCAAAGCGAACGTCATGGGCTTCCAATTGCATCACGGGGCGGGGAGCTTTTCCCAGGACCTGATCCTGAAGAACGAAAAGGACCTGCCCCCTACATTCGACTGGAGCCTGGCCTGCGTCGCGAAATACAAAATGTCGGATGCCGTCGAAATCGGCGGCGGTGTCAATTTTTATCGCCTTATCCCCTACAATCCGAAATTGGAGACGCCCGGCAAGTTGAGCGTCGACGGAGGGCGCAGCTACGAGATTGCGGATACCGTTACGCACGACACCGTGTTCTTCTCCCATCAAGGGATCAAGGTGATGGGCATGTTCAGCGTCGAGCTCAACAAGTTCCTGGGCATGGGAGGCCTGGGGCCGGACGATTTGAAATTGTACGGAGAAGCGGCCATTCTGGGGACCAGGAATTATGGGACGGTCTACGGCAAGATCGGCGAACGCATGCCCGTCATGCTGGGTTTCAACCTTCCCGCTTGGGGGCTGGTCGATTTCCTCTCGGTGGAGGGTGAATACTACAAGTCGCCCTATCGCAATGACCTGGCCAATATCGGCACTTTGAATAATGTGGCGGATTGGACCCTCCAGAATCCTGCCCGGCCGACGCCTTCCCCCGCTCCCGTCGGCGGCGCCTATCCGGATTCCACCCGCGACAACCTGAAGTGGTCCGTCAATGTGGAAAAGACGGTGGCGGGCCATGTGAAGTTCCTCGGCCAAGTCGCCAATGATCATTATCGCCCGCGACCCGTCGCCACGGGCTTGACCAGCTCGACGGGCGGCACGGCCGAGACTTTCACCACTCCCCAGGATTGGTATTTCATGTTCCGCGTCGGGTATTTCTTTTGAAACGGGATTCAGGTACCATGGTTTCAAAAATGGGAATTGCGAATCCCCTTGCGCTCCTGGCCGTGACGGCCGCTTTGCCTTTCGGCTCCCGGGCCGACGATCCCAAGGTGGAATACCACGGGGCCGGTTGGCTGCAAATGGGCCGGGTGGAGAAAAGCTTCACCACCGAGAAACATGAGATCAACAATTACACCCATACCTGGATGCGGAACGCGGGCGCGGTTTTCGAAGCCAATGTGTCCATAGACGAGCACTGGGACGGCCGGCTGGGGCTGGGCGCCGTCAACGTCCACCTTTCCCGCGGCAAGACCACCAATGCGAACATCTGGTATCCCTTCTGGGTCCCGTTCGTCCCCGAAGCGCAGATCACCCATACCAATACGTTCTCCGAAAACAGCAAGCTCAGCTTCACTTTCGGCTCCTTCGGGGTCGACTACAATCCGGACGCCAAGAATCTCGGCCTGTACCTCATGCGCGGATACGTGTACCCGGGATCCCTCGTGTCCGGCTTCACCGGACCGCTGGGCGTGCTGGCGGCCACCACCGGGGCCATGGGCAGCTACAGGTTCGGCAAATTCCAGTATGACCAAATCCTGGTTTCCGAAACCGAAGACAAGCCTTTGTACGACTTCTCCCTGGCGGAAATCCTCACCGTCAGGCCTGCCCCCGGCCTGGAGTTCGGCTTCGGAGCGAACCATTACCGGTTCATTGCCCAGGACAAGCGCCTGACTTCTCCGGGGAAGGATTGCAGGGCGGACATGGAAATGGGTGAGAATGGCATAGGATGTTTCGAGGTGGTGAATACTTTGGATGCGGACGGAAACATCCTCTCCAGCGACACGATCACGGGCTCCCTGGCCGGCACCAAGCTGATGGCCCGCTTCCATGTCGATCCCAAGGCGATGTTCGGACTCGGGGAAAGCCTCGGCGGCGGAGAACTGGTCCTGTACGGCGAAGCCGCAGTATTGGGCGTGAAGAACGTGGGCAACTATTACAAGGACATCATGCGCCGCATCCCGGTCATGATGGGCTTCAATTTCCCCACCTGGCGCATCCTGGACAACCTGTCCCTGGAAGTGGAATACTACGCATCCAGGAATTCCAGCGACAACCTCGGCGCGCAGTTCGGCTCCTGGATCCCCAATGTGGACCCGGACGTGAACAATGCCCGCGACGATTGGAAATGGTCGTTGAACATCGATAAGATCGTGGCCGGCCATGTGAAATTCTCGGCCCAGGTCGCCAATGACCATTTGCGCGTGGGCGGATACCACAATTATGCGACGGGGGTCGAAACCACGACCACCCCCGAGGATTGGTATTGGACCACCAAAGCCGTGTACTTCTTCTAGGGCTTTCGGGGAAAGCAGTCATGAAATTTTCCAAACTCCCGCTTCCGCGGTTTTCCGCTCCCCCGGCCCTTTTCCTGGCGGCGGTGGCGGGCCTGTTCCAGCCCCGTGCGGAGGAGGGCGTTTTCGAGGTGGGCGGAGCCGGATGGATCCAATACGGACGGGTGGGCAATAGCTCGGATCCGGAAAACGGGACGGACCTTGACGGCAACTCCATCTATTCTTCGGGCGCGCAGCTTTCGGTCCAGGCCAGGATTTCGGAGCGGGTGGACGGGGTCACCGGCATCGGCGTCGCATACGGGCACACCCTCCCTTCGGCCATCACCAAAAACGGTGGTTATGCCCCCGCCTATCTGGCCCCGTACGTGGCCGAAGCGTATTTCACCGCCCATTTCATCAAAGAGGAGAACTCCGGCTTTTTCCTCCGCGGCGGTCTCTTCCCGTACAGTTACAATCCCGAGGTCCGGAACCTGGGGTCGTATCTGCTGCGCGGCCCCTTGTATCCGGGCGTGCTGCTTTCCGGATTCGAGGAACGGAACGGTTTCGCCGTGGCGTCCATGGTCGGCGTGCAGCTCCACAATCGGTCGGGTTCCTTTCAGCAGGATTTGATCGTCAATTCCGAGACGGATTTCTTTCCCTACTTCGATTTGTCCGTGGCCTATGTCGCCAACTGCAATTTCAGTTCGGCGTTCCGGCTGGGAGGCGGCGTCAATTTCTACCACCTGATCCCCATTACGGATTCGATTACCAGCGGCAAGTGGGACGTGGGCCATTCCACGTTCGTGGACAGCATAGGCGCGAACCCCGACGGGACGCCCATCAACGACTCGACCTTGATCGGGTTCTCCGGCACCAAGCTGATGGTGAACGCGGCGTTCGATCCCAAGCTCCTTTTCGGCGGGCCCGGAATTCTGGGCGCTGAAGATCTGAAAATCTACGGTGAAATAGCCCTGCTGGGCCTGGACAACGGCCCGGCTTACAAGAAGCTGTACGGGGACTATCTGCACCGCATGCCCATGATGATCGGCCTGAACCTGCCGATGTTCGGATTCCTGGACCGGCTCGCCTTCGAGACCGAATGGTACGGCTCCCCCGTCAAGGATGATCTGGCCGGATTCAACCACACCGCGAGCAGCCACCAGAACGCTTTGCCCTTGAAGGATGCCAACGGCAAGTACATCAATTACAAGCGGGACAATTGGAAATGGTCCCTGTACGGGTCCAGGATCGTCCAAGGCCACGTGAGGATCAGCTTCCAGGTGGCCAACGACCATTTCCGGCCGGGCATCTACACCGGCGACGGTGACAACAACGCTCCCGGATCACAGGCATTGATGACCACTCCCAAGGACTGGTACACTATGTTCAAGGTGGCCTACTTCTTCTGACCTCCGCCAAGTCTAACCCCCGCCAAGGCTTGCCCGTACGGGGGCCATGGCCCCCGCCTTCCGTTCTCTGCGCCCATTTGGGCGCATATTTCCCCTGATTCCCGGGCGTGGCCGTGCCCTCCCTGGCCAAATTTCCCCGGGGTTACGATATTCATCCCCGTCGGCAACGTTCCGCCGCAAGGTTCCCTGGAAGATGAAGAAAACGCATGCAACCGCCCCACGTTGGTCCCCGGCGGACAAACGCTACATGGAACAGGCCTTCGCCGAAGCGCGCAAGGTCAAGGGCAAGACCCTTCCCAACCCTCCCGTGGGCGCGGTCCTGGTCAAGCGCGGCGTGGTGGTGGGCAAGGGCGGCACCCGGCCGGCCGGGCAATCCCACGCCGAAATCGTGGCCCTGGAAAAGGCGGGCGAAAAGGCCGCCGGGAGTACCCTGTACGTTACCTTGGAGCCCTGCAGCCATCATGGCCGGACCCCGCCTTGCGTGGACGCCATCCTCGCCGCCGGTATCCGCAAGGTGATCGTTGCGGTCCAGGACGCCAATCCCCTGGTGGGCGGGGAGGGCATCCGCGCGTTGCGCAGGGCCGGGATCGAAGTCCTGGCCGGGCTGATGGAGGAGGAGGCCGCGCAATTCTACGCGGGCTTCTTCTTCCGCATCCGCCGCGGCCGGCCGCTCATCCAGCTGAAGATAGCGCAAAGCCTGGACGGCAGGATCAATGCCCGGCCGGGGGAGGAAACGCCGATTACCGGAGAGGCCGCGCGGAAGTGGACGCATGGCCTGCGTTCCCGGGTGGACGCCATTTTGATCACGGGCCGGACCTTGCGGGTGGACGATCCGGATTTGACTCCCCGCTTGGCACCGGGGTTTACTCCGGGTAAGGGCCCCCTGCCCGAAGTCGTAATCCTGAGCCGGCGAGGCCCGTTTCCGGCCGGTGCCAAGGTGTTCTCCCCGGACCGGACGGCCAAAACCCTGGTGGTGGGCGAGTCCGGAGCGGGTTTACCCGCCTGGGTGGAGCATGTTCCGGTGGCGGCGTCCGCCTCGAACGGCTCGGGAGCCGCATCGGGGGAAGCCGTTTTGGCGGCGTTATTGGCTCTTTTCGAGGCTCGGGGCTATCATTCGGTGCTGGTGGAAGGGGGCAGGGACCTTTGGGGTCTGTTCCTGGGTGCGGAAAAATGGGACAAACTCTTCATCCTCACGGCCCCGCAGGTCTATCCACAAGGTGAGAGATGGGACCTGAAACTGGACCAGGACTGGGGAAAATCGCTCAAATTTCGTAATTTAACACCCTTCGGAAGCGATTTTCTGATGGAATTCGGACACTCCGAGTCCCAAGAGTAAGGGTCATTTCCTTTTTCGCTTCTCGTGTAGAATGGAAAGTTCAGGGAACCATGTTCACCGGTATCGTTGAGGAAGTCGGAGTCGTGCGGGAAAAGGTGCCCGCCGGTCCCGCCTTGCGCTTCCGATTGACCGCGCCAGGCGTGGCCCAGGGCCTTAAGCCGGGAGACAGCGTGGCCTGCAACGGGGTATGCCTCACGGCGGAAGAGGTTTTCCCGGACGGGTTCACCGCCACGGCGGTCCCGGAAACCCTGCGGCGCACCACCCTGGGCGCCACCGGCAAAGGCGACGCCGTCAACCTGGAAGCCGCCCTCAAGGCGGGCAGCCCCATGGGCGGGCACATCGTGCAAGGCCACGTCGACGGCGTGGGCGAAGTGTCCGGCTGGCGGGACCTGCCGGGCGGGGCCGGAAAGGAACTCGCCATCCGCATCCCCCAGGCCTTCACCCGCTATTGCGTGGAGAAGGGTTCCCTGGCCTTGCATGGCGTGAGCCTGACCATCGCCGGCATCGACGGGGACGCCATCCGCATCGCCCTGGTGCCGCATACCCTGGCGCATACCAACCTGGGCGGGATGAAGCCCGGCGATGCCCTGAATTTCGAAGTGGACCTGGTGGGCAAATACGTGGAAAAACTGCTGGGCCTGGCGGGCAAGCCCGCCGCTCCCGGTACGGCCGCGCCGGGAGCCGGAGCGGGATTGGACGCCTCCAGCCTCGGAAAATGGGGCTATGGAGTTTAACGGCATACCCGAAGCGGTCGCGGATCTCAAAAAGGGCCGGTTGATCGTCGTCGTGGACAGCAAGGACCGGGAGAACGAGGGCGACGTGGTGTTCGCGGCCTCCAAATCCACTCCGGCCAAGATCAACTTCCTGGCCAAGCATGCGCGCGGGCTCATCTGCGTGGCCTTGACCTCGGAGCGCGTCGAGGCCCTGCGCCTGCCGCCCATGGCGGAGGCCAATCTCTCCCGGCACGACACCGCCTTCACGGTTTCCGTGGAAGTGCGGGAAGGCACCACCACCGGCATTTCCGCGGCCGATCGCAGCGCCACTTCCCTGGCCCTGGCGGACGAGAATTACGGGCACGAGGATTTCATCCGTCCCGGGCACGTGTTCCCCATCAAGGCCAAGAAGGGCGGCGTGCTCGTGCGGGCCGGCCACACCGAAGCGGCGGTGGACCTGGTCAAGATGGCCGGACTGGGCACCGCGGGAGTGATTTGCGAGATTATGAACGAGGACGGGTCGATGGCCCGCCTCAAGGATTGCCAGCGGTTCGCCCGCAAGCACAAGCTGAAGATCATTTCCGTGGAGGATTTGATCAGCTACCGGCGGATGCAGGAGAAGCTCATCCGCCTGGTCGCGGCCCCGGAGCTGCCCACGCGGTACGGGACCTTCCGTTCTTATGTCTACGAAGACGTCATCCACGGCCGCAAGCACATCGCCCTGGTCAAGGGAGAACTGTCCCCCAAGCATCCCGCCAACGTGCGCGTGCATTCGGAATGCCTGACGGGGGACGTGTTCGGGACCATGCTCTGCGATTGCGGATGCCTGTTCCACCTGGGCCTGGAGCATATCGCCCAGCATGGCGGCGTGTTCCTGTACATGCGCCAGGTGGATCCGGAGGCGGACTTCTCTCGCAAGATCAAGGCGTACGATGAGTCGCAATCGGCGCGCGGCGAGAAACCGGCGCGCGGCGCCAAGGCCAAGAACGATCCGCCGGGGACCTACCTGGGAGGGACCCATCACGGCCTGTTCATGGACGCGCGCACCTACGGAATAGGCGCGCAGATCCTGTTCGACCTGGGGGTGAGGCATCTGCACCTGCTGACCAATTCCCCCCGGAAAATCCAGGGGCTGGAAGGTTACGGGCTGAAGATCACCCGGCAGTCCCCGCTGGACCTGTCCCTGTGCGCGCACGGCCGGCACCGGCAGGCGGGGACGGCGGACGCGAAACCCAATGCCGCGGCCTCCGCCGCGACGGTGAAGCCCGGAAGGAAGAGGAGTTGACATGGCGGTACTCGAAGGCAAGCTCACGGCGCAAAACCTCAAGGTCGCGGTGGTGGTTTCCCGCTTCAATTCCCTGGTGACGGAACAGTTGCTGTCCGGCGCGCGGGATTGCTTCCTCCGCCACGGCGGCAAGGAGGCGGACCTCACCATCGCCTGGGTCCCGGGGGCCTGCGAAATCCCCCAAGCGGCCAGGAAACTGGCCGGCAACGGCAGGTACAGGGCCATCATCACCCTGGGCGCCGTCATCCGCGGCGCGACGCCGCATTTCGACCTGGTGGTCAACACCGTGAACAAGGGCGTGGCCGAAGTGGCCATGCAGTCCGGCCTGCCGGTCATTTTCGGCGTGCTGACCACGGACAACCTGGAGCAGGCCCTGGAACGGGCCGGCACCAAGGGCGGCAACAAGGGCTGGGACGCGGCCCTGGCGGCCATCGAAATGGCCAACCTGTGGGACCAGCTTAAATGATTTCCCGCCGGCGCGGCCGCGAGTTCGCGATGCAGCTCTTGTATGCCGTCGAGGTGGGCAAGGAGGCGTTCGCCGAGGCCTTGAAGGGCCTTTCCGCGGATCCGGACCTGCCCGAGGACGCCCGGGAATACGGCGTCAAGCTGGCCCGCAAGGTGCTCGAGAACCAGGAGGCCCTGGACGCGAAACTGGCCCTGGCTTCGGCCAATTGGGACCTGGAGCGCATCGCCATCGTGGACAAGCTGATCATCCGTTGCGCCATGGCCGAATTGATGTTCTTTCCCGACGTGCCCCTCAAGGTGGCCATCAACGAGGCGGTCGACATCGCCAAGAAATTCTCCACCGGCGAGTCGAGCCGGTTCGTGAACGGCGTGCTGGACGCCATCGCGAAAACGTTTTCCAATTCCATCCAAAGGAACGAGCAAGATGCCGAATGAGAAGAAACTGAAGACGGTCCTGGCCCTCCTGGTTTTCGGGCTGGCTTTCGCGGTCTACCTGGCCACCATGGCCCCGACGGTATCTTTCTGGGATTGCGGGGAACTGGTCGGCGCGTCCAACATCCTGGGCAATCCCCATCCCCCGGGCAATCCGCTCTTCACCACCCTGGCCCGGGTGTTCATCATGGTGGCGCCCTTCAAGGAGGCCGCCACCCGCGTCAACCTCATCTCGGCCCTCACCAGCGCCCTGACGGTGATGATGTGCTTCCTGTTCCTGGTCAAGCTGTTCGGCATCCTGTTCCAGGGCAAGCTGTCCCGCTTCGCCACCTACTGCTCGGCGGCCATCGGCGCGGCCCTGGTGACCTTTTCGGACACCTTCTGGTTCAGCGCGGTGGAAGCGGAAGTGTACGGCACCTCCATGCTGCTGGTCATGATCATCTCCTGGCTTTCGCTCGACTGGTACGAGCGCCGGGGCACGCCCAAGGCGAACCGGATCCTCCTGCTCATCACCTACCTGGGCTTCCTGGGCATGGGAGTGCATCCCTTTTCCTTCATCACCATCCCCGCCGTGGGCCTGTTCGTCGTCTTCTCCGACGACAACCACCGCAAGAACTGGCTGGGATACGTCTTCCTGATCGGCGGATTCGTGCTCTCGGCCATCATCCTGGGCAAAGGCATGAAGCTCGACATGATCTGGCCCTATCTCGCGGTCCTGGTGCTGGGCGCCATCGTATACGCCTCGGTCCCGGACATGAAATTCGATCTGCCGCTGGCGGTCACGGGCCTCGGTTTGTTCTCCATCGTCTACGATATCGGGGACTTCATCTTCTTCGCCGCCGGGACGCTGGCGGTGGCCGTCGTCGCCAAGCTGCTCGCCAAGGGCCCGGAGGCCAAGGGCCGCTGGAACATGTCCATCATGCTCTGCCTGGTGGCCTTGCTGGGCTTTTCCAGCTACGCCTACGTGCCCATCCGCTCCAGCGTGAACCCCAACATCGACGAGAACGAACCCCGCACCTGGGACACCTTCAAGGAATACCTGGAGCGCAAGCAATACGGATCCGAATCCATGCTCGCGCGCGCCTTCCACCGGCGCGGCACCTTCATCCACCAGCTGCTGGTCCATCCCCACATGGGTTACGGCGGCTACATGCTGGGCCAGTACTTCCCCTGGAAGGTGGGCGAGACCCGGTCGGACGAGAACGAGGCCGTGGTGCGCAAGTTCCCCTTCAAGCATGAGTTCGACACCCTCTGGACCAACATCGGCCAGAAGCCCGGCCTGCAGATGGCCCTGTTCCTGCTGTTCCAGTTCCCGTTCGTGTACGGCGGGTACCTGGCGTACAAGCGCAACCCGCACCTGGGGGCGTACCTGCTGATCCTCTACGCGGCCACCAGCTACGGCCTGGTGTTCTACATGAATTTCGCGGACGGATCGCAGATGGAAATGCGCGACTACGAATATTGGAAGCAGCAGAACTTCAACCCGCAAGCCAAGCCGGAGAACGTGCACATCGAGGTGCGCGACCGCGATTACTTCTTCACGCCCGGATTCATGTACATGGGCCTCCTGTTCGGCGTGGCTTCCGCGTTCCTCCTCAACAAGCTCGGCCGGCGGTCGGGCGGGAGCGGCGGGGGAGGGTTCCTGCCCAAGGGCGTGGGCGTGGCGCTGCTGGCCCTGGCGGTGGCCATCCCGGCCTACTCCAACTACCGGGAGCACAACAGGAGGGGGGATTACATCCCCTGGGACTATGCCTATAACCTGCTGATGTCGTGCCGGCCCAACAGCGTGCTCTTCACCAACGGCGACAACGATACCTTCCCCCTCTGGTTCATCCAGGAGGTGGAAGGCGTGCGCAAGGACGTGCGCGTGGTGAACCTGTCCCTGGTGAACACCAATTGGTACGTCAAGCAGCTCAAGACCCATGAGCCCAAGCTCACCGTGGGCTTCTCGGACGAGGAGATCAACGCCCTGGAACCCCAGCCCTGGCGCTTCAAGCAGGCCGTGGCCTTCAAGGTGCCCAATTCCGCCATCACGGTGGAACTGGAGCCGCGCCCGTACCTCAAGGTGCAGGACATCATGGTCCTCCACATCGTCCAGAACAACTATCCCAGGCATCCCATCCACTTCGCCGTCACCGTCTCCGACGACAACATGATGGGCCTGGAGAAGTACCTGGTGATGGAGGGCATGGTCTACACCCTGACCGAGGAGAAGCGGAACAAGGACATCGACGCCGCCGCCACCGCCAGGATGGTGGACGAGGTCTACCGTTTCCGCGGCCTGGGGGATCCCAAGCTCTTCGTGGACCTGAACACGGAAGGGTTGCTCACCAACTACTCGGCGACGAACTTCCGCCTGGTGATGTGGGCGCAGGAAAAGCTGACCGAAATCCAGCGCCAGCTCGAGGACCTGCGCAAGCAGGGCGGCGCGGCGCCTTCCGATTCCGTCAAGTCCGCCATCGCGGCCAAGGAGAGGGAGCGGGACGAAAAGGTCGCCTTCGCGGAGAAATACCTGCAGCTCAACGCCCGCATCCTGCCGCGCGAGTGGCGCAACAACTACTACGGAGCGCAATTGTATTCGGCCATCAAGGATTTCCCCAAGGCCGAGGGGTATTACCTGAAGGGCATCAAGGATGCGCCCAATCCGCGGCTGTTCGGGGCCAACCTGGCGCAGTTGTACATCGAGCAGAACAAATTCCCGCAGGCCGAGTCCCTCCTGACCGTCCTCAAGAAGACTTCGCCCAACGATTTCGAGCTGTGGTACGGGCTGAGCGATCTGTACCAGAAGCGCGGGGATCTGCGCAAGGCCCATGACGTGCTGGCCGAATGGCTGAAGGGGAACCCCAGCCATCAGTACGCCTCCATGGTCAGCCAGCAATTGCAGTTCCTGGAAGGCCAGATCCGCAGCCAGGCGACGCCGGCCCCCCGGGCGCCGGCGGGCGGAGCGTCCGGGGGCGACTCGGGCAAGCCTGCCGCAGGCGCATCCGCAGCATCCGCGGGCGCACCTGCGGCTTCCGCAGGCGCACCTGCGGAAGCCGCAGGCGGCATCCCCGGGCCGGCCAAGGCCGAAAAGGCCAAGCCCGCCGAGGCGAAGGGCAGGGACAAGGACACCGCCTTGAAGGGATCGTCCGCGCCCGCGGGCAAGTCCTGAGAAAAAGGCCGCGCCCGTCTTGTCCGCTCCGACGAGCGTCCCGGCCCGTCCGGAACCGTCCGGCCCCTCCGGCAGGCCCCGGGTGCTCCTGGTCAATTGGCGCGACATGCGCAATCCCGAAGCCGGAGGCGCGGAGGTCCATCTCTACGAGGTGGCGACGCGCCTGGTCCGGGACGGGTTCACCTGCATCCAATATTCCCACGCCTTTCCCGGCTGCAAGGCCGAGGAGGACGTGGGCGGCGTGCGGGTCCGCCGCGTGGGCGGCAAGTTCCTCTTCAATTACGCCGTCTGGTTCCGCTTGCGCGCCTGGTGCCGCCGGGACGCCATCGACGTGGTGCTCGACGATTCCAACAAGATCCCTTTCCTGCTGCCCTGGCTGACCGGTCTTCCCGTGGTCGCGCAGATCCACCATCTTTTCGGACGGGTGCTGTTCCACGAAACCGCCTGGCCCATGGCCCTGTACGTGCTGGCCTTCGAAAGCCTGATGCCGGCGGCCTATCGCCGCGCGCGGGTGCTGACCGGATCGGAAAGCAGCCGCCGCGAGCTGCTGGCCAAGGGGTTCGGCAAGGTGGCCATCGCTCCCGAAGGCGCGGACCTGGCGCTGTACCGGCCTCCGGCGGATGCGGCCAAGATCGGGCGCAAGATCCTGTACGTGGGCCGCATCAAGCGTTACAAGGGCCTGGACGTGATCCTCCAGGCGGCGGCGCGGCTCAAGAGCGCCTACCCGGACCTGGAAGTGCAGATCGCCGGATCCGGGGACGACGTGCCCAGGCTCAAGGCCCTGGCCGCGGGCCTGGGCATGGATGCGTGGACGCGGTTCCTGGGCTTCGTCAGCGAAGCGGAGAAGGTGGAGCTGTACGGCGCGGCCCGGGTGGTGGTGAACTCCTCCCTCAAGGAAGGCTGGGGCCTCACCTCCATCGAGGCCAATGCCTGCGGCACTCCCGTGGTCGCCACCGACGTGCCGGGCCTGTGCGACAGCGTCCGGGACGGGGAAACCGGATTCCTGGTCCCGTTCGGGGACGTGGACGCGTTCGCTTCCGCCCTGGGCCGCATCCTGGCCGATCCGGCCGCGGCCGCGGCCATGCGCGAAAAGGCCCTGGCCTGGGCGCGCGCGCATACCTGGGAGAAGGCGTACGAAGTGACCCGGGACGCGCTGCTGGACGCCTGGAGGGAACGGGCATGAGCGCCGCTGCCGGCGGAGGCGGATCCTCCCGGTCCCCCCGGCGGAGCAAGCGGCTCTGGTTCTGGCTGCGCCTGGCCGCGGCCGTGGCCGTGCTCTGGTGGGTCGTCGAGAAGAACGGGCGCGGACGCATCCTGGATACCTTGCTTTCCGCCAGGCCCGGCTGGGTGCTCCTGGGCGCGGTCCTGTTCCTGCTCTCCGTGGCCGCGGGCGCCTACCAATGGTACCTGCTGCTGCGCATGCAGGGGATCGACTTCGGGTACCGCGCCTGTTTCCGCACGTACTATTCGGGCATGTTCCTGAACAATTTCCTTCCCGGGACGGTGGGCGGGGACGCCCTGCGCGTCTATGAAGTCAAGAGGGGCTCCGACGGCTGGGGCAAGGCCGTGGCTTCCACCTTCCTGGATCGCCTCATCGGCTTCTTCACCCTCTCCCTGCTTTCCCTGGTGGCGGTGGGCATCGCCCTGTGGCACGGCACCCTGGACCAGGCGGTCTTCCGCCACCTGCTCTACGCCGTGGGCTTCGTGTTCGCCAGCTTCGTGCTGGTGCTCGTCCTGCTGCTCAGCCGGCGCATCGCTTCCCTGGTCCAATCCCTCATCCATTGGACCGGCATGAAGTGGCTGGAAGAGGCGCATGCGCGCATGCAGGACATCCTGCTGGCCTACCGGGCCCGGTGGATGGAGATCGCCTGGGTCATCGTGGTTTCCTGCGTGGTCCAGATCCTGCGCATCGACGTGCACTGGTTCTCGGCGATAGGCCTGGGAGTGCACATTTCGCCCGTGTTCTTCTTCTGCTTCATCCCGGTCATCGCCCTGGCCGGCGTGGTCCCCCTCAACGTGGGGGGCTGGGGCATCCCCCAGACCATCGGCACCTATCTCTATACCCTGCCGGGCGTTCTGGAAGCCGTCGCCGGCGGGGGAGACATCAAGGTTACCGCCACGGCCCTGGCCTTCCTGCCTTCCGTGATCGGCCTGGTTGTCATGCTGGGGGGAGGATTCTACTTTGTGAGGGGCAGGAACCGTCCGGCCGAAGAAGAGAGGGTGTGAAGCGTGAACCCCCGTAGAAGTCAAAGTGCAAAGTGCAAAATCCAAAAGTCAAAATTGAAGCAAGGCGCCTGGGTCTCGCGGCAGGGCAATCGACGGCGCTTCCAAGGGCCAAGAACGGCGTGGATCTCCCGGAGCAATGTCTCCGGAGAGTCCCCCATCTTGCACTTTGAACTTTGCACTTTGACTTTTGAACTCTAATCCAATGGCCCCTCTGCTATCCATCGTCATCCCCGCCTTCAACGAGGTGGAAAGCCTGCCCGTGCTGGCCGGGGAAATCCGGGAGGTGTGCGAGCGGGAAGGCATCGGGTACGAAGCCATCGTGATCGACGACGGGAGCAAGGACGGGACGTTCGCCTGCGTGCAGGCGCTGGCGGCCGCGGACGCGCGCATCCGCGGGGTGCAGTTCCGGCGCAATTGCGGCAAGGCCGCGGCCCTGTCCGAAGGCTTCGCCCTGGCCCGGGGCCGGTACGTCATCACCATGGACGCGGATCTCCAGGACAATCCCGCCGAGATCCCCGCCATCGTCAAGATGCTGGAAAACGGCGCCGACCTGGTCTCCGGGTGGAAGAAGAAGCGCTACGACCCCTTCCACAAGACCATGCCGTCCAAGGTTTTCAACGCCATAACGGGCCGCGTCGCCGGCCTAAAGCTCCATGACTTCAATTGCGGCCTCAAGGGTTACAAGAGCGAAGTGGTCAAGAGCCTGGACCTGTACGGGGAACTGCACCGCTACATCCCCGTGCTCGCCAACTGGAACGGCTTCAAGGTCGAGGAAAAGGCCGTGGAGCACCGTCCCCGCCGGTTCGGGGTCTCCAAGTACGGATGGGCCCGCCTCACCAACGGCATGTTCGATCTCGTCACCCTGGTCTTCCTGCACCGCTATACCAGCCGCCCCTTGCACCTCTTCGGTTTCGTGGGCCTCCTGTTCAGCATGATCGGTTTCCTCATCCTCGCCGGCTTCGCCATCGAGTGGGCCGTGACGGGCAACGGCCACGTGCGCCCCCTGATGCTGGCCGGCATGGCTTTCATGATCGTCGGGGTCCAATTCGTCTCGATCGGATTGCTGGGCGAGATGATCAACCACCGCATGTCGGACCGCGCCAACCCGGTGGCGAGGACGGTGGGGCTATGAAGGCGCTGATCATCGGGTGCAACGGCCTTTTGGGCCAGAACCTGCTCCGCACCCGGCCCTCGGCGGACTGGGAACTGCTGGGCTCCGGCCTGGAGAAGGAGCCGGCGCTTCCCGGACCCCTCTCGGCCTACCGCAGCGTGGACATTTCCCGGCGCGCCGATCTGGAAGCCGCCATCGCGGCGCTCGCTCCCGACTGGATCTTCAACGCGGCCGCCATCACGGACGTGGACCTGTGCGAACGGGAACCGGCCCGGGCGGCCCTCATCAACCGGGACACGGTGGGATGGATGGCCGGAACCGGCATCCCCGTGGTCCACGTGTCCACGGATTACGTGTTCGACGGGGAAGCGGGACCCTATTCGGAAGACGCTCCGGCGCGCCCCTTGAGCGTCTATGGCGCCACCAAGCTGGAATCGGAAGCGCTGGTGCTGGAGCGGTCCCCCCGCTCCCTCATCGCCCGCACCATGACCTTGTGGGGCCGGGGCAAGGGCGCGAAGACCAGCTTCGTCGATTTCGTCCGCAACAGCCTGAAAGCGGGAAAGACCATCCGCATCGTCACCGACCAATGGGGCAACGCCACCCTGGCCGAGGACCTGGCCCTGGGGATCTGGAAGCTGGTGGAGGGCGGGCACAGCGGCGTTTTCCACGTGGCCGGATCGGAATGGAACAGCCGCTTCCAATGGGCCGGGGCCATCGCCGGTCATTACGGCCTGGACCAAAACCTCATCCAGCCCTGCCTGACCTCCGACCTGAAACAGGCGGCCCGCCGGCCCTTGAAATCCGGATTGCGGACGGAGAAGCTGACCGCCGCCACGGGCTTCCGCACCCGGGACGTGGCGGCCCAAATCCGCCGGATGGACGAACTCTCCGAAACGATGGCTTGAAACCGGGTCATTGAAGCGGTTTCAAGCCACTACTCCCTTGAATTCCCTTGAATTCCGCAATTTCCGGAGGTCCAATGCGCCGCTTTTGCTATATTCACCCCCACACCCGACGAGGCTGGGCTAAGGCGCTCCGACGGTAGCGACCCGCGAGCTTCCCATCCGGGGAAGTGAGCCACACCCAAGACCACCAATGGCCAGAACGCTAGTCATCATTCCTACCTACAACGAGATCGAGAATCTGCCCAAGCTCCTGGACAGAATTGATGCGACCGGCCTGGGCGTGGACGTGATGATCGTCGACGACGGGTCTCCCGACGGCACCGGCCGATGGGTCGAGGAGCAACTGGACAAACGCAAAAACCTCCACCTGATCCAGCGCGAGGGCAAGCAAGGCCTGGGCAGCGCCTACGTGCGCGGTTTCCGCTTCGCCATCGAGAACGGGTACGATTTCGCCTTCGAGATGGACGCGGATTTCTCCCATGACCCGGATTTCCTGCGCATCTTCCTGGAAGAGATCCGGACCCACGACTTGGTGCTGGGCAGCCGGTACGTCAAAGGGATCACCGTCATCAATTGGCCCATGAGCCGGCTCCTGCTCAGCTATTTCGCCAACGTCTACGCCCGCTGGGCCACGGGCCTTCCCGTGCAGGACACCACCGGGGGCTATAAATGCTTCCGGGTTTCGGCCCTCAGGGCCCTGGATTTGTCGAAAATCCGCTCCGACGGTTATTCTTTCCAGATAGAGGTCACCTACAAGCTCTGGAAAAAGGGATTCCGCATCCGGGAAATCCCCATCATCTTCATGGACAGGACGGCGGGCGTTTCCAAGATGTCGAGCAAGATCATCAAGGAGGCCCTTTTCCTCCTCATCCGGCTCCGCTTCATGGGCGGCGGCGCTTGAGCTCCTTCCTGCGGAATCTCCCCGGCCACCGGGTCAAGCCCTCCCTGCGCGTTCCCGCCCCGGAACCGGAAGCCGATCCGGGCCGCGACCGGACCGATCCGGAGGCCATCGGCGTGGCGGAAGCGCCCAAGAACCCCGGCATCTCCGTGATCATCGTCTCCTACAACGTGCGGGAATACCTGGACGCGTGCATCCAGAGCATCTACCACGCGGCGGAGACCTTCGCCGGGGACATCGAAGTCATCGTCTTCGACAACCATTCCCGCGACGGGACCCTGGCGCTCCTCAAGCCCCGCTATCCGGAAGTGATCTGGCTCAAATCGGATCGCAATCTGGGCTTCGGCACCGGCTGCAACCGCGGCGCGGCCCTGGCCACGCAGGATCTGCTGCTGTTCCTCAACCCGGACACCCTGGTGAGCGAGAACACCTTCCAGGTGATGTGGGATTTCTTCAGGACCGAGGAGCATATCGGGGTCGCGGGCTGCAAGATAGTCAACCGGGACGGCAGCCTGCAGCTCGCCTGCAAGCGCTCCTTCCCGTCCCCGCAGGTGGCGGCCTTCAAGTTCGTGGGCCTTTCCGGCCTGTTCCCCAAGAGCCGCGTGTTCGGGCGCTATAACCTGACCTTCCTGGACGAGAACAAGACCCACGAAGTGGACGCGGTCTCGGGCTCGTTCATGTGCGTCAAGACCGATCTCTTCCGGGACGTGGGGGGCTTCGACGAGGACTTCTTCATGTACGGAGAGGACCTGGACATCTGCTTCCGCATCAAGCTGCTGGGCAAGCGGAACTTCTACCATCCCCAGACCACGGCCATCCATTTCAAGGGCGAAAGCGCGAAGAGCAAACCGTTCCGCTCCTTCCTGTACTTCTACGAGTCCATGGTCATCTTCTCCCGGAAGCATTTCGAGCTGCGCGCTTTGCCGCTGGGCTTCTTCTATTTCGGGGTCACGGTGCTGGCCTTGGCGAACTTCGGGTATTCCCGGTTCCAGAAATGGCAGCGGTGGCTGGCGGACCTGGTGCTGGTGAACGGCATCCTGGCCCTGGTGACCTATGCCTACATGGGCTACCTGGGCATGTCGTCGCCCTACCATACCGATCGCAGCCTCTATTTCTTCTGGCATTCGCTGGTCTCCGGCGCGGTGCTGGCCCCCATGGCCTACATCGGCGATTACGGGCGCTTCGTGCAGAAACCCAAGGCGGTATTCTCCACCCTGTGCGTTTCCTTCCTGGGCTTCTTCGCCTTGAGCTTCTTCATCCGCGAGGAGGCCTATTCCCGGGTGGCCTTCGCCCTGGCGGCGTTGTTCAGCATCGTCAGCCTCTCGGCTTGGCGCTTCCTGGCCGTCCAGGGGGGCAAGATCTTCGCCAAGATCATGGGCTCCACCAAGCGCGTCGCCATATTGGGGAACAACCTGAGGGCGAAGAAGCTGGCGGAGCTCATCCAGCAGGAACGCCTGGAAGGCTACGAGTTCGTGGGCTTCATCAAGCTCGGCGCCGGGAGGGTGTCCCAGGACATCATGCAGAACCTGATCGGGGACCTCTCCACGCTATCCTCCATCGTCAACAAGGTGGAATTGCAGGGCGTCATCATCGCGGTGGAAGAAGGCGCCTTCCAGACCGCGGTGAAGCTCCTGTCCGAGAAATCCAACCGCGACCTGGAGGTGAAGCTGCTGGTGGGGGAGCCGGAGCCGGGGCAGATGAGTTTGATAGATTTGAACTTCAAGAAGTGAAGAAATTGCAAAAGTCAAAGTTCAAAGTGCAAAATGCAAAATGGGGAACTCTCCGTTGTCCTTCCCCTAGGCGGCCAGCCCGTCGCTCGGCCCTTGGAAGCGCCATCGATTGCCCCGCCGCGAGACCCGGGCGCCCTTCTTCAATTTTGCGCTTTGAACTTTGCGCTTTGAACTTCGACTTCCAACCGACAGACCAAAGGTAGTCCCCATGCCCATTCCCAAAGGCCCCCATCTCGAGTTCGAACAGCCCGTCGTCGAACTGTCCATGAAGATCGAGGATCTGCTGAAGACGAGCGAGATCAACGCCGCGGACGTGAAGGATCTGCTGGCCAAGAAGGAATCGATGCAGAAGAAGATCGCTTCCAAGCTCTCCGCCTGGAACCGCGTGGAGCTTTCGCGCCGGTCCGGCCGCCCCTACACCCTGGACTACGTCCAGAACATCTTCACGGAGTTCACGGAGCTGCACGGCGACCGCTGCTTCGGCGACGATCCCGCGCTGGTCTGCGGCCTGGCCAAGTTCAACGGCGAGAGCGTGATGGTGATGGGCCACCAGAAGGGCAAGGACACCAAGGAAAGCATCCGCCGCAATTTCGGCATGGCGCATCCGGAAGGTTACCGCAAGGCCCTCCGCTGCATGAAGATGGCGGAGAAGTTCGAACTGCCGGTCATCACCCTCATCGACACCATGGGGGCCTATCCCGGCATCGGCGCCGAAGAGCGCGGCCAGGCCGAGGCCATCGCCAGGAACATCATGGAGATGTCGGTGCTCAAGGTGCCCATCCTGTGCGTCGTGATCGGCGAGGGCGCCAGCGGCGGGGCCATCGGCATCGGCATCGGCGATCGCCTGCTGATGCTGGAGAACGCGTGGTTCGGGGTGATCTCGCCGGAATCCTGCAGCGCCATCCTGTGGGGCGACAGCTCCAAGAAGATGGACCTGAGCGAGACGATGAAAATCACCGCCGCGGACCTGTACGAGCTCAAGATCATCGACCGGATCATCCGGGAGCCGCTGGGAGGCGCCCATTGGGATCCGGAGCAGATGTACCGCATCCTCAAAGGGGTGCTGGCGGAGGAATTGGAAACCCTGAACAAAATGAAGGTCGACGTCCTGGTCGAGAAGCGCCTGGCCAAGGTGACCTCTATCGGGCAATTCGCCGGCTGAAAGGAGCCGTTATGGTGGACCAGGAACTGTTGGACATGTTGTGCTGCCCGGAGACCAAGGAAGACGTTTCCCTGGCCGACGCGGGGCTTATCGAGGCCTTGAACCGCAAGGCGGAAACCGGCCAATTGAAGAACCGGGGAGGCGAAACCGTCAAGGAAAAGATGGATTCCGGCCTGATCCGGGCGGATAAGAAGTATTTGTACCCCATCCGGGAAGACATCCCCATTATGCTGATTGATGAGGCAATTCCCCTGGAAGGGTTGATATAATAAGGACTTGCGGGAATCCGGTGCGCCGGGTTCCCGGGTTCGGGCA
Source organism: Fibrobacteria bacterium (assembly GCA_035275285.1). Classification (GTDB taxonomy): domain Bacteria; phylum Fibrobacterota; class Fibrobacteria; order UBA11236; family UBA11236; genus Chersky-265. The sequence continues at coordinate 9,096 of DATENA010000127.1, read as the reverse complement.
TTCGGGTTCCGTTCCGACGGGGGATTCATGAGCATCCAGTACACAGCCGATCAATTGCAGCGGAAGTTCAAGGGATCTCCGGGGTCGCCGGGGTTCCCGCGCCTCGCCGACGTCCTGCGCGCGGAGGGCCGGATCGACGAGGCCATCCAGATGTGCCAGGACGGGCTGCGCGTCCGGCCCAACACGCTCTCCGCTTACGTGGTGCTCGGGAAAGCCTTGATGGACGCCGGGCGCATGGAAGACGCCCGCGATCCATTCGAGGCCGCGTTGCGGCTGGATCCGCGCTGCCTGTCCGCCATGCATTTCCTGGCGCGCATCATGACCAAGCTGCAGTTGGCCGAGGCCGCCGCCGGCTATTACCGCTCCATCCTGGAGCTGGAGCCCTGGGACTCGGAAATCCGCGCCCTGCTCGGCGAAACCGGTTCCGGCCCCGGCGCAGCCGCGCCTAAGGGCCTCGCGTCGATGCCGGCGTTCCAGCCGCCCGCGGCCGCGGACACTTTCGAGAAACCGGAAGGCTTCTCCGGGGATGTGCTCGAAGTGAACCTCAACGACGTGGCCGCGGATTTCCTTCCCGGCCAGGACGCGGATGTTTCCGCGGCCATGGGATTGTCCGAAGAGTCCCTGGAGGACGCCCTTTCGGAGGCCGCCGCCACCGTCGAGGCCGCCGCCAAGCTGACGGAAGAACGGCCCCGGCCCCCGGCCGTCCCGGCAGGCCTGCCGGAGCCGCAGCCTTTGGACGTGTTCAGGGAGGAACCCGCCGAGACGTCGGACGAGACCGTGGCCGGGGACGCGCCGCCCATTTCCGGGCAGGACGTGGAAGATCGCCTCGATTCCCTGTTCGGTTCCGAGGATGGCCCGGCGGCGTCCATGCGTTCCCAGTCCGCCACGTGGACGCCGGCCCCCGTCGAGCCGGAAGCGTCCGCCGCCGCCACCGGCGAGATGCCGGTCGCGGAAATGGGCGGGATGTCCGCCGGATCCGGCGACGATTTCTCCGGCGACCGCACCACCATCCAGGCGGGCGCGGCGTCGCAATCCGCGGAAATCGGCCCGCTGGACCTCGCATCGGTTCCGGACCTGCCCGCTTCGGAGGCGGCGGAAGCCGTGTCCGTGGGCGACTACGGCGCCGTCGATTTCGTCACTCCCGCTCCGGAAACCTCCCGCGCCCAAGAGGCCGGAGACGGGGAGACGGAAGAGGGCGGCCGCGTCCGCGGAGAGGATATCGAGCGCCGCCTCGACGAGCTGTTCAACCTGACGGAAGACGAAGACCGCCTTCCCGCCCAAGCCATGGAAGCCACCCGGTTCGCGGATCCCCCGGAAGCGGGGGAGACGGCGGAAGAAATCGTCACCGGCCAGGACGTGGCCGACAAGCTGGACAACCTTTTCGGCGCGGAACCTTCGGCCAAGACGGAGTTCCGGGAAACGGTACCCGGACCTTCGCCCGAATCCGCCCCGGCTCCCTTCGCCGGGACCGCTTCCGGGGAAGCCGTTCCGGATACGGATGCGCCGGATGACGCGATGCCGGAAGCGGCGGCGCCGGCGGCCGCGGTCCATCCGGAATCTCCCCTCATGTCCACGGAGTCCATAACGCCTCCGGGTTGGTTCGGCGAGGCGGGCGATGGCCCGGGCATCACCGGCGCGGATGTGGAAGATCAATTGGACAAGCTTTTCCGCCTGGACCAGGACGGCGAGACCGGAAGGCCGGTGGGGCCCCGCGCCGGGCGGGACGATGCCGACATCGGGGATGCGGCGACCTTCACGGCGCCGGGCGCCGGGGCCGGCGGGGACGCGGACATGACCGTGATCATGCCCGCCCTGCGCGATCCCTCCCCGGCCGAGGACGTGCGCCTTCCCAAGGACGGCGGCAGGATCAAGGAAAGCGTGGCGGATTGGCTGGCGCGCCGGAACGAGGAAGCGGACCCGCGTTCCGCTCCGGACCCGAAGTCCGCCGACGAAGCCGCGGCCCGCGAGGCCGCCTTCCTGGACGCCGTCGCGGAAGCGGGGGAAACCATGATCCTGCCCAATGAGGACGTGGCGGCCGCGGGCGAAGACGCGGACGCGTTCGGCACCTTGGCTCCGGAAGACATGCCCGCCCTGCCGGAAACCGCTTCCGTGGAAATGGTCGACGGCGTGGACGTGGCCGAGCGCTTGGACGCGCTGTTCGCCGACGAAGGCGCGGCCGGCAAGGGCGTCCTTTCCGGATCCGCAGGCCTCGCGGCCGAAGCCCCGGCCTCCGGAACGGAAATGTCCCTGTTCCTCACCGAGGACGGGGATGCGCTCGATACGGTTTCCCTGGAGGACGCCACCGGCGAAGGCGTGGTATCCGGAGAGGATGTATCCTCCCGCCTGGATGCGCTGTTCGAGACCAGCGCGGTCCCCAAAGAGGCGGTTCAAGATGCGGCACCGACCGAAACGGGTGTTCCTGCCGGTATGGAAACCGGTGAGGAATTGCCTGCAATGACCTCCGCCGCCAACGCTCCGGCCCAGGCGGCGCCGGAATTGGCTCCGATGACGGATGAGGAGGACGGTTACCCGGAGGAAGAAGAAATGCCTTCGGGAACGGGCGCGGGAGCCAATGTTGCCACGGTCACCCTAGCGGAAATATATTTCCAGCAAGGTTTAAGGGAGCAGGCGCTCCAGATATACCGCCAGCTCCTGGAACGGGAACCCGAGAACGAGTCCGTCCGCAAGCGGATCGAAGAGATCGAAGCGGCCAAGCCGGAAGGCGAGGAGCCCGGACCCGGATCGGACCCGCGCAGGCCCAGGCCGGGGCTGAAGGTTCCCAAGCGGAAAAAATAGGCGGCGAAAGCGCCCCGAGAACAGAATGAAGGATACAACATGCAATTGAACGATGTGGCTTCCCTGGTCAAGCTGCTGGATAAGAGCAGCCTCACCGAGATCAGCTTCAGCGACGAGACCTCCAAGGTCGTGCTGAAGAAGGAAGTCTTCCGGGCCGCTCCCATGCAGACGGGGATGATGCCCATGCCCATGGCGGCGCCCGCCGCTGTCCCGGCCATGGCCGCCCCCTCCTACCAGGCCGCCGGCACGCCCGGCGCCGGCCCGGAAAAGTCCGGCACCAAGTTCAAGGACGTCACCTCGCCCATGGTGGGGACCTTCTACGCCAGTTCTTCGCCCGGTTCCCCGGCGCTCACCCAGGTGGGCGCCGCGGTCAAGGCCGGCCAGGTGCTTTGCATCATCGAAGCCATGAAGATCATGAACGAAATCGAGTCCGACGTATCGGGAGTGGTGGAAGAGGTCTGCGTGCAGAACGAAACGCCGGTGGAATACGGGACCGTGCTGTACCGTATCAGGCCCGGCTAAGATGAACGTAGAATCCCTCCTCAAGGAGATGGTGCTCCGCAACGCGTCGGATCTTCATCTGCGCGTGGGAGGCCAGCCGGCGTTCCGCATCAACGGCGAACTGTACCGTCTCCAGAACGAGAGGATCACCCCGGAGCAGATGGACCAGTTCATCCTGGACCTGATGGACCGGAACCAGAAGACGGATTTCGACGAGAAGCACGAGCTCGACTTCGCCATCGGGATCCGCAACATCGGCCGCTTCCGCGTGAACGCGTTCAAGCAACGCGGCACCCCGGCCCTGGCCATCCGCGCCATCGTGGGCATCGTGCCCGCGTTCGAGCAATTGGGCCTGCCGGAAGTCATCCGCGATCTGTCCCTGCGCAAGCGCGGCCTGATCCTGGTGACCGGCACCACCGGGTCGGGCAAATCCACCACCTTGGCGTCGATGATCGATCACATCAACGAGCATACCTCGTCGAACATCGTCACCATCGAGGATCCGATCGAATTCCTGTACAAGGACAAGAAGAGCATCATCTCCCAGCGGGAAGTCAGCTCGGACACCGCCGGTTTCACCACCGCGCTGCGTTCCGCCTTCCGCCAGGATCCGGACGTCATCCTCGTCGGCGAAATCCGCGATCAGGAGACCATGTCCATCGCCCTCTCCGCCGCGGACACGGGGCATCTGGTGCTCTCCACCCTGCATACCATGAACGCCATCGAGACGGTGAACCGCATCATCTCCTTTTTCCCGCCGCACCAGCACCAGCAGGTCCGCCTGATGCTTTCCAGCACCCTGGTATCCATCATCACCTTGCGGCTCCTGGCCCGCAAGGACGGGCGCGGCCGCGTGCCCGCCTGCGAAATCCTGGTCAACAACGCCACCATCAAAGAACTCCTGACGCAACCCGAGAATACCCACATGATAGACGCCAGCATCCGCGAGGGGTACACCCAGTACGGATCGCAATCCTTCGACCAATCCATCCTCCGCCTCTACCAGGACGAGTTGATCAGCTACGAAACCGCGTTGCGCGCCGCCAGCAACCCGGACGACTTCGAACTGAAGGTCCGCGGCGTGGAAGGAACCTCCGACCGGAGCTGGATGCTCGGTGTTTAAGAAAATCCTGATCGCCAACAGGGGCGAAATAGCGCTGCGCGTCATCCGTACGTGCAAGGAACTCGGCATCAAGACGGTCGCGGTGCATTCCACCGCGGACACCCATTCCCTCCACGTCCATTTCGCGGACGAGGACATCTGCATCGGGCCGCCCAACTCCAAGGCCAGCTACCTGAACATGAAGCAGATCCTGGCCGCGGCGGAGTTGTCCAACGCGGACGCCATCCATCCCGGATACGGCTTCCTGTCCGAGAACGCCAAGTTCGCGGAAATGTGCGAGGAGAACCGCCTGACCTTCATCGGCCCTTCGCCGGACTCCATCCGCAACATGGGGGACAAGAGTTCCGCCAAGGCCGCCATGAAAGCCGCCGGCGTGCCCACCATTCCGGGCTCGGACGGCCTCGTCGCCACCCTGAAGGATGCGATCAACGCGGCCAACGCGGTGGGTTACCCGGTAATCGTCAAGGCCACGGCCGGCGGCGGCGGGCGCGGCATGCGCGTCGCCCTGAACGAAGACGAATTGAAGAAGCTCTATCCGGTGGCCGCTTCCGAGGCCCTGGCCAATTTCGGCAACGGCAGCCTGTACCTGGAGCGCTATTTCACCGAGCCCCGGCACGTGGAAATCCAACTGATGGGGGACAAGCACGGCAACATGACCTACCTGGGCGAGCGCGACTGCTCCATCCAGCGCCGGCACCAGAAGCTCATCGAAGAGAGCCCCAGTCCGGCGGTTTCCCCGGAGGTCCGCGCCAAAATGGGCAAGACCGCCGTGGCGGGCGCCTTGGGAGCCGGTTACTACAACGCCGGCACCATCGAATTCCTATTCGATAAGGACTCTTCTTTTTATTTCATGGAGATGAACACCCGCATCCAGGTGGAGCACCCGGTGACCGAGGCGGTCACGGGCATAGACCTGGTGCGCGCCCAGATCCTGGTCGCGGCGGGGGAAAAGCTCGAGTTCTCGCAGAAGAGCATCATGATGGCGGGGCACAGCATCGAATGCCGCATCAACGCCGAGGATCCGTTCAACGATTTCCGCCCTTCGCCCGGCACCATCACGGATTTCCACCTGCCCGGGGGCATGGGCGTGCGCATCGACACCCATTGCTACAGCGGGTACGAGGTCCCGCCCAACTACGACAGCATGATTGCCAAGCTCATCGTGCACGCCCCCACGCGCGAATACGCCATCGCCCGCATGCTGCGCGCCCTGGACGAATTCGTGATCATGGGCGTCAAGACCACCATTCCCCTGCACAAACGCATCCTGCAGCACCCCTTGTTCGCCAAGGGACAGTACAGCACCAAGTTCCTGGAGCAGCATCCGGAACTGTTCGTGGAGAAGTAAGGACCCAGCATGGCCCAAGCCGACAGCAACCAGAAGGACCAGGCGACCCGGGGCAAACGCAGGAGCCTCGCCGCCGCGAAGGAATTCGCCGGCGTTTTCCCGGCCGTGTTCACCCCGCTCAACGACGACGATCCGTCGCGGCTGCGCAATACCATCGACTACGCCAAGGCCAAGACCATTATCGACGATCTCATCGCCGCGGGCGTGGACGGCCTGGTCCCGGTGGGCACTACGGGCCAGAGCCCGACCGTGAGCCCCAAGCAGCACATCGACTTCATCAAGTTCACCCTCGACTACGTGGACGGGCGCGTGCCCATCATCGCCGGGGCGGGGTCCAACGCCACCCGCGAGACGGTGGACATGATCCAGGCCATCCAGCGCGACGCCGGGGAGCTGGCCTGCCTGTGCGTGACCGGGTACTATAACAATCCTCCCCAGGAAGGCCTGGTCCGGCATTTCGAGACCGTGGCCCGGGAAACCGGCGCCAAGATCGTGATCTACAACGTCCCCGGCCGCACCAGCAGCTACCTGGAGCCGGATACCCTGGTCCACCTGAGCCGGAACGCCCATATCATCGGCCTCAAGCAGTCCGTGGATTTCCGCAATCCGGGCAAGCACCGGGACGATACCCGAAGCGTGATCCAGCGCGTGTCCGCGGACGATCTCTCCGTGGTCAGCGGCGAGGACGATTCGCTTTTCGCCATCCTGGAAATGGGCGGGCGCGGCATTATCACCGCGTCCGGCAACATCCCGGAGGTTTCGCGGACCTTTCTCAACCTCATCAAGGCTTATCGCGATGGGGACCGCGCGGGCGCGGAGGCCATGCAGGCGGGGCTGGATCCGGTCATCAAGGCCGTGTTCTGCCGCAAGAACCCCATTCCCTTGGGGACTTTTTTCAATTCTCCCCTGTATCTGCCCTTGGTTCCTGTGCGGGAAACCAAGGGGGGTGAGGAAGACCATGGCCGTATCATGGATCTGATTGCCACGTCCGCACCCAGCCTGAAGAAATACCACGGTTAGGGGCGACCCGGACCGGGGGGAGGCAAATAGATGAAAGCGCTTCGTTCCCTGATAGGCTCCGCGACCCGGGCCAAGATCCTCCTGTACCTGAGCGTGTACAAGGAAACCTATCCCCGCGAGCTTACGATAAACCTGCGCCTGCCGCTCTTCGGCGTGCAGACCCAGCTCAAGAACCTGATGAAAGGCGGCGTGGTCACGGTCAAGAAGGACGCCAACCGCCAGATGTTCAGCTTCGATCCCGACTACGAACTGAGGAAGGAATTGCTGGCTTTGCTCAAGAAGGCCCTGCAAGGCCTTTCGGAGCGGGACCGTTCCCTCTATCTCAAGCCGAAAATGACGCCCAGGGCCTCCCGCAAGGGATAAGCGCGCCCATGGACGAGGGAGGTGACATGGAAGGTACCAAAGCCAGGCCGGCCGCCTCCGGAGCCGAGCGGGCGGATCGGATCCGCTCCAAGATCCGCAGCATCCCGGACTTCCCCAAGCCCGGCATCGTTTTCCGGGACATCACCACCCTGTGGAACGACTCGGACGGATTCCGCCTGAGCATCGACGCTTTCGCGGAGACGTACGGCTCCGTGCGCTTCGATTCCATCGTCGGCATCGAGAGCCGCGGTTTCATCATCGGGGCGGCGCTGGCGGACCGCTTGGGCAAGGGTTTCATCCCCATCCGCAAGCAGGGCAAGCTTCCCGCCGAGGTGGAGCGCTACGAATACCAGCTCGAGTACGGCTCGGACTGCGTCGAGATCCACAAGGACGCCATCATCCGCGGCCAGCGGGTCGTCCTCATGGACGATCTGATGGCGACCGGCGGGACCATGAACGCTTCCATCGAACTGCTGCGCAAGCTGGGGGCGGAAGTGGTTTCCTGCGGCGTGATCGTGGACCTGCCGGACCTGGGCGGGAGCCTGCGCTTGCGCGGAAAAGGGCTCGAAGTCGTGTCCCTGGTGGCATTCCCCGGCCACTGATTCCCTTACGGCCGTGACCGCCTTCACGGATGCGCATCGCCGGCGGGTTTATCTTGCCGCATATGCGCGACCCGGACTTTTTCCTCCGTTCCCGGCTTCTGATCGCCTGCGGCCCGTTCGCGGCTTTTTCCATCTGCGGTTTCCATCCCCCTTCATGGGCCGGGCCCGCCCCCCGCGCCTTCCTTCCATCCGCCGCCTCGCCCGCGGCGGCCGCGGATGCGCGTCCGGGCCCCATCCTCTCCGAGGCCATGGCCGATCCCGCCGCCGTGCCCGATGCGCAGGGAGAGTTCCTGGAACTGGGCAATCCCTACGGGGACACCTTGCGCCTGGACAGCCTGCGCCTGGACGCGGATGCGCAAAGCCTGCTCCTGACGGGCCTGGTGCTGGAGCCCGGCGGCCTTTTCCTGATCTGCAGGGACTCCCTGCCGTCCGCCAACGGCCGCATGGCCTGCCGCAGGCGATGGAGCGCCCTGAGCCTGGCGAACTCCCGGGAAACCGCCGTGGGCCTGGCATGGGACGGCGGCACAAGCGCTTATGCGCTGCCCGCGCCCAGGCCGGGCGTGAGCTGGGAGAACACTTGGGAGGCGGAAACGGGCTTCCGCCGGTTCCTGCCTTCGGCCGGGGCCCGGCCGGACGGGGACTCGGCGACGCCGGGGTCCCGCAACAGCCGCAGCGTCCGCCGGGCGGCGCGGGACCTGGGTATCGCGGAAGTGACCTGGATCCCGGGCGTCCGCGCGGCTTCCGGCGAGGCGCCTCAGGGGCCGGGGATGGGGGAGGGGATCCTGCAGGTGAGGGTGGGGAACCGCGGCACGGGAAGCTTGCCCCGGTCCGGCCTGTCCCTGCGCCTGGACGCGGATTGGGACGGGGAGGCGGAAACCCCGGTGGATTCCGTGGCGGTGGAGATGCCGGCCTCGGGAGAGGCGCTGCTGCGGATAAGCATGGGCGCGGGGCTGCGGGGCATCGTGCGCGCCGCCCTGGCCGCGGACGAAAACCCCGGCAACGACGTCTTCCTCCTTCCGGTGGAACCCGGCAGGCCCCTGGCCATCACGGAATGGCTCCCCGCCCCGGCCGCGGACGAGCCCGAGTGGGTGGAGATCCGCAACCGCACCTCCGACTCCGGAGGCATCGGAAGGCGGCTCGAACTGGCCCGGGCGTCCTTCAACGGGCTTCCCCTGGGCGCCGGGGCGGGCGGGCTGGACCCGGGGGAGTTCCTGGTGCTGACCGCGGACCTGGACCGGTTCCGCGCCCGCTACGGATCCATCAAGGCCCGCGTCCTGCAGCCGCCCGCATGGAAGGCCCTGCGTAACTCCGGGGATACCCTGACGCTTTCATTGGCGGGCTTC
>DATENA010000126.1:0-6903 GCA_035275285.1 Fibrobacteria bacterium | reverse complement strand
CGGCCGGCGTGGCACCGGCCGGCGTCAGAACTCCAATTGCTTGAACAAGGAAAGGGTTTCGGCCCCTTCCACGGTTTTTTTCAGGATCCGTTCGGTTTCCGCACGATAATCCCGGCTCGCGAATCCATTCTTTTCGATCTTCAGCCTCTGGGCCAGTTTATCGATCTCGGTCCAGTCCGCGCCGGTCAGCACTTCGTCCGGCCCGTCCTTCTGCGATGCGGCCCACTTGTCCACGTCGCCCTTGAACTTCCGGTACCTTTGCAGTTTTTCCTTGGTGATCACGCTTCCCATTTCCCCTTCGCATTGTCCCGTTCAACCCGGCGGGGACTCCCGCCGGGTCTTTTTCCCGGCGGGACAGGAAGAATATTAGGATTGCGTTCGGCTATCCGCCGTCGCCGGAACGATTATATTTATCCCTCCAGCACCCGCAGAGGAACCCGATGGCAACGCCCCTACCCAACAGCAAAGCCGGCGTACGCACGGCGATCACCGAATATGCCGACGGAAAGAACTGTTTTTCCAGCGGAATCAAACGCGGAAAGATGGACGCGCTTTTCGAAAAGCTCGGCAAAGACCTGTCCGCCTGCCCGGACGTGCCCAAACACGTCATCGCCCTCACCGCCAAATACCGCCGGGAAGTGGACAAGATAGCGGCCCCTTAGGGTCCGTTAAGGACCGGGGCCGACCGGTCCTGCTCAGTCCCGGGCGTCCCGGCTGACCTCGGCCACCAAGGTGTCGTTGCGGCTTTCCAGCAGGATCTCATCCTTGTACGAAGCGCCGGAGGCGACGCTTCCGCCCGAATCCTGCAGGGTCTTTCCATGCTTGAATTGCCCGGCGAAGATGTAATGGCCGTCCCCGAACCGTTCGAACAGGACCTTGGCGCTATCGCCGTCCTTGATCTCGCCGACCTCCTGTTCCTTCGGCTGGGAACTGATCCGCAATTGCCCGCCCACCAGATCGTATCCGGTCCGGTTCCGGATGGTGACGACCGCCCGGTTCTTGCCCAGATAATGGAACAGGAAGGCCAGGGCCGTGGCGATGCCCAGGACCAATGGGGCCAGGACCGGGATCAAGGCGCGATTTTTCCTGGCCATGTCTCGACGCAATCGGGCTATTTCAATTCCGCCGGGATGGGCGGGGCCGGAATCCACTGGCCCGAACTCTTGTCCCTCATGAACTGGATCTCGATGCTTTTGCCGGAATCACTGTCGGGCTTCAGGTACCGGAACAGGAAATTGCGGGCGTAAATCTCATCTTCCGTGATCTTCAGGTTCAGGATGCGGACGCCGGGATAGGTTTCCAGGAACAGGGCTTCGGCATCCTCGAGGGTGGGCCGGGTATCCCGGTTCCTCCAGGCGCGCAGGAGATACAGGAGGCCCAGGCCCAGGCCGAAACCCACTGCGATGTAGAATATCTTCTTGTTCCTGGTCATGCTCCGCCTCCCGGTGGGAATCGCGATCCGGCGCCATGGGGCCTTTTCCGCAATGTATCTTCCCGGCCCGGATCTTTCAATCGTATCGATTTCCCCCCATAATGAACCGCAAAGAAACGATTCGGGAGCGCCCCGTCGGTCGGAGCGCCCCCGTTCGCGCGGATCCGGGTGCGGCCGGTTCCCGCGATGCGTTCAGGCGAGGGTTTCGAGCAGTTCCTTGCGTTCGAGGCGCTCTTCTTCAATGGGGGCCGGGGCCGTGGAGGCGAAGCGATTGCAGGCGAGCAATACGGCCGCGACCGAGAAGTAGGAGAAAACCACCGCCGGGTTCTGGAAGGCGCCGACTTCCTCCCCGTGCATCAGGCCGAAGAAAGTGAGCACGCCGCCCGCGGCCGCGAACCCCGACGCTTTCAGGAACGCGCGATCGACGATGTACACGGTGACCGCGCCCAGGATGACGCCCGAGAGGATGGATCCGCCTCCCAGGATCGACAGCCCATGGTACATGATCCCCACCTGCTTCATGGAGGCGATCATTTCCGGGGTGACCTGGTGGATGCCCGACACCGCGCCCAGGGAATTGTCGATTTGCAGCTTGGCCCAGGCGGCGAGCGAAGGGATGAGCGCGACCACGATGGCCGGCGCATGGCGGTGCGGGCTTTCCTGGAAGGCCTGGGAACCGATGAGCATGCCGATGTAGAGCAGGATGGGCGAGATGGCGATGACCGGGATGACCGCGGTCATGAGCGAGATGACTCCGAACCAGGAGAGGACGATGATCATGAGCCCGGTGGCGGCGGAATACCCGATGCGGCCGCCCATGGCCTTCCATCCCGGATGGCCGATGTACACGGCATTGATGTACGGATTGCCCATGAGACAGCCTGCCAGGCTGATGACCCCGTCCGCCGTGAGGACGCGCGTGGTGGGATACTCGTCCCCGGCCGCCGAGGCGCTGACCACGTTGTCCATGGCCTCGACCAGATCGTAGATGCCGAACGGGATGGCGGTGACCAGGATGGTCTTGAGGAAGGACCAGTGCAGCCCGCCGAGGATCAAGCCGATCACCGGATGCGGCACGGCGAAGCCGAAGGTCTGGAACGAACCTTTGAGGGCTTCCAGGCTCATGCCTCCGTAGTTCAGGCCGAACAGGTTCGAGCCCCAGGCGATCAGCGTGCCGCCGGCGATGGCCACCAGGCCCGCGGGGATCCCGCCGTACTTGACGCCGCCGAACCAGCTGACGAGGATGATGGCGAAGCAGACGACGCCGACCATCGGCGTCATGAACATTTCCAGGGCCGGCTTCATGGAAATGAAGGTGATCGCCACGCCCGCCAGCGCCCCGAGCAACGCGGCCTTGGGGGTCATCCTGCGGATGATCGGGGCCAGGAAACCGCCGCCCATCAGCACGAAGCTCTGGATGAAGACCCAGACCAGCCCCGCCTGCCAGCCCTTGACGGGATCGCCGGTCGCGAGCTTGACGGGAAGCATGATGACCAGGGTGACGATGAACATGTGGGGCACGCTGATGCCGGAAGGCAGCGCGCATACGTCCGATCGGCCCGTCTTCCGCGCCAGGCGGTAGGCGAGCCAGGCATAGTACGCCGTGCTCATGAACATCATCATGCCCGCGGCGGGCAGGATGCGCCCGAACACCATCTCCCTCGGCATCTGCAGAACGTAAAGGAGCAACGCGGTGAGCGTCAGCATATTGACCAGGATGTTGGTGCCGAACCCGAACAAAGCGTTCCAGTCGCCTGGCACCCAGAGCTTGGGCCTGAAAAGGGAAGCGGACGGCGAGGTGGTTTTCATGGGCGTCTCCGGTCTTGGTTTGAAAAAGCTCCTATTGGTCCCGGCCCAGGGCCGCGAGCACCCGGGTCGAATCCGAAACCCAGCCGAAGATCCCGCCCTGGGCCTTGATCATCCTAAGGCCCGCCTCGTGGAACTCCGGAAAGTACGATGCGCAGCAGTCGCCGGGAACGATGCATTTGTACCCGCGGTCGTTCGCTTCCCGGACCGTCGTATGCACGCACACCTCCGTCGTCACGCCGCAGACGATGAGGTTCTCGATGCCCCGCTCCTTGAGGATGGAGCCGAGTTCGGTCGCGTAAAAGGCGCCCTTCCCGGGCTTGTCGACCACCACCTCCCCGGGGAGCGGCTTCAGGGAAGCCACGATGTCGTGGCCCGACTCGCCGCGGATGAGGATGCGCCCCATGGGACCCGGCGCGCCGATGCGGATGCCCGGCGACCCGCGTTCGAGCTTCGCCTTGGGAGCGTCGCTCAGGTCCGGGAGATGGCCTTCGCGGGTATGGATGATCAGCATCCGCCGTCGCCGCGTCCCTTCCAACAAGGCCTGGATGGGCGCCACGGCGCGTTGCAACAGGGACACGTCGTTTCCGAGCGTTTCGCCGAAGCCGCCGGGCTCGAGGAAGTCGCGTTGCATATCGATCACGACCACCGCGGTGCGGGCCGGGTCGATCGCAATCGCCTCGGGTTCCGCTTCTACCATCAAGGTGCTCATCGGAAAATCTCCCTTCGCGGCCCGAACCGCGCCCGTGGTCCCGCGCCGGGCCGCCTCGTTCCGGGAGTAAACCTACGCTAATCCGATTCGCCGGTACAAGTTCTATTTACGGGATTCCGGCGGCGGGGAATCCCTGATCCGTGGCCCCCGGCCCCAAGTAGTCATTTTTGTACTGCTTTTTGGACAATACTTTTCAGGCAAAAAGTGGCCGTTACTGTCAACCTTGCGTTTCCGCTCTCTATTCGGAAAAATCCGCCGAAGGCATGGTTCCTTTGGGAAGGAAATCCGTCTGCGTGACCTTTCCCCGGAAGTTGGAAACGTATGCGGCGGTGGCACGGATCACGGAAGCGATGTCCGCCTTTCCGGCTTCTCCGATCCTTCGCCCGCGATATGGGATTTCCGGATTGGAAAAATAAGGGACCGTCTCGCCCGCGCTCCAATCGATAACCGTCTTGAGGGTGTCGTTCCCCCAAGGGAACCCTTGGGGGAACTGGTCCGCGACGGCCCCGACCGTTCCGGGGTGCATGGCCCCGAACAAATGCGCCATCTCATGCGCCAATCCATAAACCGGCGCCTCGAAATGCTCCCAAGCGACGATTACGAAAGCAGTCGAATCCGTCGCCAGGATGGAACCGTTTATGGTCGCGTTCGCCAAGGGGCTGATGAAAACCACGATGTCCGCCTCGAGACTGTCCCGGATCCGATGTATCCCGTCCCAGTATCCATCCTTCCTTTTCACCAGGCGCACCAAATCGGCGGTCCTCTCCTCCGGTTGGAAGGGGATCTCGACTATCGCGGCGATCTCGAAACGGACTCCGGTCCCGCTGTTCGTGAATACGGATTGGGTTTCCGAAAACCGCTCCCGGATCCGGGCCGGATAGTCCTCGAAACGCCCCGTATCGCTTTCGGAATACGCAAGCAGCACTTTGATTCCGACGGCGCCCGGATCGTCCGGTTCCGGTTGGCTGCAAGCCGCGAACCAGCCGAGGGCGACCCCTCCGAGCAAGAGCTTCCGTAAAGGATTTGACACGATTATTCCCTTCCATTCGATTTCCAGGCCATCTTTTTCCAGGACCGTACTTGATGATATGGACTTGGGGATCGGGCTGCGCCGCCGCGCCGCCATGGCTCAATGTATCGCGAAACAACCGCCCCCGATAACCTTCAACCCATCTCCGGAATCCTTCCAAATCCGGATATAGCGGAACCGCCCGCTTATCGGATTGCCAAGCATCGATCCCTTCGTTTCATAAACCACAATCACCGTCGCCACGGTATCCAGGATTCTAATCTCCTCGAAAGTCGGCGTGAGACTCTCAACGACCATATCGCCTTTCCGATGCGATTCCAAATCCATTTGCTTGGTGACCACTTGGCCGTTTGGCGCGATGAAAAGCAGGTCGTCGTGCAGGATATGGCTTAAATAGCGGACATCGCTTTTCTTGATTCCTTCGATCAGGCCCAACTCGGCATTCAAAATGCTTTCTCTGGTGATCGGCATGGATTCCATCTGGCGGCGCCTCCTCGTTTCTTCGCGTATCTACCGAATATTTGCCCGTAGCGTTCCTTGAATCCGATCCGGTCAATGCGGGCAAACTTGATTTTCCCCGGCCGTTTCTCGAGCCTGCTTGGTAGCAGCCGTATTGGTTCGATTTTTGATGCGCTGCATTTTGGATTCGTCTCCATTTCGGCTTGCTTATCGAACTACTACCGCTTAAATGGGTGGCTATCCTTTTTCTTGACGATTTCGGTCCACCATTGCAAGTCCGGATCGCATTTTCCGGATTCAATTTTTCCCAGTCTTTTCAATTTAATCGCAGCCGCGTCCGCTGCCTCAGTCCGCTGGACTCCCGCATAATTATATTCTTTGATTTCGATATCGGCTTCAATGGCAGCACACTCCAGATTCGATTTGGATGCTTTCTTTTCGACCTTTTTCCTGATTTCTTCAGCATTGGAAATTTCAAACCAAGGCCACCTTTGGTCGTCTGCATTCCTCGGGATTTTCATCATGTCCGAACTATCGACCCAAAAGCTGAACCTCGGCCTGTCTTCCATCTGGTCGGTTCGATCGTCGATTCGGATTTTGCCTTTCAATTTTTCTTCCAATTTGAAATGGAACGATCCGCCGTTTGAAGTATCGCGCATCAATCGGATGCCTCGGTCCCGGTTAGCGTGAATACCATCAGCGCTGCGGCAAACATCCGGATTTCATTCATTTCGCATCCCATTTCTATTGTAGAATAGCCCGCGGGGATTTCACCCGCAGGCCCTCGCAGAACCGTACGTGAGACTCTCGCCTCATACGGCTCCCATGTTCCAGCCTGCGGGACGAACACCGTGCTTCCACAGTGAAAATAACGTTGAGTTCGTTTTCGCAATCCCCGCCAGCCAGTGGCGAGAGGCGCTCAAGCGGTATCTTAATCCCTTATATTTCCGCCCAGCCCATTCCGCCAATATCCTATTGAAATGCTGAAGGACATTGGTGCACTTCGACCGACTGAATCGGCCATAGTAGTTGAGCCATCCCGTGAGTGTCGGATTAACCAGCTTGGCGATTTCCGCCAGGTTCTGATTGCTCCGCTGCGAGGGTATACGCCATTGGCGCATCGTTTCCCTCACTTTGTTTGCTGCGTTGGCGCTCATCGCTGGGAGAAAGCTAACAAAGAACTTTCCCCAGCGTGTTTTCGCTCGTCGTGGTTGAAACGTGTAGCCCAGGAAATCAAACGAAGTATTCGTATGGCTTCCAGCATTGACCGCGCCTCTCCTTCACTTCCGCAATGAACAATGAGTCGAGTAGCCCGGGGGAACTCCCCCCCAGGCCCTCCGAGAACCGGACGTGAAACTCTCGCCTCATCCGGCTCCTACCTTCCAGCTTCCGGCCGCACGCCCCATTGCCATAGGACGAATAGTTTCGGGTCTCGGCGCGCGACGCGCCCAAGCCAGTGCATCG
>DATENA010000125.1:0-7578 GCA_035275285.1 Fibrobacteria bacterium | reverse complement strand
CTGAGGGCCATCTTGGCCCGATCGTCAATCGCAAAACCTTCGACATAGCGCTGCTATGCCTCAGGTTTTGCTCAATCCGATCGGGCCAATCTGACCCCCATCTGGGGGCTCCTTTGCTCCATTTATTTCTTAACGGACCCTTAGGTTCGGAGTCCCCCAGGCTTACCCTGCCGGCGGACCTTCCTTTGCCCAGCCCTTCCCTTGCCGCGGTCTTCCCTCGGGGCCTTTCCGCCTTATTTTACGGAAACGGGCCCGGGGAAATGTTAGCTTATACTCATCCATTCGCCGCAGGGAGCTTGTCAGGATGAAGGTGATTCATTTTCGAGCGGGATGAGACTATACTTGTAATCTGCTCGAGAAGTATCGGGAAACCCGGGAGTGGCTTGAAGCTCTTGTTTTCATGGGTGCGTTTCGTCGGGTGTCGGGCGTCGGGCGCCCGACGAAACGTTACTTTAACCACCCCACTTCCCAATCCCACCTCTCTTTCCATACTCTCCTCTTCTTCAGCCCCATCCCAAAGGTCGTTCCCATGACTCGTCGCAAACCGTCCCCAACCAAATCCGCCGCCGCTCCTTCTTCCCCGCCTCCCTCCGATCAATACCTCGCCCGCCGCATCGCCGAATGGCGGGACTCCGGCATCAAGCGGATCAAGCTCGCCCTCACCGACATCGACGGCGTCATGCGCGGCAAATACCTTTCCCTGGAAAAGTTCGCCTCCGTGGCCAAGTCCGGCGGCGCCTTCTGCGATTGCGTGCTGGGCTGGGACGTGGAAGACAAGCTCTATGACAACGTGAAGTTCACCGGATGGCATACCGCCTTTCCGGACGCGCCCTTCCGCCTGGACCTGTCCACGGAACGCCGCCTGGCGGACGAAGGCAACATCCCTTTCTTCCTGGGCGAGTTCACGGACGCGAAGACCGGCGGGCGCCACCCCTTGTGCCCGCGCGGCCTGCTGCAGCGGGTGCTGGACCGCGGGAAGGCCATGGGCTTCGGCGCCAAGATCGGCTTCGAATACGAGTTCTTCGTCTTCGACGAGACCCCGCATTCCGTGCGGGAGAAACGCTACCGGGACCTCAAGCCCCTCACGCCCGGCAATTTCGGTTACTCCGTGCTGCGCAACTCCGCCGAATCGGACCTCTTCACCGGCCTCATGGAATACCATGATTCCATGGGTTGCGCCATCGAAGGCCTGCATTGCGAGACCGGCCCGGGCGTGATCGAAGCCGCCCTGGCCCCGGACGAGGCCCTGCGCGGCGCCGACAAGGCCGCCGTGTTCAAGACCTTCACCAAGGTCTTTTTCCAGAAGCGCCAGAAAATGGCCACCTTCATGGCCAAATGGTCCCTGGACTATCCCGGCCAAAGCGGGCATCTGCACCAGAGCCTGTTCGACCAGAAAAGCGGGGAACCCGTATTCCACAAGCCGGGCGGCCGGGAAGGCATGAGCCCGATCATGGAGCGCTATGTGGCGGGCATGCAGAAATACCTGAAGCCTTTCCTGTGCCTCTGCGCCCCCACGATCAACAGCTATACGCGCCTGGTCAAGGGCGCCTGGGCCCCCACCAGCGCTACCTGGGGCGTGGAGAACCGCACCACGGCCCTGCGCGTCATCCCCGGCGGGCCCAAGTCCCAGCGCATGGAATTCCGCCTGGGCGCCGCCGACGGCAACCCCTACCTGGTGGCCGCCGCCTGCATCGGGGCGGGCCTTTTGGGCATCGAGCAGAAACTCGCCTTGGGCAATCCGGTCAAAGGCAGCGCCTACGACGTGCAGGACTCCCTCCCCGAAGGGCTCCGCCTCCCCGGCAACCTGCGCGACTCCCTGGGCAACCTGCGCGCTTCCAAGGAAGCGGCGGACCTGTTCGGCGCGGACTTCGTGGAGCATTTCGCCGCCTCGCGCGAATGGGAGGTGCGGGAGCATGAGAGGCAGATTACGGATTGGCAATTGCAAAGGTATTTCGAGATCATTTAAGAAAAAGTCAAAGTGCAAAGTTCAAAAGTCAAAGTTGAAGAAAAACCCGGGCGTACCATGAGATTCTTATCCGCTGCATTCCATTTTGCATTTTGAACTTTGCACTTTGAAATTCTTCTCCTAACCTGAATGGGTCCACATGCAACAATTCAACTACCCCACCACCATCCTCTTCGGCGAAGGCGCGCTCCAGGCCCTGGCCGGACGCCTCCGCGGACAGGCCGAGCACGCCCTCATCGTCACGGACGCCACCCTGGTGAAGGCGGGGCTGGCGGCCAAGGTGGCCGCCGCGCTGCAAGCGGGCGGCGGAGACGCCTTGCGGGTGTCCGTCTTCGACGGCACGCATCCCAATCCCATCGAGGAAGACGTGGAGAAGGGCCTGGAAGCCTATCGGAACGGGGGCTGCGACGCGCTCATCGCCCTGGGCGGAGGCAGTCCCATGGACACCGCCAAGGTCATCCGCTTCATGGCCACCCATCCCGGCCCCCTGGCCCAGTACGATGATGCCAAGGGCGGGGACAAGTTGATCACCCGTCCCATGCCTCCGCTCTTCGCCATCCCCACCACCTCCGGGACCGGCAGCGAAGTGGGCCGCTCGGGGGTCATCATCCTGAGGGCCACCGGCAAGAAGACCATCTTCTTCCATCCCAGGCTCATGCCGGACGTCGCCGTGCTCGAGCCCGCCCTCACCGCCGGGCTTCCCCCGCCCATCACCGCCGCCACCGGTATCGACGCCTTCACCCATTGCCTGGAAGCCTACCTGGCGAACGCCTTCCATCCCATGGCGGACGGCATCGCGCTGGAAGGCATCCGCCTCATCCTCAAGGCGCTGCCCAAGGCTTATGCGGACGGATCGGATCTGGAAGCCCGCGGGGCCATGCAGATGGCGGCCGCCATGGGCGCCACGGCCTTCCAGAAAGGCCTGGGCATGATCCACTCCCTGGCCCATCCCCTGTCGGCCCGGTACAACACCCATCACGGCCTGGCCAACGCCCTGCTGCTTCCCGATGCCCTCGCCTTCCTGGAGTCCCGCGGCCTGGATGCGGCGGCCCGGGCCAAGCTGGCGCGGGTGCGGGATCTGTTCCGCGAAGCCGGCATGGACCGGGGAAGCCTGGCGGAATCCGCCCGGGCCTTCTTCACCGCGCTGGGGGTACCCTTCGGGTTACGCAACCACAAGGTGCCCCGGGCCGATCTGGAGCCGCTGTCCCTGGACGCCTTCGAGGACACGTGCCACGCCTCCAACATCATCCCCGTGACGCGGGAGGATTTGCTGGCGGTGTACCGGGCCGCCTACTAGCCTCCTTTCCGCCGGCGCCCAGCCGCAGGACGACGGCCATGGCGGCCGGATCCCTCCTTTGCAGATCCTTGCGCAGGCACTCCTCCAGATAGGACAGCCTGCGCTTGAGCCTGCCGTTCTCCCGCAACAATCCGTCCCGGTTCTTTTGCGGCCGGCCGCGATGCGCCTTGCCGAGCAGCCCCTGCCTGCACTGTCTGCGCCATTGGGCCAGATGGGAAGAGTACAGGCCTTCCTCCTTCAGAAAGCGGCTCAAGCCGCCCCGGCCGGATTCCAGGGCTTCGCGCGCCCGCATGAGCACGCGCAATTTGTAAACGGGAGAGAAGCTCCTGCGGCTCTTGGGCTTCCGTCCGGAAGCGGATCCTCCGCCCGGCCCGCCGCGTATTTCCGCCGCCGCCAGATGCGCGGAAACCGCGCTGCGGCCCACCGTAATGGATGTCGCCCTTTTCCCATCCATGGCTTCCTCCTTCCGGTCCCGCGCTTCCCGTTTCGGACCACGAAACGGGATTCCATAGGAGACCGTGTCTTTGGATGCCATGGCGGCCGGATATGTCTCACCATTCCGTTTCCGCCGGAGTCGACTTTCCTTGCTTCGAAGCCCCGTACCGTCCGCTCCCGCCCGGCGGACGCCATCCGCCCCCCCTGGGCCCCTGACGGCCCGCAGGCCCTATAAGCCTTACAGGCCCTACAGCGAAAGGCTGACGGGGCGTACCAGGGTTTCGGAACCCTGGCGGACTTCCAGCAGGTACAGGCCCTTGGCCAGGCCCGCCGTGGGCAGGATCACGGAAGCCGGGCCCTTGGTCGTGGCGGTGCGCATGCGCGCGCCGTTCAACGCGATCAGGGAGAAGGCGTGGTCGCCCTCGCCCGATACGGAGACTTCCAGGCCCGCGCCGGTGACGCGCTGGCGCACGAGGCCTTCCAGTTTGGCGGCCATGGGGGCGGCCACGCCGACCGGGGACGGATCCCAGACGCGCGTGGAGAATTTGTTCAGGGTGAACCAGGCCTCGTTGTTCCAGACGGCGGCGCCGGCGGCGGCGGCCTTGACGTTGGCCAGCTTGAAGTAGGTGACGTAATCGTCCTTCAAGCCGGCGATCTTCAGATGCACGCGCTTGCCGTCCGAGGAGAGTTCCGTCGCCGAAACCGTGCGGGCTTCCGCGGGGCCCTTGCCCGCGCCGTACTTTTCCTGCCGGGTGTAATTCCATTGGCTCACGGAGAAGTTGCCGCCCGCGATGGAGCCCGCGTCCACCGGATCCGTGAACAGGATTTCCACGCCGTCGGCCAGGTGGCGGATGGCCTTCATGTCGAAGGTGGAGGCGGTGGCCTTGGGCGTGACCTTGTACAACGGCATGGCGTTCCCGCTCGGCCAGTTGCCCGTATTCATGAGGGTGCCCACGTAGAGGGAGCCGTCTTTGCTCCAGGCCAGACGGTTGATGGCCGCATTGCCCATGCCCTTGCTGAACCAGAACACGGCGCCGTTATAGGTGTCGTCCACCTTGTCCAGCGCGATGCGCACCAGGCCCGCGTTGTTCACGTCGCCCAGGAGCCAATCGCCTGTATAGCGTCCCTTGGTGATGTAGACGGGCTGGCTGGGGGAGGTGCGCACGGCGCCGTTGTCCAGCCAGGCCGTGGGGCGCTCGTAGGGCAGGCTTTCCGCCCAGTTGGGCGCGTTGTCCTGGATAACGTTCCCGCCGGCGTCGCGCTTGGGGCTCTGGCGGTGGCCGTAGAACTTGCC
The DNA here is from genome assembly GCA_035275285.1 of Fibrobacteria bacterium. GTDB lineage: Bacteria > Fibrobacterota > Fibrobacteria > UBA11236 > UBA11236 > Chersky-265. The sequence continues at coordinate 2,586 of DATENA010000125.1, read as the reverse complement.
CGGCTTCATGAGCATGAAGGTGGAGGAGGGCAGCCAGCTTCCCTGGTTGTCCGCCACGAACATGTCGCCGTTGGGGGCCATGTTGGCGCCGTTGGGGGAGCGGAGGCCGCCGGCGAACTTGGTCAAGGTGGTGCCGTTGAGGTCCCACTTCAGGAACGCGCCGGAATAAGCGGTGGTGGCGGGCACGTCCGACGGGCCGCCTTTGCGGATGCTGCCGGAGTAGGGTGCGTAGAAGCTGCCCTGCCAGAACATGGGCGTGAACACCCACTGGTGCCAGGTGTAGCCGCTGTTCCACTTGTTCTCGTCCGGCCAGGAGATCAGTTTCTGCCGGTTGCCGGCCAGGTTCAGGGAGCTGCCTTCGATGTCCAGGATTTTGTAGAAGCCGTCCCGGTCCGACACGTAGATTTTGTCCTCCACGATGGAGATGCCCGCGATCTGCCTCCAGGTGTTGGCGACTTCCTTGACCTGGACGTTCGCGGCGTCGGCGGCCCCGGGATTGGTGATGATCAGGATCTTATGGTTGACATTGCCGGTGGCCGGCACTTCGCCCCCGCCGATAAAGTCCGTGGTCGCCAGGACCATGCGCCCGTCGCTCAGGAACCCCATGCCCATGGTCTTGTATTTGGCCGCCAGCGGCACTTCCTTCATCTCATAATCCGGATGCATCGCATCCGGGATTCCGGCCGCAGCCAATGACGCCGCGAATGCCACTTGAGCCAATATCCTTTTACACGAATGCTTCGCCATAAACTGCTCCCCCGGTACGATTTCGGATTTCCTTTGAATCTCCCGGTGGAAAAGTGTCTTAAGCCGGCGGAAACCGCATGAGGATTTCTTGCGGAAGGCCCCATTTGGAGGATTTGGGGCATGGTTTGGAGAAAAACCGTATTCTACCCGGATACGCCCGGAGCCGATGGTCCGGGCCCTGGCTGGGGCCTCCCGGCGACTCTAACGAGGACCGGAACCCTCCGGATCGGCGGGTTGGTCCGTGAACCGGGAAAGGCTCTCCGGCGGCAGCGCCTGGTTGAGCTTGCCGCTCCGGAACCCGGCGGGATCGATCTCCATGCGCGCGAACCCCGCTTTGCGCAGGCGCCCGGCCAGATCCCGGCGCGCCGCCTCCGTGAGCAGGCCCATCTGGTCGGCCGGGACCTCGACGCGGGCCGTCTCGCCGAAATGCCGGACCCGGAATTCCCGGAACCCCAGCCCCATGGCCGCCAGCTCCGCCTCCCCCGCCTCCACCGCCGCCAGCTTGGCCGGAGTCACCGCGCTGCCATAGGGGATGCGACTGCTCAGGCAGGGTTGGGCGGCCTTCTCCGCCGTGGGCAGGCCGATGGCCCGGGACAGGGCCCGCACGTCCGCTTTGCCCAGGCCCGCTTCCGCCAGGGGAGCCAGGGCCCCGTGCAATTCCGCGGCCTTGCGCCCGGGACGGTAGTCCCTGGTATCGTCCAGGTTACCTCCGTACAGGAGCGCGGGAGCTTCCGCGGCCCCCTGGCGCCCCGGGGCCGCCCCGGCCTTCGCCGCCGCGGCGAAGCGGCCCAGATGCAGGAACAGATCCGCCTTGCAATGGAAGCACCTGTCCGGCCCGTTGGCCACGTAGGCGGGATTGTCGAACTCGGCGGCCGGGTAGCATTTCAGTTCCGCATCCATCAGTTCCGCCAGCGCCAGCGCCTCGCGCCGCTCCCGCTCCGCCAGGGAAGGCCCCACCGCCAGGCAGGCCGTGACCTTGTCCCTGCCCAGGACGTGCCGGGCCACGGCCGTCAGCAAGGTGGAGTCCACGCCTCCGGAGAAACCGATCCAGACTTCGCCCAGGCCCTGCAGGCGCGCCTGCAGGGCGCGGTATTTTGCCGCGAGTGTGGCATCGGCGATCCCGGTCCCGGAGAAATCCAGGCGGGAAGCGGGCGACGGGGAAACGTCCGGGAGGATCGGGGCGGCGCATTTCATGGAAGTCCTCGCGTAAGCCCGGTGGCAATGAACATTCCGGCGGAAATAGACATTAATGCGTTCCGTCCGGCAATTCCCCGCGGCCCTCGCTTCGGGCCCGCGCGTCCTCCCGGGCCTTCCGGCCGGCGCATACAACCCGTGCGCGTCGAAGCTTGGGCTTTTTAGGCGATTTCAACCAAGCCCTCAAGCGGGCCAAGTTCTTGAGGGGCCGAAAACAAGCGGGGAGAACCCCATTCGTCAAATGAAGGTAAGGCGATTGCCGCTCCCGTTTTCCGCCGCCTACCATGATAAAACCGGTTCGGGAGGCGATTCGGCGGAATACCCATGATTCAGTTAGCCATTGACGAAATCCAACCCGGAATGCGGGTGGCCCGCTCGGTGCTCGGCACCAACACCGGGGCCCAATTGGCGGCCGGATACGTCCTGGACGAAGCCGTCATCTCCCGCTGCAAGAAATCCGGCATGCGCTCCCTCTGGGTCTCCCTGGAAGGGGAGGACGATCTCCCCGCCGGCAACGTCAACGACCAACTCGCCCTCCAGGCCCAGCACGCCTGGAAGGACAACATGGACATCCTCCGGAAAATCGGGGAGTCCCAGGACCTCGCCCTGGAGAACCTCAGCAAGTTCAAGTCCGACACCGGCCGT